>NZ_JBWKCM010000009.1:109090-239423 GCF_056436485.1 Streptomyces sp. NPDC043746 | reverse complement strand
TCGAGCGGTCTCCGCCATGCCAGCCATACCCAGAACCCCCGGGCCCTCCGATCTTACGAATGACCGGAGCGGACCCACGTCTTGAAAGGTAGGACGCGCCATGTCCAAGACGGCATACGTACGCACCAAGCCGCACCTCAACATCGGCACCATGGGCCACGTCGACCACGGCAAGACCACCCTCACCGCCGCCATCACCAAGGTCCTCAGCGAGCGGGGCCCCGGCTCCACCTCCTACGTGTCGTTCGACCGGATCGACCGGGCCCCGGAGGAGGCCCAGCGCGGGATCACCATCAACATCGCGCACGTCGAGTACGAGACCGACACCCGCCACTACGCGCACGTCGACATGCCCGGCCACGCCGACTACATCAAGAACATGGTCACGGGAGCGGCGCAGCTCGACGGGGCGATCCTCGTCGTCTCCGCGCTCGACGGGATCATGCCGCAGACCGCCGAGCACGTCCTGCTGGCCCGCCAAGTGGGCGTCGACCACATCGTCGTGGCGCTCAACAAGGCCGACGCGGGCGACCCCGAGCTGACCGACCTGGTCGAGCTGGAGGTCCGCGAGCTGCTCTCCGCGCACGGGTACGGCGGTGACACCGTCCCCGTGGTCCGGGTCTCCGGGCTCAAGGCGCTGGAGGGCGACCCACGTTGGACGGCGGCGGTCGAAGGGCTGCTGGACGCCGTCGACACGTACGTACCGATGCCGGTGCGCTACACCGACGCACCGTTCCTGCTCTCCGTGGAGAACGTCCTGACCATCACCGGCCGGGGCACGGTCGTCACCGGCGCCGTCGAGCGCGGCACCGTGCGCGTCGGGGACAGGGTCCAGGTGCTGGGCGCGGACGTCGAGACGGTCGTCACCGGGCTGGAGACCTTCGGCAAGCCGATGGAGTCGGCCGAGGCCGGGGACAACGTGGCGCTGCTGCTGCGCGGCGTGGAGCGCGACCGGGTCCGCCGGGGCCATGTCGTGGCCGCGCCCGGCAGCGTCACGCCCAGCCGTCGGTTCACCGCGCAGGTGTACGTCCTGTCGGCGAAGGAGGGCGGCCGGTCGACCCCGGTCACCACCGGCTACCGGCCGCAGTTCTACATCCGCACGGCGGACGTCGTCGGGGACGTCGACCTCGGGGAGGGAGGCCTCGCGCGCCCCGGCGATACGGTCACCATGACCGTGGAGCTGGGCCGTGACGTCCCGCTGGAGTCCGGCCTCGGCTTCGCGATCCGCGAGGGCGGCCGCACGGTCGGCGCGGGCACGGTCACCGGCCTGCTCTGAGGAGCGCCCGCCGCCCGCCACCCCTCGGTCCGGGGTGGCGGGCGGCACCGTGCGGGAGGCGACAATGGAGGGGTGAACGAGCCGATACCCGTCATCCGCGACGTCGACTGCGGCACCGCCCGGCTGCTGCCCGATGTGGACCGCGACCGGGCCTGGCTGCTCACGGTCGACGACGCACCCCAGTCCTACGTGGACCTCGACGATCCCTCGCACCTGGAATTCGAGTACGTACGGCGTCTCGCGCATGTCCTGGACTGCGCGGCACCCGTAGGCGCCCCGCTGGACGTCCTGCACCTCGGTGGCGGGGCGATGACCCTGCCACGCTACGTCGCGGCCACCCGCCCCGGCTCGCGGCAGGAGGTGATCGAGGCGGACCGAGGGCTGCTGCGGCTGGTACGGGACCATCTTCCGCTGCCCGACGACAGCGGCATCACCGTGCACGCCGACGACGCCCGGGAACGGCTGGAGGCGGCCCCGCCGGCCTCGGCCGACCTCGTCGTCGCGGACGTCTTCGGCGGCTCCCGGGTCCCGGCCCACCTCACTTCGGTGGAGTACGCGCGGGCCGCCGCACGGGTGCTGCGGCCCGACGGGATCTACGCCGCGAACCTGGCGGACAGCGCGCCCTTCGCGTTCCTCCGGTCCCAACTCGCCAACTTCGCCACGGCCTTCGCCGGGCTCGCCCTGGTCGGTGAACCGGCCGTGCTGCGCGGGCGGCGCTTCGGCAACGTCGTGCTGCTCGCCTCGCACGCCCCGGTCGACACGGCACCGCTCACCCGCCGCTGCGCCGCCGACGCCTTTCCGGCCCGGGTCACCGACGGGGACGCGCTGGCCCGGCTCGTCGACGGGGCGCGCCCGGTGCCGGACGCGGAGGCGGTCGCCTCGCCGGAACCACCGGACGGGGCCTTCACCATCGGCTGAGTGCGGACGGACGCCCGCGCGGCCCGCTCCGGGGGACAGCGTTCCCGGGGCGGGCCGCGCGGGCGGTGCCGCCGGCAGAGGTGGGGAGTGTCAGCCGGTCGGCTTGTCGGCGGACAGGCGGACCGTGCTCAGGATCTGCTGGATGGTGGTGTCCGGCAGCTCCCCGTCCACGCCCTTGGGGGCGTAGAGGATCCAGGTCGAGAACTCGTCGTTGCCGTTCTTGAAGGAGAAGGCGATCGACTTGCCGTCGGTGTCGCACTTCTTCTTCTTGGACAGATCGGTCGCGGTCGCGGTCACGACGCTGCCGGAGAGACCCGACTGCGTCGTGAACGGCTTGGGGTCACCGACCTTGACCTTGTCCTTCGAGTCGGTCTGGGCGTAGGCGGCCCACACCCAGGTGCCCGCCTCGGCCTTCGCGGCCTCGTCGGAGGTCTTCGCCCCGCGCGCGCCCTTCGTACCGACGCCGGCCAGCGCGGTCTCCTCGTCGCGGCCGTCCTTGTCGGAGTCGTCGACGCACCACTTGCTCTTGTAGTACGCGGGCGCCGAGAAACCGGCGGCGGGCTTGCCCGTGGGGTCCTTGGCGTCCTCGAAGCCGGCGAACACACCCGAGCTGGAGACCTCCCAGTCACCGGGCACGTCGAACTGCGTGCCCCACTTGGGGTTGGTGACGACCTTCCACCCCGGGACGAGGGGCTTGGGGTCGTTCTCGGCGCCCCGCGGGTTCTCCACCGGCGCGGAGCTGGGCTCCTCCGAGGTGCTCGGCTCCGCGCTGGGTGCGGCGGACTTCTTGTCGTCCGCGACGTCCTTGCTCTTGTCGTCGTCGTTGCCGGTCAGCAGGACGACGCCGGTGACGGCCGCGGCGACCACGACGGCGGTCGCCGCCACGATGGCGATGACGGTCGTCTTCTTCTTGTCGCCGTCCGGCTTCGGTCCGCCGGGCGAACCTCCGACGGCGTACTGCGGGACGGTCGGCTGCTGGTACGGATTGGGCTGGCCGTACCCCGGCTGCCCGTAACCCGGCTGTCCGTAGCCGGGCTGCCCCGGCGGGTATCCGGGCGCGCCGGGCTGTCCCGGCTGCTGCCCGGGCTGCTGGCCCTGCTGCGGATATCCCGGTTGCTGATAGGGATTCGGCTGCTGGTACCCCGGCTGCTGGTACGGGTTCTGATTCGGGTCCTGCGGGTTCTGCTCGCCCCCGGGCGGCTGCTGTCCTGGCCACATGGCCAGTAACCATAGATGGGTGGCGTGTGCGCTGCCACGCCCGCCCCTGTCCCAGTGCTGTCCCGGTGCCGTAACAGGGGGGCGGCCAAAGATCACAGGGGGATGGCCAAACATCGCTACTCATGAGTAACCTTCGGTCCATGAGCGCTGAACAGATGACCGTGGGCGAGATGCTCGTCGCGACCGTTCCGATGGCCCGGACCCTCAACCTCGCATTCCTGGAGACGACGCCCGAGCGGGCGGTCGTCCGGCTGCCGGACCAGGCGGACTACCACAACCACGTCGGCGGACCGCACGCCGGAGCGATGTTCACGCTCGCCGAGTCCGCCAGTGGAGCCATCGTCATCGCCGCCTTCGGGGACCAGCTGTCCCGGGCCGTGCCGCTCGCCGTCAGGGCCGAGATCGGCTACAAGAAGCTCGCCATGGGCGAGGTCACCGCGACCGCCACCCTCGGCCGCCCGATCGCCGACGTCGTGGCCCAGCTCGACGCCGGGGAGCGCCCCGAGTTCCCGGTCGCCGTCGAGATCCGGCGCGCGGACGGCGCGGTCACCGGTGAGATGACCGTCGTCTGGACCCTGCGCCCCAACAGCTGACGCCTGCGGGCGTACGTTCCCGGGGCCGTCGCCCCCTCCGGTCGGGGAGGGAGCGGCGGCCTCCGGTATGTCCGTGTCCGGGGGCGCCGGCAGGTGGAGATCCGCCCGGCCGGGCTCGGTGCTCAGCCCTCGTGCGCCGCGCGGTGGGCCTTGGCCAGCTCCACGTAACCGGCCGCGTTGAACCGGATGCCCTCCAGCTCCTGCGCCGTCAGCGGCCGCTTGACCTTGGCGGGCACGCCCGCGACCAGCGACCCGGGCGGCACCCGCATCCCCTGCGGTACGAGAGCCTGCGCCGCCACCAGGGAGCCGGCGCCGATGTGCGCGCCGTTGAGCACCGTGGCACCCATTCCCACCAGCACGTCGTCCTCGATGACACAGCCGTGCAGGACCGCGTTGTGGCCGACCGAGACGCGGGCGCCCACGGTGAGCGGGAAGCCGGGGTCGGTGTGGACGCTGCAGTTGTCCTGGATGTTGCTGTCCGGGCCGAGGGTGATGGGACCGCAGTCGGCGCGCAGCACGGCCTGGTACCAGACGCTGGAACCGGGAGCCATGGCGACCTCTCCGATGACCACGGAGGTCGGGGCCACGAACGCGTCCGCGTCGATGACCGGCTCCTTGCCGCCCATGCCCGTGATCAACGCCTGCTCCGCCATGGCCTGCTCCTCGGTGGTCCGGTGCTGCTCGGGGGTGGTGCTCCTGGTGGTGATGCGACGGGGGCCTTCGATCGGGATCGGGCCGTCTGCCACGGTAGGCGACGGCCCACCGCACGTGCCGGGGGTGGGGTGAACATCACAGGTCACCGCACCGATCGCCGCCCGTCGCGCCGACTACCGTGAGCCCGTGCCGAAAAACCGCAACACGTTCTCCTCCCTCGCCCGCCGGCGCCGCAGCGCCGCCTCCTGGCTGGTCCACCGCGGGTGGGAGTGGGCGCGGGAGGCGGGCGCCGTCACCGCCGGGCACCCCGGCCGGCTGCGCTTCGGCGCGATCGGCGAAGGGACCCGGCTGGCGTTCCCGCAGGGCACGGTCTTCGGGGAGCCGTGGATCGAGCTGGGCGGCCACTGCGTCATCGCCGAGCAGGTGACCCTCACCGCCGGGATGATGCCGGACCTGGACCTCGGGCCCGACCCGATCCTCACCCTGGGCGACGGGGTGGTGCTGGGACGCGGCAGCCATGTGATCGCGGACACGACGGTGACCATCGGCTCGGACACGTACTGCGGTCCGTACGTCTACATCACCTCGACCAACCACAGCTACGACGACCCGCACGAGCCCGTGGGCAAGCAGTGGCCCCGCATGGAGCCGGTCGAGATCGGCCCCGGCTGCTGGATCGGCACCGGCGCCGTGATCCTGCCGGGCGCCCGGCTCGGCCGCAACGTGGTGGTCGCGGCGGGCGCGGTGGTGCGCGGCGAGGTCCCCGACCACGCGGTGGTCGCGGGGGCGCCCGCCCGTGTCGTACGGAGCTGGGACCCGGAGCACGGCTGGCAGCCGCCGCTGCGCACACCGGCCCCCGTGCCGATCCCGAAGGGGGTCACCCCGCAACAGCTGCTGGCGCTCGCCGAGCTGGAGGGGCAGCCGGGGGCGGAGCGGGGACCGGACGCCCGGTGACCTGCTGACGGCGGTCCGTGAGCGGTGTGGGTCAGCGGTGGGCCGTCAGCCACCGGGTGGCGAAGTCGACGGCCGCCCGCAACCGGACGAGCCTGCACGGGGCGGACCCGACCAGCGTCTGCCGTACGTCACCGGGGGCGGCGGCCCGTTCGAAGGCCGCGCCCAGGGCCGCGAAGTCGCTGTCGTCCAGGGCGACATCCTGGTACTCCCACCACTGCCGCACGCCCCCCGGTGCCACCACGCAGCGGTAGGAGCGCAGGGGAGGGGCGGGGGTGCGGTACTCGGCCAGGTGGAAGGCGGTGCAGGTGGCGTAGCCGGTGCCGAGGAGGAGGACCCGGGCGTCGGCCTCGTACAGCCGGGCGAGCGGGGAGTCCTCGCCGAGGTGGCAGTCCGGCCGGTGCCCGGCGAGCAGCCTTCCGGCGGCGGGGCCGAGTGCGGCGAAGGAGGTCTGCGGATGGGCGCTGCGCTCTGCCCCCGCCGCCGTCCGTACGGTCTCCGCCAGGGCGCCCATCGAGGGGGCCGGGGTCAGTGCCGGGTCGAACGGGGCCATCGACGAGCGGACCGCCTCGCGCGCCGCCGCGTCCAGCCCCCGCACCCGGGCGCGGTACTGCGGTGAGGTGTCCGAGTTCTCCGGGGTGAAGGAGGGGACCACCAGTGTCCCCTCCCTCCCCACCGCCCGGCGCAGGGCCGCCAGCACGGTGGTCGGCCCGCCCGGTGTCGGCCCGACCGTCCGCAGGGAGGCGTGCACCAGCAGGACCTCGCCGACGCGCACGCCCAGCGCGGACAGTCCGGCGGTCAGCCGCTCACCGTCGGGAAGGAGGGCGCCGGGGGAGCGGCCGGGAGGGAGGGCATCGGGAGGGGCGCTCACGGCGGGGATCCCTGCCCACGTCGGGCGGTCCGCACACCCTCACCCCAGCCGAGGGATCTCGATCGCCGGGCACCGGTCCATGACCATCTCCAGCCCGGCCGCCCGCGTCCGCCCGTACGCCTCCGTGTCCACCACGCCGAGCTGGAACCAGACCGCCTTCGCCCCCACGGCCACCGCCTCGTCCGCGACCCCGCCCGCCAGCTCGCTGTTGACGAACACGTCCACCACGTCCACCGGGAACGGGATCTCCGCCAGCGAGGCGTACCCCTGCTCCCCGTGCACCGGCTCGGCCTTGGGGTGCACCGGCACGATCCGCTTGCCGAAGCGCTGGAGGACCTCCGCCACCCCGTAGGCGGCGCGGGAGCGGTTGGTGGAGAGGCCCACCACCGCCCAGGTGTCGCCGGTGTCCTGGAGAATCCGCCGGATCGTCTCTGCCTCGTTGTCCATGCCGGGACAACCGCCGGTCGTGGCCCCGTCATTCCCGTGGGAACCCACGGCCGGCGCGGCGCATAGGGTGGACGGATGCAGGAGCAGTACCGGACCGTCGCCCGCGCGGGTGTGCACGAGAGCGAGATCAACCGATCGCGCTTCCTCTGCTCGCTCGCCCCCGCCGCCACCGAACAGGAGGCGCAGGACTTCGTCGCACGCGTCCGCAAGGAGCACCCCACCGCCACCCACAACTGCTTCGCGTACGTGGTCGGCGCCGACGCCGCCGTACAGAAGGCCAGCGACGACGGCGAACCGGGTGGCACGGCGGGTGTCCCGATGCTCCAGATGCTGATGCGCCGGGAGGTGCGGTACGTCGCGGCGGTGGTCACCCGCTACTACGGCGGGGTCAAGCTCGGGGCGGGCGGACTGATCCGGGCGTACGGGGGAGTGGTCGGCGAAGCCCTCGACGCGCTGGGCACCACCACCCGGCAGCGCTTCCGGCTGGCCACCGTCCGCGTCGACCACCAGCGGGCGGGCAGGCTGGAGAACGACCTGCGGGCCACCGGCCGGGACGTGCGCGAGGTGGCTTACGCGGAGGCCGTGACCATCGGGATCGGGCTGCCGGACGCCGACGTCCCCGCCTTCACCGCCTGGCTGGCCGACGCCACCGCCGGGACCGCCACCCTGGAGCTGGGCGGCGAGGCCTACGGGGACGTGTGAGCGGCCCCGCCGCGCGGTGAGGGGAATCCCACGGGCGGCGAATTCCCGATCGATGCGGGATCGGCGGCCCGGCGGCGTTAGCGTGGTCCGAGCCGGTCGCGGGATCACGGGCCGCCCGGCGCGGCCCACGGGGTGGAGGACGACGTACACATGCAGCGCACAGGGCGCGGAGCCGCGTACACACGGCGCAGAGCGCCCCGGCAGACGCGGCGCACGCCCCGCACCACCGGAGCGATCACGTGAGGCTGCTGCACACCTCCGACTGGCACCTGGGCCGGTCCTTCCACCGCGTCCCCCTGCTGGACGCCCAGGCCGCCTTCCTGGACCATCTGGTGGCCACCGCCGAGGCCCGCGAGGTGGACGCCGTCCTCGTCTCGGGCGACGTCTACGACCGGGCCGTCCCGCCACTCGCCGCCGTCGAACTCTTCGACCGGGCGCTGCACCGGCTCGCCGCCGCCGGTGTCCCGACCGTCATGATCTCCGGGAACCACGACTCGGCCCGTCGGCTCGGTGTCGGCGCGGGCCTCTTCGAACGTTCCGGCATCCACCTCCGTACCGACCCCGAGGGCTGCGCCACCCCCGTCGTCCTCACCGACGACCACGGCGACGTCGCGCTCTACGGCCTCCCCTACCTGGAACCGGCCCTGGTCAAGGACACCCTCCGTGCCGCCAGGGCCGGGCACGAGGCCGTCCTCACCGCCGCCATGGACAGGGTCCGCGCCGACCTCGCCGCCCGCCCCGCCACCACCCGCTCCGTCGTCCTCGCCCACGCCTTCGTGGCGGGCGGCGAACCCAGCGACAGCGAACGCGACATCACCGTCGGCGGGGTCGCCGCCGTCCCGGCCGGGGTCTTCGACGGCGTCGACTACGTCGCCCTCGGCCACCTCCACGGCTCCCAGCGGGTCACCGAACGCGTCCGCTACTCCGGCTCCCCGCTCGCGTACTCCTTCTCCGAGGCCGACCACCGCAAGACCATGTGGCTGATCGAGCTGGACGGCAGCGGCGCCATCACCGCCGACGAGCGCGTCGACTGCCCGGTCGACCGCCCCCTCGCCCGGCTCCGCGGCCGTCTCGACGCCCTCCTGGAAGACCCGGCCCTGGACCGCCACGAGCACGCCTGGGTCGAGGCCACCCTCACCGACCCGGTCCGCCCCGCCGACCCCATGGCCCGCCTCGCCGCCCGCTTCCCGCACACCCTCAACCTGGTCTTCGACCCCGAGCGGCCCCCCGAGGACCCCCTCGCCTCCTACGCCCAGCGCCTCCGGGGCCGCGACGACCACCAGATCGCGGAGGACTTCGTGGCCCACGTGCGCGGCGGCAGCGGCCCCAGCGACCCCGAACGCACCGTGCTGCGCGCCGCGTTCGACGACGTACGGGTGGACGAGAGCGTCCGCGAGGTGTCCCGATGAGACTGCACCGCCTCACCCTCACCGCCTTCGGCCCCTTCGGCGCCACCCAGGAAGTCGACTTCGACGCCCTCTCCTCCGCCGGGCTCTTCCTGCTCCACGGCCCGACCGGCGCAGGGAAGACCTCCGTCCTGGACGCCGTCTGCTACGCGCTGTACGGAGCCGTCCCCGGCGCCCGCCAGAGCCCCGGCGCCACCCTGCGCAGCGACCACGCCCCCGCCGGCCTGCCCACCGAGGTGCAGCTGGAGCTGACGGTCGGTGGCCGGCGCCTCGAAGTCACCCGCAGCCCCGCCCAGCCCCGGCCCAAGAGGCGCGGCGACGGCTTCACCCAGGAGAAGGCCCAGAGCCGGCTGCGCGAGCGCGACCCCGAGGGCGGCTGGAAGGCGCTCAGCAAGTCCCACCAGGAGATCGGTGAGGAGCTGGCCCAGCTCATCGGGATGAGCCGGGACCAGTTCTGCCAGGTCGTGCTGTTGCCCCAGGGCGACTTCGCCCGCTTCCTGCGCGCCGACGCCGAGGCGCGCGGCAAGCTGCTCGGCCGGCTCTTCGACACCCGCCGGTTCGCCGCCGTGGAGGAACGCCTCGCGGAGCTGCGCCGGGGGGCCGAGGCTCGGGTGAAGGCGGGCGACGAGGAGATCCTCGCTCTCGCCCAGCGCATCGCCCAGGCGGGCGGCCCGGCGGCCGCCGAGGCCCCGCAGCCCACCGTCCGGGCGGGCGAACCGGGCCTGGCCGAAGCGGTCCTGGAGTGGGCCGCCCTCGCCCGCAGCGCCGCCCGGGAACGGCTCGACATCGCCGGTGCGGTGGTCGCGGCCGCCGAGGGCCGCCGACTCGCCGCCGCCCGCGCCCTGGAGGCCGAACGTGAACTGGCCCGCCTCCAGCAGCGGTACGCCGAGACCCGGCGGCGCGCCGAGGAGTTGGAGGCGCGGCGCCCCGAACACGACGCCTGCCAGGAGCGGTTGGAGCGCGCCCGCAGGGCGGACCGGGTGGCCCCGGCGCTGGAGCTGCGCGAGGAGGCCGAGCGGGCCTACCGGGCCGCGAGCGAGCGCCTCGACCGGGCCCGGGCGCTGCTGCCCCCGGAGCTCACCGACGCGGGCGTCGACCAACTGGCCGAGCTGGAGCGGCGGTTCCAGCAGGAGCTGTACGCGCTCGAAGCGGCCCGCGCGGCCGAGGAGCGCAGTGCGCGGATCGACGAGGAGCGCGACCTGCTCGACCGGGAGGCGCGGGCCGACGAGGAGCTGATCCGGGACGCGGACGCGTGGCTGGCCGACTGGGACACCACCCGTACGGCCCTGAAGGCGCGCATCGACGAGGCCCAGGAGGCCGCCACCCGCGCCGAACAGCTCGCCGGACTCCTCGCCCCGGCCCGCCGCCGACTGGACGCCGCTCGCCGCCGTGACGCCCTCGCCTCCGACGTGCGGCAGGCCGAGCGGCAGCTCACCGCCGCACACGAACAGGCCCTGGCCGCGCGTGAGTTCTGGCTCGAACTGAAGGAGCGCCGACTACGGGGCATCGCCGCCGAGCTGGCCGCCGGTCTGGTCGCCGGTGAGCCCTGCACGGTCTGCGGCTCGGCCGAACACCCGGCCCCCGCCAGCCCCGGCGACGGCCATGTGGACCGGGCCACGGAGGAGCAGGCCCTCGCCGCCCAGCGGTCCGCCGAGGAGACCCGCGCCCGGACGGAACAGCAGCTCGGTCTCGTACGCGAACGGTACGCGGCGGCGGAGACGGAGGCGCTGGGCGACGAGCCCGCCTCCGAGGCAGAGGCGCCCACCGTGACCGAACTCCGCACCCTCGTCCACCGGTTGACCGACGAACACGCCGAGGCCCACCGCCTCGCCGCCGCGACGAACCCCGCACGGGAGGCCCTCACCGCCGCCGAGCGCGAGCACGCCGGGCGGCTGGAGCAGCGCCAGGAGGCCGGCGAGCGGATCGCCGCCCGTACCGCCGCGCGTGAGGCGCTCGACAGTGATCAGGCCCGGCTGGCGGAGCAGATCGCCGCCGCCCGGGGCGAGTCGGCGTCCGTCGCCGCGCACGCCGAACGGCTCACCCGCCGGGTGGCGCTCCTCGCGGGCGCCGCCGAGGCCGTACGCGCCGAACAGGACGCGGCCCTGCGCCGGAAGGAGGCCGACGACCGGCTCTCCGACGCGGCGTTCAGGGCCGGGTTCGACACCCCGCAGGCCGCTGCCGCCACGCTCCTCGACGCGGCCGCCCAGCGCGACCTCCAGCACCGCATCGACGCCTGGCAGGCGGAGGCGGCGGCCGTCGCGGACCGCCGTGCCGAGCAGGACGCGCGCGAGGCCGCCGAACGCCCGCCCGCCCGGCCCGCGGAGGCGTCGAGCGCCCACGACACGGCGGAGTGGCTGCTGCGCGAGGCCGCGTCGGCCCACGCGACCGCCCGCGAGCGCTGCGCCGAACTCGACCGGCTCTCCAGGCGAGTCGCGGAAGAGGTACGGCGGCTGGGACCGGTGCGCGAGGAGTACGAGCGGGTCGCCCGGCTCGCCGGACTGACCGCCGGGACCTCGGCCGACAACGAGCGCAAGATGCGCCTGGAGGCGTACGTCCTCGCCGCCCGCCTGGAGCAGGTGGCGGCCGCGGCCACCGCCCGGTTGCAGCGGATGTCCGCGGGCCGCTACACCCTCGTCCACTCCGACGCCCGCACGGGCGGCCGCCGGGCCGGGCTCGGACTCCATGTCGTGGACGCCTGGACCGGCAGCGAACGGGACACGGCCACGCTCTCCGGCGGCGAGACGTTCTTCGCCTCGCTGGCCCTGGCGCTCGGGCTCGCGGATGTCGTCACCGAGGAGGCGGGCGGCGTGCGCCTGGACACCCTCTTCATCGACGAGGGCTTCGGCAGCCTGGACGACCAGACCCTGGACGAGGTGCTCGACGTGCTGGACTCGCTGCGGGAGCGGGACCGCAGCGTCGGGATCGTCAGCCACGTGGCGGATCTCCGCCGCCGCATCCCCGCCCGGCTCGAAGTGGTCAAGGAGCGGCACGGCTCGACGGTCCACCACCGGCTGTGAGCCCGGCACGGCGCTGTGCCGTGCCGGGCAGGCCGGACCGCCAATGTCATGGCGGTCCGGCTGAGGGCCAGGCTCCGGGTCGGCTCAGAAGCGGAAGCGCCCCTTGATCGGATAGTGGTCCGACGGCCCCGTGTCGGTCGGCACGTCGCACGACTCGACGGTCGCGGAGGACGGCGCGAACAGGTAGTCGATCTTGATGCTGCGGTTGCTCAGCGGCTTCGTTGCCCGGCCGTCATGTGGCCGTGCGCTCCACCGCCCCTCGTCGCACTCCGTGTCCGCCAGATAGGCGGCCGTCAGGACGTCCTTGGGTTTGTCCTCCTCCGAGGCGGAGTCCGGGGGGGTGGCGTTGAAGTCGCCGCCGTACACGGTCCGGTATCCGGCCGGGGTGTACGAGCGGACGATCTCCTGGAGCTTCGCGGCCTGCTCCTTGCGCTTCGTTCCGTCAGGGTCGTCGTTGGTGATGCCGGCGCTGAAGTGGGACGTGCAGAACTGCAGGGCCTGGGCCGGGAGAACGGCACACAGGGCGGTCCGCTGCTCCATGCGCACCCAGGTGCTGCCGATGGTCCGGTTCTGCGGCGAGGGCAGATCGTACGAGGTGTACCAGACGTTGGAGTCGGGCAGGGCCAGGGCGACGCCGTAGGCGCCCCGGTCCTGCCAGCCGGATGCGGCCGATCCGGCCCTGTCACACGACTTGGCGGCCTTCACGGAGGACCCGTCGACGGTGTATTTGATGGGGGCGAAGCGCACGTCCCATCCGGTGCCCGTGGTGACCTCCAAGGCCTTCTCGATCTCCTTGGCGTGCGACTCGCAGAGTTCCTGGAGGAACACGGCACGGTACTCCGACGCCTGATTGCCCATCCGGGCGGTGACCTGGGCGCCCAGGGAGGGGCCTCCCACCAGGTGATTGCGGCACCCGCTGTTGTTGTTGGCGCAGACGTTCCACGACATCACACGGAAGTCCGCCGCCGGGGCGGGAGACGCGGGAGCGGGGCGCCCGCCCTCGTCGCTCGCGTTCTCCTCACCGAGGAAGACGAGCTCGAACTTCTGCCAGGACCCCACCGCGTCCGCCCGTGCCCGCAGCAGACCGTTGTCGCTTCCGGCGTCCTGCACCTCGGCGGTCACGTACTTGTAGCCGTTGTTCGTCCAGGCCTTGATGGCGTACGTGTTGTCCGGCTGCTTCTCGAGCTGAAGCTTCTCCCACTCGCCGACGCTAGTGCCGCGGGCCCGGAGTAGATTCTCGTGGCTGCCGGTGTAGTTCCGCTCGGTCGTGACGTAGTTCCCGTTCGCCTCCGAACGGAGGGTGGTGGTCCACCCCTTGTCACCGGTGTGCAGCGTGAACTTCTCCCAGGAGCCCAGATCCCGGTGGGTCGGGGCGGCCGCGCGGGCCCGGAGCATGGCCTGCCGGGCGCCGCCGGTGTTGACCTCCGTCGATACGTAGAGGCCGTTGCTCACGGCCCTGAGGGCGTACTTGTCGCTCGCGGTGACGGGCACCGGGCGTGCCTCCGCCGCGTGCGACTGCACGGTGGACATCGCCATCACCGTGAACAGCACGGAAAGCAGCACGGTAAAGCGGCTTATCGCCTGTCTCATTCATCCGCCTCGATAGGGAAGAGTTCAAACCGCGTATATTACTTCCCCGGCAGGGCGCGCGGAGGAGGGGCGGACGACGCCCGTGGCGACGAGCAGCGCGCCCTCTACCCTCCCACCGCGCCGGTCGGCACCGCCGACCGTGGTTGCCGCGGCTCCTCTCTCCGGGCCCGGTGCCCCTGTGGGCATCCGCTCGGAGGAAGCGGGCCGGCCGGGGCGCCGGGCCGGGTCAGAGCCGGGACAGCTCGTCCACCAGGTCGTCCAGGCCCAGCGAACCCTGCGAAAGCGCCGCCATGTGCCAGGACTTGAGGTCGAACGCGTCGCCGTGCGCGGCCCGTGCGTTCTCCCGGCCCAGCAGCCAGGCGCGTTCGCCCAGCTTGTAGCCGATGGCCTGGCCCGGCATCGAGAGGTAGCGGGTCAGCTCGCTCTCCACGAAGTCCGCCGGCCGCCCGCTGTGGTTGCCGAAGAACTCCTGCGCCAGGGCGGGCGTCCAGCGCTCGCCCGGGTGGAACGGCGAGTCCGCCGGGATCTCCAGCTCCAGGTGCATGCCGATGTCCACGATGACCCGGCAGGCCCGCATCATCTGCGCGTCCAGATAGCCCAGGCGCCGCTCCGCGTCGGAGAGGAAGCCCAGCTCGTCCATGAGCCGCTCCGCGTAGAGTGCCCAGCCTTCCGCGTTGGCGCTGACCATGCCGACCGACGCCTGGTAGCGCGAGAGGCTGTCCGCGACGTGCGTCCACTGCGCGATCTGGAGGTGATGGCCGGGCACGCCCTCGTGGTACCAGGTCGAGACCAGGTCGTACACGGGGAAACGGGTCTCGCCCATGGTGGGCAGCCAGGTGCGGCCGGGGCGCGAGAAGTCCTCGGAGGGGCCCGTGTAGTACGGGGCCGCCGCGCCGCCCGGCGGGGCGATGTGGGACTCCACCTTCCGGACCCGCTCGGCCAGGTCGAAGTGGGTGCCGTCCAGCTTCTCGATCGCCTCGTCCATCAGGCCCTGGAGCCACTCGCGTACCTCGTCCACCCCTTCGATGTGCTTGCCGTGCACATCGAGGTGGGCGAGCGCCTCCCAGGGGCTCGCGCCGGGAAGGATCTTCGCGGCCTCGGTCCGCATCTCGGCCAGCAGGCGGTGGTACTCCGACCACCCGTACGCGTAGGCCTCGTCGAGATCGAGATCCGTACCGTTGTAGTAGCGCGACCAGCGGGCGTAGCGCTCGCGGCCCACGGTGTCGGGGGCGCCCTCGATCGCCGGGGCGTAGACGTCACGGACCCAGTCGCGCAGGGCGGCGAGGGACTGGGTCGCGAGCCGGGCCGCCTCGGTCAGCCGCGGACGCAGCGCCTCCGGGGCAGGTGCGACGAGGTCCGCGAAGAACGCCGCGCTCTCGCCCCCGCCGCTCCACTCCGTGAGCTGCCCGACGAAGGTGGCGGTCGCGCGGGGTCCGGCGTACAGCTTGCGCTCCAGGCCGAGGCCGAGCGAGGCACGGTACCCCTCGACGGCGGCCGGGACGGCGCCCAGCCGTTCCAGGACCGCGGCCCAGTCCTCCTCCGTCGCGGTGGGCGTGAGCGTGAAGACCTGGACGAGGCTGTGGGCGGGCGAGTGCAGGTTGGAGACGGCCCGCAGGCCCTCCTCCGCCTCGTGCACCGCGAGTTCCGCCGTCAGCCGCTCCCGCAGGAGCCGCGCGCAGCGGCGCTCCTCGTCGCTGTCGGCGCCCGGCAGCCGCTCCGCGTCGTCCAGCTTCAGCAGCGTGGCGCGGATGAGATCGGCGGACGCGCTCTGGCCCGCCGGTGAGAGATCGGGCAGGCGGCGCGAGCTCTCCGGGACCCCCAGATAGGTGCCGGTGATGGGGTCGAGTTCGATGAGGGCGTCGACGTAGGCGTCGGCGATCTGACGGGGCAGCGCACTGCTCGAAGTCTCTGACATGCGGACATCCTCCAACGGCGGGCCCCTCCCCGTCACCACCGATACGGGGGCCACGTCCGAAAGACGATCACGGACCCCACTCACCGGACGATCACCATCCGGGCCCGGGGCCCGGTCACGGGCGGGCCGAGCCCCCCGGTGGCAGCAGGGGGCCGCACTCCCACTGCTGGAAGATCAGCCGGGTCTCCACCCGGGCCACCTCCCGGTGCGAGGTGAACTCGTCCAGCACCAGCCGCTGCAGATCCGCCGTGTCAGCCACCGCCACCTGCACCAGGTAGTCGTCCGGCCCGGTCAGGTGGAAGAGCGCCCGTGACTCCGGCAGCGCCCGGACCCGCTCGACGAACGGGCCGATCAGCTCCCGGCGGTGCGGCCGGACCTGCACCAGGAGCAGCGCCTGCAGGCCCCGGCCGAGCTTCGCCGGGTCCAGCCGCAGCTGATCACCGAGGATGACCCCGGAGCGGCGCAGCCGGGTCACCCGGTCCAGACAGGTCGAGGCGGCCACCCCGACCTCGGCCGCCAGCTCCCGGTAGGTGGTCCGTGCGTCGTTCTGTAGCAGTCGCAGAATATGCAGATCCACCGGATCCAGAGCGACAGAATCAGCCATATGGCGAACGTAGCACGGCCTTTCTCCCCTACGAGCCGGTAACTGTTCAGGCTGTTGTCATGGACAACGAAGTCTCGATGACGCCCCCTGCCCCCACCCCGACCAGGGCGCTGGCCACCGAAGCCGTGCACGCCGGACGCGACGACCTCGCCTCCCTCGGCCTGCACGCCCCTCCGCTCGACCTGTCCACCACCTACCCCTCCTACGACTCGCGGGCCGAGGCCGAGCGCATCGACGCCTTCGCCACCACGGGCGCCCGCCCGGACGGCCCGCCCGTCTACGCGCGGCTGGACAACCCGACCACCGGCCGCTTCGAAACCGCGCTCGCCCGGTTGGAGGGGACCGACAGCGCCGTCGCGTTCGCCAGCGGCATGGCGGCCCTCACCGCCGTCCTGCTGGCCCGCGCGAGCGTGGGGCTGCGCCATGTCGTCGCGGTCCGGCCCCTCTACGGGTGCAGCGACCACCTGCTGGGTGCCGGACTGCTCGGCACCGAGGTGACCTGGACCGACCCGGCGGGCATCGCGGAGGCGATCCGCCCGGACACCGGCCTGGTCATGGTCGAGACCCCGGCCAACCCCACCCTCGCCGAGATCGACATCCGGGCCGTCGCCCACTCCTGCGGCTCCGTGCCGCTGCTCGTCGACAACACCTTCGCCACCCCCGTACTCCAGCGGCCCGTCGAACACGGCGCCCGGATCGTCCTGCACAGCGCCACCAAGTACCTGGGCGGCCACGGCGATGTGATGGGCGGGGTCGTCGCCTGCGACGAGGAGTTCGCCGCCACGCTGCGCCAGGTGCGGTTCGCCACCGGCGGAGTGCTGCACCCGCTGGCCGGATATCTGCTGCTGCGGGGGCTGTCCACCCTTCCGGTACGCGTCCGGGCCGCGTCCGCCAGCGCCGCCGAACTCTCCCGTCGGCTGACCGCCGACCCGCGGATCGCCAGGGTGCACTACCCGGAGATCGGCGGGGCGATGGTCTCCTTCGAGGTGTACGGGGACCCGCACGCCGTGATCGCGGGCGTCCGGCTCATCACGCCCGCCGTCAGCCTGGGCAGTGTGGACTCCCTGATCCAGCACCCGGCCTCCATCAGCCACCGCATCGTGGACGAGGGCGACCGGCAGGCGGCCGGGGTCGGTGACCGGCTGCTGCGGATGTCGGTGGGGCTCGAGGACGTCGAGGACCTGTGGGCCGACCTGTGTCAGGCGCTCAGCGACGGGCCCCTTCCGCAGGCCCGGACGGCCGGACAGTCCGCTCGTCCACCGGTCGGGCAGCCTGTTCGGTCGTAGCGCCCGCCGGTTGTGCCGCACTGGTGCTCAGCCGTGCGGTGATCACGAGGGTGCCCTCCTCGATCTGGTAGTCGAGGGGCAGCCCCAGGGCGCGCATCGCGGCGACCATGCCGGTGTTGCGGGACTGGGTGACGGCGTACACGCTGTCGCAGCCCGCCTCCCTCGCGAGCTGCACCAGCCGGGCGAGCAGCTCCGATCCGATGCCCCGGCGCTGCCAGTCGTCCTCGACGAGGAGGGCCACCTCGGTCTCGTCGCCGTCCCAGAGCAGGTGGCCCAGCGCCACCAGCTTGCCGGAGGCGGTCTGGACCGCCAGGGTGCGGCCGAACCGCGGGCTCAGCAGGTGGTTGAGATAGCGGTCGGCGTCGCCCACCGGGCCGTGGTAGCGCAGCCCCAGGGTGTCCGGGGAGCACCGGTCGTGCATGGCGCGGGCCGCGGCGAGGTCGCTGCGGTCCGCGCGGCGCACGGTGATCTCGTTGCCCTCGGGGAGTGTGAGGATGTCGGCGCTCCGGGGCACCCGCGGCCCGAGCCGGGCATCGAGCTCCACCAGGGCGCGGGCCCGGGCGAACTCGGTCGGGGTGAACGGCAGATAGGGGCGCTCGACGGAGATGACCCCGCCGGACGGGTCGCGCAGCCGCATCACGGTCTCCTCCAGCACCCCTTCGACCGGGGCGCTCTGCCCGGTCGGGCGGCCGGTGACGGAGACGGCGGGCAGCGAGTGGATGGTGCAGCGACCGAGCAACTGGCGTAGGGCCAGTGGCAGTTCCGCCGCGTCGAGCGCCGTGCGGGTGGCCAGGGAGAGCACCCGGGTCGGGGTGTCGACCAGATCGTGGGTGTCGGCCCGCTCGATCCAGGTGGCCGTGCCGCCCGCCGCCTCGATCTGCCGGGTCAGCTCCTGCGACGGGAGCGAGGCGGGCGCCCGCAACAGGAACTCGTCGACCGTTCCCTGTGCCAGCGGGTGGGTCTGGAGCGTCAGGATGTCGATACGCAACCGGGCGATCACCAGGCACAGCGCGGCCAGACTGCCCGGGGCGTCCCGCACGGTCGTCCGCATCCGCCACAGCACGGTCTCCCCGCGGCCGGTCCCGCCCCCGGCCTCGGCGCCGTCCGCCGAACCGGTGGCCCCGTCCGGCGTCGGATCGGAGCTGCCCGGATCCTTGGGCGGGGGATCGTTGCTGTGGCGCCTGGCCCTCCAGGTGTGGAACGCGGCCATGGCCACCAGGGCCACGGTCGACGCCAGGATCAGGGCGGCCAGGAGCAGGTGGCTTCCGTCGGGCCGGTGCCCGAACAGGGTGGTCATCGCATCCGTCACATCAGTCATATCCTTACTGTGAACGCCTGGTGTTGCCTGATCACGAACACCTTGTGACTGATGGGTTAAGTGTGGATCTGATCGCCTATCGTCGGTTTTCGGCCGTATTCTGCACTCCTTGAGGTCATCGCCTCTTGAAGGTCATCACTCCTTGAAGGTCTTCGCCAGGCGGACGGCCTGCCGGACGGTCTGCGAGGACCCCTTGCGCCCGGCTGTCGCGGCCAGCCCGGCGATCGGCTCGATCCCCTCCGTACCGCAGCGCTCGGCGCACTCCGCCGCCACGGCCAGCAGGTCACCGATGCCGCGGGGCACCTTCTGGTACGCCAGCAGGGTGGGCAGCACCCGGGCCAGCACGCCGAGCACGGTCCGGTACGCCCCGGTGGCGGCGGCCGTCCGGGCGGAGTCGGCCAGCCGGTTGACCTTGACCAGATCGTGGTCCACGAGGACCCCCAGCTCCCGGCCGAGGAGTACGGTGTCCAGCCGCCCCTGGGCCGCCAGCACGAGGAGCGCGTCCACGGCGGCTGTCCGGTCCTCGGGGTGGCGTGCGCCCAGCCCGTACGCCACGGCGAGGTGCAGGGCGGCACCGGCCTCGCCGCCCGCCTCCACCAGCCGCGGCAGGCACCAGGCCCCACCCTTGGGTCCCTCGTCGGCGGTGTGCAGCAGATCGGGCATCAGCCAGGCCGCCAGGGTCTCCCCGTCCTCGGGCAGCGTGGCGGTCCAGTGCGGGCACTGGTCCGCACCCCAGTGGTAGCAGTTCCGGGAGTGGGACACGTGAGGGCGGCCCAGCCAGTGGAAGGAGCGCGGGAACTCCCTCTGGACCAGCGGCCGTTCCCCGGTGGCGAGCAGCACGTGCCGCACACCGGACGCCGACCGCTGCCACCAGTTGCCCGCCGAGGGGCGGTCGCTGGTCAGCCCGTGGCGCAGGACGGGAGCCAGCGGCTCATCGGCCCGTATCCACGCGGCCAGCCGGTCGCCCTCCGGTGTGCCGAGCGTCGAGGCGGCCTCGGCGGCCTCCTCCGCGCCGCTCCGGCGCACCCGCAGCAGGGCCTGGGAGAAGTCGGCGGGCCCCGGGGCGATCCCGAGCCGCCGATACGTCCGCAGCCGCTCGACCAGCTCCGCCGGGTCCAGCGATCCGGTGTGCCAGGTGGGGGTGGCGAGCAGGAAGGGGACCCGGTCGGTCGCCACGTCGCCGGCCGCCTCCCAGGCGCGGGCGAGCAGCACCCCGTTCAGCGCCGCGTGGGCACACGTGCCGGTGCCGGTCCAGCGGCCCGTCCCCTCGATCACGGCCTGGTACGACACCCGGCCCAGGAGCGAGCCCACCACCAGGGCGAGTGCGTGGTCCGTCGTCATGTACGCCGGTTCCGGCCGGTGGTCGATGCCGTGCTCGGCGTACCTCGTCCCGGCCAGGGCTTCGCGCAACGCCTCCGTCAGCCCGGCCCGGTCGGTGCGGGCCAGCCGGACGAGGCCGTCCAGGGTGCGCTCGAAGGCGGAGATCCCGGACGTGGCGGCCAGGGCCCCCGGCGTGGACCCCTGCCAGGAGCGCGACTTCAGCTGGGCCGCCACCTCCTCGACCAGCTCCGCCACGCTCCCCGGCGCCGGATCGAGCCGGACCGGCTCCGGCACGGGCGGCAGCAGCTCCTCGTACGGCCCCTCCGCCGCGTCCTCCTCGCCCACCGCCCCGAACAGCGCGGTGACCGCCTCCCGGTGGACCGGCCCCAACTGCCGGGCCGCGAAGCGCAGCTCCTCCCGCAGCGCGGCGTCGCCGGCCGGAAGATGGCGTGCGATCAGCTTGAGGGCCCGTTCCTGAAGCGCGACGTCCTCGTTCCCGAAGGCCTCCGCGACCACCGGCAGCAGCTCACCCGCCGTGGACGCGTCCCGGCTCAGCACCCTGCCCAGCAGGATCAACTGGCCGCGCACCAGCTTCTTCTCCCGGCGGAAGAGCACCGCACCCGAGGCCTCCGCCAGGTCCCGGGTGGACAGCTCGCCCCGGGCGTCCAGCCGCGTCAGCACGTCCTGGGCATGGGCGGCGACCACCGAGGTGCCGTCCGCCGCCATCCCCAGCCAGTCGCGGAGGTGCTCCCGCTCCTCGTCCTGGGTGATGCCCGACTGCTGGAGCACCGCGAGGAAGAACCGCTGGTCACCCGTCTTGCCCCCGCGTACCAGGCGGGTCACGCACCGCTCGGCGAGCTGCGACCGGTCGAGCACCCCCTCCTCGGCCAGGGTGCGGAGCGCGCCCGGCCAGTGGTCCGTCGAGTCCGCCGTCTCGTACCAGCCGACCTGCGCCGGAAGCTCCGCCATCTCGAACAGCCGGGGCGCGAGCACCGCGACATGCGGGTCGGAGCGGAGGATGCCGATGAGCGGTGCCCGGCCGGATCTGCCGCGCCACCGCGCCGTGCTGATCCGCTCCACCCAGCCCTCGACGAGACTGTCCGTCACCGGGATCGGGCTGCCGGCCATCCGGGCCAGCTCGCTGATGAACGTGAACTCCGCCTCGGAGTTCAGCGACTTCGCCGCCAGCCGCCGGGCGAGGTCACCGAGCCAGGCCGGATCACGGTCCCCCAGCGCCGCGAGGATCAGCGGGTACGGAGACCGGGACCAGCTGCGCAGATCCCGGCCGCCGATCCAGGCCGCGCAGCCCGCCGCCCCCCTCTGGCACCCGGCCCCGGCCACATGGAGCGCCTTGCGGATCCTGTCCTGGCGCTGCCAATCCCAGCCCCGGACCTCCTTGCGCAGCTCCTTCAGCTCGGCCAGCGCCGCCTTGCGCCCGGCCCGGTCCAGCCCGAGCACCAGGGCGGGGACCTCGCGGTGCGCTCCCGCGCGGACAGCGGTCAGCAGGTCGTTCATCGCACACCCCCGGCGACCGTCGCCCCGCGCCGGACCATCGTCACGGCCAGGGCGTGCTTGCAGGGGCCCCGCTTCCCCCGGTAGTCCGCCCACCACTGACAGGTACAGGTGAGTCTTCCGTCGCTCTCGCGCACCTGGTACCGCCGGTTGCCCGAGGCCACGGACGCCACCGGGCCGTCCAGCGAGACCGCCCCCGCACCGGCCAGCGCACGGGCCGCCACCAGCCGCGGGTTGTGCCGCTCGGCCCGGTCCGCGTCGTAGGGCAGCTCACGGTGGAAGTACGCCGCGTCCGCCAGGTCGTAGCCGACCCGGCCCGCCGTACCGAGCCGGGCGAGCGCGGCCCGTACCCGCTCGACGCTCAGGCCCGACTGCCCGGCCAGCGAGGCCGGTTCGATCGTGGGCTCCCACGCGA
Organism: Streptomyces sp. NPDC043746; assembly: GCF_056436485.1. Taxonomy (NCBI): domain Bacteria; kingdom Bacillati; phylum Actinomycetota; class Actinomycetes; order Kitasatosporales; family Streptomycetaceae; genus Streptomyces; species Streptomyces sp. NPDC043746. The sequence goes on along the minus strand of NZ_JBWKCM010000009.1, from coordinate 217,410 downwards.
GGAGCACGGAGACCAGCTCGGCGTCGGCCGCCGCCTCGTCCGTGGCCAGCGCCTCCAGGACACCGCCCTCACCCGAGAACCCGCGCGCCGCGTCCGGCGACAGCGTCAGCGTGAGCCGCATCCCCGGCAGCACCACCTCCCAGGCGCTCGCCACCGGGGCCCCGTCGACGACCGGAGGCCCGTACACCCGCAGGGCCGTCGCATGGCGCAGCACCCGCTCCAGGGCCACCAGCCGCTCCGGCCCCGGCAGGCAGACCGCGCCCGGCACCGGCCGGGTCGTCGGCCGCAGGGCGGAGCCGGCGGCCACCACCCACCGGGCGCCCCGCGCCGCGTTCCCCGAACGGCGGGGCAGCGAGCGCAGGAACGCCACCGCCCGCGCCGCCGACAGCTCGGCCCGCAGACCGAACCCGGCCGAGGCCACCTGCGCCTCCGCGAACCCCCGCAGCCACCGGTCCGGCAGCGGCACCTTCTTCTCCACCAGCGGCCCGTCCACCGTCGTGACCGCCAGCTCCTCGGGGCCCACCCGCAGATGCAGCGGGTCGTCCGCCGTGATCCGCGACAGGGCGTCCCGGAGCGGATTGTTGACGTCCACATTGGTCGTGCCGTGGCCCGTCCGCTCGCCCTCCAGCCCTTCCTGGAGCACATCGAGGCGGGCGTACACCCCGCAGCAGCCGGAGAACGACTCGAAGCGGAGCCGGTCCCCGTTCCCCGTCACCACCGGGTCGAGGGAGGAGGCCAGGGTGCGCCGGTAGTAGCGGGCGGCGGCCACATCGGCCACCGCCAGCAGTCCACGGGCGGCTATCCGCGGGGCGGAGAGGAATCCGGCGAAGAACCGAGGATGCGCCTGTGCCCCGCGCGGGGTGAGACCGCCCGCGGTCTCCAGTCCCAGGGAGACCCCGACCTGCGAGGACTCCAGGGCGGACGGGCGTGCGTAGGCCAAGGCCTGAACGGATCGGGTCATGGAGGAAACGGTAGGACCCGCCACTGACAACGGCCCCTGGCGCAGCCGTCCGTGCAGGCCAGAGGCGCACTCCGGGGCTCTCCACGGGCCCGGGCCGGACGCACACCCTCACTGGCCGACGCGCCCCGGCCGCAGCACCTTGGTGAACAGCACCCCGCCGCCCTCCGCCCTCAGACGCACCGTCAGCTCCGCGCTGTCGCCGTCGATCTCGACCTCCCCGAAGAACTGCGGCGACTCCATCGGCGACACATTGGCCCGGTCCGGCGCCCGGACGAAGACCCGGTCGGGCCCGAACGTGCCGTCCAGCGCGTTGGCCGGAAACCCCCCTGCGGCCAGCGGACCGGAGACGAACTCCCAGAACGGCGCGAAGTCCTTGAACGCGGCCCGCTCGGGGGCGTAGTGCTGCGCCGAGGTGTAGTGCACGTCGGCCGTCAGCCACAGCGTGCCGGTGATCCTGCGGTGCTTGATGAACCGCAGCAACTCGGCGATCTGGAGCTCACGGCCGAGTGGGGCACCCGGATCGCCCTGGGCCACCGCCTCGAAGTCCGTCGCCCCGTCCGGGACCACCAGACCGAGCGGCATGTCGGCCGCGATCACCTTCCACACCGCACGGGACGCGGCAAGGGAGCGTTTCAGCCACCGCAGCTGCTCGGCCCCGAGGATGCCGGTGGTGTCGTCGGCCTGCCGGTTGGGGGAGTTCCGGTTGCGGTGCGAGCGCATGTCGAGCACGAACACGTCCAGCAGCGGCCCGTGGTGGACGGTGCGGTACATCCGGGACGGCCGCCCGGAGGAGCCGAACGGGCCGTGCGGCGCCGAGACCGGGAAGTACTCCTGGAAGGCGCGCGCGGAGCGGGCGGCGAGGAGGTCGATGTTCTTCTCGGTGTAGCGCGGATCGTCGAGGATCTGGCCCGGGTACCAGTTGTTGCGCACCTCGTGGTCGTCCCACTGGACGACGGAGGGGACCTGGGCGTTGAAGCGGCGCACGTTCCGGTCGAGCAGGTTGTAGCGGAAGTTCCCCCGGTACTCGTCCAGCGTCTCCGCGACCTTGGCCTTCTCCTCGGTCATGACGTTGCGCCAGATCCGGCCGTCGGGCAGGGTCACGCTCGGCTGGAGCGGCCCGTCCGCGTAGACGGTGTCACCGCTGCACAGGAAGAAGTCCGGGTCGAGGCGGCGCATCTCCTCGTAGACCCGGTAGCCGCCGATGTCCGGGTTGATGCCCCAGCCCTGCCCCGCGATGTCCCCGGACCACAGGAAGCGCACCCCGTCGCGCCGCCGGTCCGGAGCGGTACGGAACGTTCCGTACACCGGTTTTCCGGTACGGCGGGGGTCGTACGGGTCGGCCAGGGTGACCCGGTAGTGCACCTGCTCGCCCGCCGGAAGGCCGTACAGGGCAGTGGTGGCGGTGAAGTCCGTCCCCGGGCCGACCAGCGGCCCGTACCAGCGCCGGGTCCGGCGAAAGGACTCGGTCGCGGAGGTCTCCACCAGCATCCGGGCGGGCCGGTCGGAACGCACCCACACCAGCGCCGAGGAGGCGGTGACGCTCCCCACCTGCACCCCCCACGCCGCCTCCGGCCGTCCCGCCAGCGCCAGGGCGGGAGCCGCGCCGAGGGCCGCGGGCAGGGCCGCCGCCACGGGGACGAGCAGCGAGCCGCGCAGAACGGTACGGCGGCCGGGCGAGGGGATACGCGGACGGTGCGGCATCGGGGCAACCTCCAGGGCGGTGGGCGGAAGGGGCAGGCGGACACCCGGGCCGGTGCACCCCCGCGGTTCTCCGCAGGGCCGGTGCCGGTCTCCACGTCCATGCCTAGTGGCCAGCGGAAGCCACTGCCCCAACCCCAGGTGAACGGGGCCCGACAGAGGACCCGCAGCCCCCGGAAACCCGCCCCGGACCACGGGCATCCGTCCCCGAGCCACCGGAACGCGCCCGCCCCCTCAGCGGCTGGTGTCGAGGATGACGCGGGCCACCAGGGCCGGGTCGTCGTTCATGGGGACGTGCCCGCAGCCGGGCAGCCGCACCAGCCGGGCGTCCGGGATCACGCGCTTGGCGCGGATCCCCTGCCGACGCAGCAGGATGCGGTCGCGGGTGCCCCAGGCGACGGTGACGGGGACGCCCTTCACATCGTCGGTGAACAGGACGTTGCCGCCGGCCGCCAGCGTCTGGTGGAAGCCGGTCGCGCCCCGCAGGGCCAGGGTCTCGGCCACGACGGCCTCGGGTGAACGGCGGCCGGGCCGGGCGTAGATGGTGCTGGTCAGCGCCGTCCGTCCGGCCGCGCTGCGCGAGAGCCGCTCGATCGCCGGCACCGGCAGGGCCAGCGCGGCCCGGCGCATCGCCCGCAGGGTGCTGAAGGCGTAACGGCGCTCCGGCTCGTTCCAGAAGCCCGCGGGGGAGAGGGCGGTCACCGAGCGGACCAGCTCCGTGCGCCCCAACTCCAGGGCGAACAGGCCTCCGAGGGAGTTGCCGGCCACATGCGGGCGGTCCAGGCCCAACGCCGCGAAGAGGGCCCCGAAGATCGCTGGAACCGTCTCCAGGCTGTACGGGACTCCTTCCGGCAGGCCCGGGGAGGCGCCGAAGCCGGGCAGGTCGACGGCTATCACCTCCCGCTCGGCGGCCAGGATCCGCGTCACCGGCTCCCAGGCCTGGTGGTGGTGGCCGATGCCGTGGAGCAGCACCAGTGGCTCTCCCGCACCTGCCCGTTCGTACCCCACCGAGACCGGACGGGGGCCGTGCGCCGTATCGACGGTGAAGGAGACCGTGGTGGCCATGGAGCTGCTCCCTGAAGTGGGTAGACATCGCGTCAACAACAATTACCGCCCGGTAGCTTGGAGTTCAAGGGCTGGGGCGATTCCCCTGGATGCCGTCGGGTGCGTCGACGGGGTTGGGCCGGTGGGCGCCGACCCCGCGGGGAGGGAAGCCGGACGGGTTTCGCCGGCTCGATGCCCGAGGCGGCGGCATTCAATGCATCTATATCATTCGCAATGCGGACAAATTCTCTGGCCTGTCCGTGCTGTTCGCTCTCCAGCCGTTCTCCAGTCGTGCGCACTTTCCGGCCAAGAGGAATCCGGCTGGGCCCGCTCCGCGGTCGACCGCCCGCGGCCCCGCCGTCACCCCGGTGGTGCAGCTTCATGTCGCGCGCGGCTCACGGCCCCGCGAACGTCTTGTGAACGCTCTGCGCCAAAGTCCCGTTTCGTTCCGTTACGGAATAAGGATTGGTCTTGACCAAGGGGGTGTGCCGCCCTAGGGTCTCCACTTAAGACAGGAACCTTTCATAAATAGCGTCGTGGAAGTCGCTGGGCGATTGCGGAGGACAGTGGTGGGGACCACGCAGCTCGAATCGGTACCGGAGCCGAAGTACTGGCACCTCAAGACCGTGCTCAGTGAGGCGCTCGACTCGGACTTCGCGGTAGGTGAGATCCTGCCCAACGAGCGGGAACTCGCGGCACGGTTCGGAGTCGCGCGCGCCACGCTCCGCCAGGCTCTGGAGCAGCTCGAACTCGAAGGCCGGCTGCAGCGCCGCCGAGGCGTCGGTACGACGGTGGCTCCGCCGCGCGTCGGCGTGGCCGTCTCCACCTCCCAGCACGAGTGGGGGGGCGGAGTGGCCGACGAGGCCTGGCAGCCGGTCGACTGCGTCAGCGAGGCGGCCCCGAGCGCGGTCGCCGCCATGCTCGGCACCGGCACCGACCCCGTCCACGTGGTGCGGCGCATCCGCGACACCCACGGCCAGGCGGTGGCGGCCGAACTGCTCTACGTGCCCGCTTCCTCGGTCCCCGACCTCTCCGCGATCGACGCGCCCTCCGGTGCTGTGCGCGCCCGCGCCGTGCTGCGCGAGCTGCACCGGCTGGGCGTGGAGGGCCAGGACCGTTCCGTGGAGCTGGGATCGGCGCGCGCGGACGACGCCAAGGAGCTGGACCGGCTCCCCGGCGCCCCCGTCCTCGTGGTCACCACCCGCTACTTCGCCTCGGGCGGCACGGCGGCCGTCTCCGTCGCCACCTACCGGGCGGACACCTGCCGGCTCACCTTCGGGGACTCCGGTGCGCTGGAGATCAGCCACGACGGGCAGCAGCGCCGGGCTTCCTGACACCGGGCCCGTCGACGCCGGACAGACGACTCACTCCGGGTGTCCACCGGCCCACGCGCTTCACCCGATGGCGGTCCGCCGGGAAACCGGCCGGGCCGCCTCTCGGCGCGTTCCCCGGCCGCTGTGTGCCTTCGTCGGTGGTCTGTGTCTCCCGCCCGGGGCGCCGTCAGGGCGTCCGGCCGACCCGCGTCCCCGGCCCCTGCGGCGTCCGCCCCTCAGCGCCGAGTCGTCACCGCGCCCTCCACGGCGAACAACTGCTCCTCAACGTGGTCCAGCGCCAGCCGCAGGGCTCCGGTCGCGACGGCGGCCTCACCGAGCAGGGACAACGTCACCTGCGGCGGGCGCAGGCAGTAGCGGGCCAGCTCCCGGCGCAGCGGCTCCAGCACGCCGTCCAGACCGGCGGCCCAGCCCCCGACCACCACCAGCTCCGGGTCGAGCGCCAGCGCCAGCGCCGCCACGTCGTGCACCAGCCGCTGGAGGAACCGCTCGACGGCCGCCTGCGCCTCCGCGTCGCCCTGCCGGGCCTTGGCGAACACCACGGCCACCGCCTGCTCGTCCAGTGGCTCCAGCGGGGTCCCCGTGGTCGACAGCAGATGCTCCGGCGTCACGTCCCGGCCCAGCAGGTGCAGCGCGCCGATCTCCCCGGCCGCCCCGCCGAACCCCCGGTGGAGCCGCCCGCCGATCAGCGAACCCGCCCCCGGGCTCAGCCCCGCCAGGACGAACACGACGTCGTCGGACTCGGTGGCCGCGCCCTTCCAGTGCTCGGCGACGGCGGCGGCGTTGGCGTCGTTCTCCACGAGGACCGGGCAGCGGAACGAACGCCGTAGCCGCTCCCCGAGAGGGAGCCCCGTCCACCCCGGCAGCGCCGTCCCCAGCCGCACGGTCCCGTCGGCCTCCACGATGCCCGGGCTGCCGACGCCGACGGCCCGCAGACTGCTCCGGGCCACCCCGGTGCGGCGCAGGAGATCCGCGATCACGGCCCTCACCTGGTCGAGCCGCTCGTCCGCGTCGGCGGTCTCCGACACCGTACGGGAACCCGCCCCGGTCACCCGGCCGTCCAGCCCCGACAGAAGGGCCGAGACCCGGTGCGGGCCGATCTCGACGCCCAGCAGATGTCCTGCCTCGGCGCGGAAGCGGAATCGGCGGGCAGGCCGGCCCTGGCGCCGCGCCTCGCTCTCGTCGGGCTGGGCCTCGACCACCAGACCGGCCTCGAACAGCCCCTCGACCACGCCTTCCACCGTCGGCCGGGACAGACCCGTGATCCGGGTCAGGTCCGTCAGCGTCGGTGAGCCGGCACCTCGCAGGGCGTGCAGTACCACCGCTGAATTGATCCGCCGCAGCAGCGACGGATCTCCCCCGGTCAGCCGGCTCACGGTGCGTCCTCCCAGCTCTTGCGCATGTCTGCCGGATCGTACTCGCTGCTCGTAGGCCCTGCGAGCAGCACCGCAAGCCGGTATCGAGCCGCAACCTGCGTCCTCCCGGAGCCATGGACCGGACGCGTCCACCGCCCCGACCGCTCGCGTACGGCCCTGATCCCCAACTCCGCCGGAAGCGAACCGACATGGGGCCCGCTGTCTCGATATCGACGGTCGGCGCGGCGTGATCCCCGCGCCCGACAGCCTTCCGGGCCGCCAACCGGAGCACCTCCGTCGCCGCCCCGTCGGTTCCGCCGCCCCTCCATCCTCGGCCACGGCAGCGGGACGCGACCGGTTCACCGCACACCCGCACCTCCCTCTGTCGGTGGCGGACGGTTTACTGACGTCATGACGACCGCACACCATCTCCGCCTCATCGACGGGATGTGCGCCAGGGGCTTCCCCCCGGAGCGCACGCCCTCGGTGTGGGGGGTCAGCGGACCCGGCTACCACACGGCGTTTCTGCGCGCCGACCACGCACCGTGGGGCGACGACGAGTCGGCCGCCCCCGAACACCGGGCGCAGTGCCTGGCGGAGCACGACGCACTGCTCGCCCTCCTCGCCGCCCGCTGGGGCGAGCCGCAGGTGATGAGCCTGTGGAGTGCCCAGGAGCGGATGACGGCGGGCGAAGTGATAGCGGACCCCTGGGCGGATCCGGTGGCGGGATGCGAGTTCCTCCGCCTGTGGCGGGTGGAGGAGCGGTGGATCGCGGTCGGGCTGGTCCTGGAGGACGGGGGGCCGGGCTGCGAACTGACGGTGCTGGTGACGGTCGTCGATCCGCCCTGACGGGGAGAGCGCTTCGACCCGGGGCGGGAGGCGGAGGCCGGAAGGGATCTACGCCGCCTCCGAGGCCGCCTCACGCAGCCGGGCGTACTCCTCGGCCATCGTCTCGATCGTCCAATGGGCGTTGAGCCCACTGGGGTTGGGCAGGGCCCACACCCGCGCCCCGCCGATCGTGCGTTCCTGGCGGCCGATCCGGGCCCGCGGCTCCCCGAAGGCCGTGCGGTACGCGGTGATGCCGACGACCGCGAGCCACGCAGGCGCCAGGCGCTCGACCCGCTCGGTGAGGGCGACCCCGCCCTGGCGGAACTCCTCGGCGCCCACCTCGTCCGCCCGTGCCGTCGCACGGGCCACCACATTGGTGATGCCGAGGCCGAGCGGCAGCAGTTCGGCCTGGTCCGAGGGGAGCAGCCTGCGCGGTGTGAAGCCCGAGCGGTGGAGGACCGGCCAGAAGCGGTTGCCGGGGTGGGCGAAGTGATGGCCCGTCGCGGCGGTCGACAGGCTCGGATTGATCCCGCAGAAGAGCACCCGGAGACCGCCCGCGGCCACATCCGGAACGGTGCGGTCGCGGGCGGCGTTCAGCTCCTCGGGCGTCATCCGGTGAAGGGGCCCAGGTCAGAGGATCGAACCGGGGGCGTAGGCCGCGGCCTTCGGGTGCTGCTCGACGATCTCCTCGATCCGCGAGACCACCGCCGTCACCTGGTCGCCCGCCGCGCCCGTGAACGAGAGCTTGTCGGCCATCAGGGCGTCCAACTGGGCACGGTCCAGCGGGATGCGCTCGTCGGCGGCCAGCTTGTCGAGCAGCTCGTTGCGCTCGGCCCCCTGCTCCCGCATCGCCAGCGCGGAGGCGACCGCGTTCTCCTTGATCGCCTCGTGGGCCAGCTCGCGGCCGACTCCCGCCCGTACGGCCCCCATGAGGACCTTGGTGGTGGCCAGGAACGGGAGGTAGCGGTCCAGCTCGCGCGCCACGACGGCGGGGAACGCGCCGAACTCGTCCAGCACCGTCAGGAAGGTCTCCAGCAGACCGTCGAACGCGAAGAACGCGTCCGGCAGCGCCACCCGGCGGACCACGGAACAGGACACGTCGCCCTCGTTCCACTGGTCGCCCGCCAGCTCGCCGGTCATCGAGGCGTAGCCCCGCAGGATCACCATCAGGCCGTTGACCCGCTCGCAGGAGCGCGTGTTCATCTTGTGCGGCATCGCGGACGAGCCGACCTGGCCGGGCTTGAAGCCCTCGGTCACCAGCTCGTGGCCGGCCATCAGCCGGATGGTCTTCGCCACCGACGAGGGCGCCGCGGCGAGCTGGGCGAGGGCGGTCACCACGTCGTAGTCGAGCGACCGGGGGTAGACCTGGCCGACCGAGGTGAAGGCCTCGGCGAAGCCGAGGTGGGCGGCGATGCGCCGCTCCAGGTCGGCGAGCTTGTCCGCGTCGCCGCCCAGCAGGTCCAGCATGTCCTGGGCCGTGCCGACCGGGCCCTTGATCCCCCGCAGCGGATAGCGCGTGAGCAGGTCCTCCAGCCGGCCGTAGGCCACCAGCAGCTCGTCGGCCGCGGTCGCGAAGCGCTTGCCGAGCGTCGTCGCCTGCGCGGCCACGTTGTGCGAGCGGCCGGCGATCACCAGCTCGCGGTACTCCGCCGCGAGCTTGCCGAGCCGGGCCAGCACTGCCACGGTGCGGTCGCGCATCAGCTCCAGCGAGAGCCGGATCTGCAGCTGCTCGACGTTCTCCGTCAGGTCCCGGGAGGTCATGCCCTTGTGGACCTGCTCATGGCCGGCGAGGGCGTTGAACTCCTCGATCCGGGCCTTCACGTCATGCCGGGTGATCTTCTCGCGCTCGGCGATCGACGCCAGGTCGACCTGGTCGAGCACCCGCTCGTAATCGGCCAGCGCCTCGTCCGGCACCTCGATCCCGAGGTCCTTCTGAGCGCGCAGCACCGCCAGCCACAGCTGACGCTCCAGCTTCACCTTCTGCTCGGGGGACCAGAGGACGGCCAGCTCCGTGGAGGCGTAGCGGCCGGCCAGGACATTGGGGATGCGAGGCTTCGCAGACACAGCAGTCACGTGGACGGATTCTACGTGCTGTTCCGGCCAGCTCCTCCGCTCAGGCCGCTCCCACCCAGGTCAGGGGTGTCACCCCCCTTCAACCAGCCCGGAGACGACCTGGGGCACGCCCCCCGGTCGACCGCCTCGCCCGGCGCACAACGGACGGGGCCACACCGACCCGGAAAGGAATGATCAGGGCATAGTGGGCAATACGCCTGATCGTGCGACCGCCGAGGTCTTCAGCGCCGCCGACCAGGGGCCCCGCCGGTTCCGCACCGAGGGGCCCCAGCCGCTACGTCAGGCTCAGCACTTGGTGGCCCACTTGTGCGAGCGGAGCTTGTAGGTGCCCGCCAGGTTGCCCTTCTTGCCCAAGGTGGTGCAGCCCTTGCGGGTCTGGTAGTTGGCGCCGGAGTAGTAGATGACCGCCGTGTAGGTGCCGCTCACGCCGTTGTTGTAGACGGACCTCACGTTGTTGTCCGCGGCCCAGGAGCACTGGATGGCCCCGTTGCGCCAGTCATCGTCGTTGCCCGTCCACTGGCACATCTTCCCGGTACCGTTGTCGCCTGTGTAGAAGCAGATGTTGCCCGACTTGCAGTCCGCGTAGGCGGCGTGCGCGGGGGTCGCGGCGACGGTGAGGCCGAGGCCGGCGAGCAGGGTGGAACCGGCGATGACGACTGCCTTGCTGCGGAGCGCTCGTACGCGCTTCATGTGATGTCTCCTCCTGGTCAGGGATGGCTGGGGGCCGTGAACCGCTGGTCCGCCCCCGCCCCGTTTCACGTGACGCCGTGTGGCGCCTGATCACTCTCCCGGGAGGGGCGGGGCAGCGGAACCTGAAAGGTTCCAGGGTGCGGGTCGCAGCGTTGGCCGCGTGCGGCGCGGAGGCGCACTCCGCAACCCCGCCCCCGTGCGGACCCGGCAAGCCGTCCACGCCCGCGAACAGCGTCACCCGCGCGAGAGCGCCCTCGCTGGAGCGGGCTCTGCGCCGTCGTCCGCCCCTCCGGCTGGACCCGCCGTACGCCTCTGCCCCCGCCGCCCGTCCGTGGGGCCGGACAGGCCGTCAGGGTGCCGGGGCAGGTGCCGGTGCGACCCTGCCCCGGTGAGGGGTCGAGGAGCCCCGGGTGTTCCAGTGGCCGTCCGCTCACCAGCGGGTGAGGGTGTCGACGACCGCGGTGAAGGAAGAGCAGTCGGAGATCAGCCGATGGGATCGCGGGGCATAGGTGCCGGCGAGGTTGCCCATGCTGTTGATGGAGGTGCAGCCGGTGCGCTGGACGAGGCGGCGGCGGTCGGCATCGACGGGGCTGAAGCCGGGGCCGCGGAAGTAGGCCACGCCATTCAGGCCCCGCGCGGGGTCGATGTTGTTGTAGACGGACCGGACCGGTTGGCCTCCGGCCCACGCGCAGTTCCCGTCGCCCGCCAGCCAGTCGCTGTCGTCGCCGTGCCAACTGCACATCTCGCCGTTGCCGTTGTGTTCGCTGAAGAAGCAGACGGCGTCCTCGGGGCAGCGGTGGTAGCCGTAGGTGACCGCCCCGTCGGGGGCGACCGGGGCCTTCGAGGCCGCGGGCAGCGCCGCGTACACCGGTGCCCCGCCCTCCTGGTTCACGTACGCGTACCCGGCGGCCGTCGCGCACGCTGTCGCCAGGAGGGTACCCACGAGAGCCGCGGCCGGCACCGGGTGCCGGCGCCAGAAGTCCCTGCCGCGGTGGCGGCGGACCGGACCCACCCCGCCCGCAGTCTGTTCCACTCGCAGCAGGAGGGCCTGTGCATCGTGCGCGGCGGCCCGCTCCTCGTGGGTGCGGGCGAGGCAGTCGGAGATGATGTGCCGCCAGGGCTCGGGAAGTTCGGGCGACAGGCGCAGCTCCTGCGTGCCCTGTGCGTAGCGGGCGGCTGCGTCGCAGCGGGCCTCGGGGGTGGCGCCGGGCAGGGGGTGTGCGCCGGTGAGGACGAGATGGGCCAGGACGCCGAAGGCCCACACGTCGGCGGTGGGCCGGATGAGGGTTCCGCGGGCGCTGGTCTCGGGCCAGAGGAGCTCCGGCGGGGTGTAGTCGCGGGTGGCGAAGGCCGGGGAGTAGGCGTGGGTGCCGTCGAGTTCCGCGGAGGTGCTGAAGTCGGCGAGGCGGGTGGTGCCGTCCTTCATCAACAGGACGTTCGCCGGTTTGAGGTCGCCGTGCACCCAACCCGCCCGGTGCAACTGGTCCAGGCCCGCGCAGACCTGGGCGAGGAGGGCGGGGCCGGAGGTGGGGCGCGGGGTGCGGGCCAGGACGGAGTCGAGGCAGTCCTCTGCCTCTTCCAGTACGAGTACGGTGGCGCCGTCGAGTTCCGGGTGGTCCGGGTCGTCGACGGTGAGCGTCTCGAACATGCGGATCAGGCGGGGCGCCCGCAGGCGGCTGAGGAGTTCGACCTCCCTCTCGGCCAGGTCGCGCAGATGGCGCACCTGGCGCGGGGTGCGGGTGCCGGTCGCCAGGAACTTCAGCGCCGCCCGGGTCGGGAACCCGTCGGCGGGCGTGCTGGTGCGGGCCGCGTAGACCGTGGCGAACGCACCGGACGCGATCGGCCGCCGGACCTCCCAGCGGCCGACGCGGTAGCCCTGCGGCACGGGGACGACATGCGAGGTCCGCTCCTGTCCTGTCACAAGGGCATCTCGCTGCCGGTGGGGGCCTCGAGAACGATCAGATCGTCCTCGCGGACCAGGTCGAAACGCAGCGCGAGGGAGGCCAGGGACTCCTTCTTGCCGTTGAGGCGCCGCCCCGTCTCGGCGACGTCCGGGTCGGGACGGAGGCGGAGCTTGACGGCCAGGTAGTCCACGTTCCAGTAGACGGAGGACTGGTTGGCGGCGGGCCAGGTGGGGCGCAACCGCTCGACCAGCTCGTCGACCGTGGGCAGCGGGGCGTGCGGGGCCCCCCGCAGCCGGGGCTCGCACAGGGCGGTCAGTACGGCGAAGTACCGCTTCGTACGGTCCAGGGCGAACGCCGGTGCCGTGGCCGGGCCGTGATCGACGGCGCGGTGCCGGTAGCGGTGGCTCGGTGCCCAGACCTCGAAGTCGAGCAGGTCGCGAGCGGCCGGCAGGACCACCCGGGCGAATTCGAAGGGGATCGGGGCGTCCTGGCGGCCGGGGGCGACCTTGACGTGTTCGCCGGCCCCTTCCGGGTTCTCCACGACGTAGGTCTGGCCGGTGCTGTCGTTGCTCAGGATCCAGAACGAGTGATGCGCGGTGATCGTCCCGGCCATCCGTGACACGCCGGGGTGCGCGATGACGAGGTCGTTGTCCGCCGCCCGCCCGAAGGTGAGGCTCTGTCCCGGGGCGATCCTGAGCTGGCCCGCGGGTCCGCTGCCGCCGGGTGGTACCACGATGACGCTGTGCACGGAGTGAAGACCTTCCCCCTTGGTCCTGTGCCCGAGGCCAGGGCACCCATCTGCCGGGGCACGACGCCTGGTCCGGACGGCGTGCCCAGCCCTCGTCGGGCGGTCTGCCCGACTGCCATTCGGTGGTGCCCTTCCCCTGCCCACGACTCCGCTGTCATGGCTGTCCGCCTCGCACGGCGTCGCGGACCGTTCCGCGGTGGCGACTTGGCCCCTGCCGTTGCCACCGACCGGGCGCGCGAGGAGCCTGGCCGGTGCCTGCCGGGGTGGTCGTCGCGCTCAGTCTACGTGCCCGGACTGTGTGCGCCGCGGTGCTCGTCCGCGAGTCAGGCGGCCTGTCGCCCCCGTAAGCGCGACCAGGGGAACGGAACGTCGAGGGGCTCCTCGACACTCTCCGGGCCCGGCTCGGACGGAGGCCGGTTCTCGGCATGGGGGCGGCACGGCGTTCGGCTGTGGATCTGTGTGCGGCCGGCGGACTCGACCGGTCGTCGCGACACCTCCACCATGGAGATGTCCGACCCGGCCGCCCTTGGAGGACACTCTTCCGAATCGAATCGAATCGAATCGAATCGAATCGAATCGAATCGAATCGAATCGGGTCGGGGCGTGATCCTTCTCGGCCCGCGCCTTCGAGCTCTTCCCTCGACTGTCGGGCACACGGTGCCGGGCTCCGGACGCAGGCCCGTGCCCTGGGGGCGTCCGGATTCAGCGGTCCGGCGCCGCGCTCCGGCTCGTGGCCCGCCGGAGCGCCGGTGGCGAACAACCGCGGCGCCGGACGGGCCCGGCCCGCGAACCCCGGCCCCGCACGGGCCGGCTACGGCGCCCCGGGGTTCGTGCCGTCCTCCGGACCGCCGACGTCGGCCCGGCGCCATCCCGTCACCGGGCCGGGGGCCGCGGTGTCCGCGGGGGTGATCCAGAAGGCCGAGGCCGTCCCGGCGTCGAACTGGGCGCCCGTCCGGCCGTCGCCGGAGGACCGGCCGGTGATGCGGCGGCCGATCCAGGGCCCCAGGTGGCGGCGGGCGAAGCGGATGTCGTCGACCCGTCGGTCCGCCCAGCGCGGCGGCGGGGAGGCGGGGACCGGCTCCCGCCAGTCGAGCTCCGGCGGGAGCCCCAGCGTCTGCCAGACCGCCTCCGCGACGCGCCGATGCCCCTCGGCGGTGAGGTGCAGCCGGTCGGCGTCCCACATGCGGGGGTCGCCGAGCGAGGGCGCGGAGTAGAGGTCGACCACCGAGGCGCCGTGCCGGTCGGCCAGATCCTCGATCAGGGCGAACAGGGCCTCCATCCGGGGCCGGAACCGTTCGAACACCGGGCCGTTGCGGCCCGGGCTGCGCATCAGTACCAGGTGCTTGCAGGACGGGGCGAGCCGCTCCACCGCCTCTTCGAGCCGGCCCCTGACCATGCCCATGTCGCACTTCGGGCGCAGCGTGTCGTTCAGCCCGCCGACGAGGGTCACCACATCGGCCTGCATCGCTGCCGCCGCAGCCACCTGCTCGTCGACGATCTGGCTGATGAGCTTGCCGCGCACGGCGAGGTTGGCGTACCGGAACCCGGGGGAGCGGTTCGCGAGCCGGGCGGCCAGGACATCGGCCCAGCCCCGGTAGGTGCCGTCGGGGAGCAGATCCGACATGCCCTCGGTGAACGAGTCGCCCACCGCGACGAGACTGGTGTATGAGGCATTCAATTCCATGGCCCACCGATCGTACCGTCCCGCCGTGATGCTTCAGGGCTCCGCTGTGGTGTCCGGGACGCCGCTCAGCGTGACTGTGCCCGGCCGACCAGTTCCCGCAGGACGTCCTCCATCGTGACCATGCCGACCAGTCGGTCGCCCTCGTCGAGGACCGCCGCGAGATGGGTCCGGCTGCGCCGCAGCGCGGTGAGCACGTCGTCCAGCGGGGTCGCCGCCCGCACCCGGGCGATCGGCCGCAGCGCCGCCACCGGGAAGGGAGCGTCGCGGGGCGTGGCGTCCAGGGCGTCCTTCACATGGAGGTAGCCCAGGATGCGGCCCTCGCTGTCCCTCACCGGAAAGCGGGAGAACCCGGACTCGTGCGAGAGGCGCTCCAACTCCTCCGGGGTGGTGCCGACCCGGGTGAACAGCACCCGGTCCACCGGCATGGCCACATCCCGTACCGGGCGCCGACCCAGCTCCAGGGCGTGGTGCAGCCGCTCCGCCGAACGGTCGTCGACCAGCCCCGCCGCCCCGGCGTCCTGCACCAGCCGCGCCAGTTGGTCGTCCGAGAACGTGGCGGCGACCTCGTCCTTCGTCTCCACCCGCAGGAGCTTGAGAAGGGCGTTGGCGAAGGCGTTGACCGTGAAGATCACCGGACGCAGGGCGCGGGCCAGCGCCACCAGCGGCGGGCCCAGGAGCAGCGCGCTGCGGGCCGGTTCGGCCAGCGCGATGTTCTTGGGCACCATCTCGCCCAGCAGCATGTGCACATAGGTCGCCGCACTCAGCGCGATCACGAACGAGAGCGGGTGCACCAGCGAGTGCGGCACTCCCGCCGCCTCGAAGACCGGCTCCAGCAGGTGGGCGATGGCGGGTTCCGCCACGATGCCCAGGACCAGGGTGCTGAGTGTGATGCCGAGCTGCGCTGCCGCCAGCAGGGCGGAGACGTGCTCCAGGCCCCATACGACACTCCGGGCCCGCGCGCTCCCGGCTTCCGCCTCCGGCTCGATCTGGCTGCGGCGGACGGAGACCAGCGCGAACTCGGCGCCGACGAAGAAGGCGTTCACCAGCACCATCAGCAGACCGATGAAGAGCTGAAGGATGGTCACTGTTCCCTCTCCTCCCGCCCGGCCACGCCCGGCAGCGGTGCGTGCAGCAGCGCCCGCGCCGCGCGCCGGCCCGTCGCATCGACCACCTCGATCCGCCACCCTGCCAGCTCGACCGTGTCGTCCACCGTCGGAATCCGCCCCAGCTCCGCCGCGATCAGCCCTGCCAGCGTCTCGTAGGGCCCTGCGGGCACGCGCAGTCCGATCCGGCTGAGCTGGTCGGTGCGTGCGGCCCCGTCCGCCGACCACAGGGTGCGGCCGTCGGCGTCCTCACCGGCGGCGGCCAGGTCGGGCGTCTCGTGCGGATCGTGCTCGTCGCGGACCTCGCCGACGACCTCCTCCACGATGTCCTCCAGCGTCACCACGCCCGCCGTACCGCCGTACTCGTCGATCACCACCGCCATCGCGAGCCTGCCGGACAGTCGGTCGAGCAGCCGGTCCACGGTGAGCGTCGCCGGCACGAGCAGGGGTTCGCGCAGCATCTCCGAGACCCGTTTGCGGGGACGTTCGCCGGCCGGTACCGCCAGGACGTCCTTGATGTGGGCCACGCCCACCACGGTGTCCAGGCTCCCCCGGTAGACGGGGAAGCGGGACAGACCGGTGGCCCGGGTCGCGTTCGCCACGTCCTCAGCGGTCGCCCGCACGTCCAGGGCGGTCACCTGGACCCGAGGAGTCATCACGTTCTCGGCCGTCAGCTGCGCCAGATGCAACGTGCGTACGAAGAGTTCGGCGGTGTCCTCCTCCAGCGCCCCCTTCTTCGCGGAGTGCCGGGCCAGCGCGACCAGCTCCTGCGGGCTGCGCGCGGAGGCCAGCTCCTCGGTCGGCTCCAGACCGAGGCGGCGCACGATCCGGTTCGCCGTCCGGTTGAGGTGGCTGATGAAGGGCCGGAACACGGCGGTGAACATCCGCTGAGGCGTGGCGACCGCTTTGGCCACGGCCAGCGGCGAGGAGATCGCCCAGTTCTTCGGCACCAGCTCGCCGACCACCATCAGCGCCACCGTGGACAGTGCTGTACCGGTGGCGAGGGCCAGCGTGGACGCGGCGGTGGGATGCAGCCCCACCGCCTCCACCGGGCCGCGGATCAGCCTGGCGATCGAGGGCTCCGCGAGCATGCCGATCACCAGGTTGGTGACGGTGATGCCGAGCTGCGCGCCCGAGAGCTGGAACGTCAGGCTCCGTACGGCCTTCAAGGCGCTGGGCGCGCCCCGGTCCCCCCGCTCGGCGGCCCGCTCCAGTTCCCCGCGCTCCACCGTGGTCAGGGAGAACTCCGCCGCGACGAAGGCACCGCACGCGACACAGAGCAGCAGGGCGACGAGCAGCAGGAGCACTTCGGTCATCGGTTCACCTCCGTCCCATGATCGGGCACGGACCGCGGGACCGCGCGATGTCCTCGGCCGGGGGAGAGGCCGTTGGGGGGACCGGAGGGGAGGCCGCGGGAGAGGGCGCAGGGAGGTTGGCCCCCCGGGCGGCGGTTGCTCACATCGTTCGAGGACAGGGATCTCACCGTGGAGCGCCTGCCCCGCCGGCCACGCCCCTAACGCTTCGGACCGTCGAGGACCGCTCGGGCCGTCAGGTGCTTCACCCACCGGCTCCACTGCGGCTCGGGGCCGTATCCCGCTGCCCGCCAGGCAGGGTGTGCCAGGTCGTTGCGGTCCAGCACCATGGCGTCCGCCCGGCGCCCACCGAGGGCGGCGAACCGCTCCTCCGCCGCCGCGAGGAGGGCGCTGCCCACACCCCGGCGGCGCTGCTCCGGATGGACCGCGAGCCGGTAGAGATGGCAGCGCCAGCCGTCGAACCCCGCGATCACCGTGCCCACCAGCGTTCCGTCCCGCTCCGCCAGGATCAGTGCGTCCGGGTCCCGTTCCGCCAGACGTGCGACCCCGTCGCCGTCGTCGCTGATGCTGGTGCCCTCCGCGGCCACCTTCCAGAAGGCGAGCACCCCGTCCAGATCGGCCGCGGTCGCGGACCGTGTCGAGAGATCGTTCATGGCGGCCATCCCACCACCCGCCCGCTCCGGAAGTCGATCGCCTTTCCGGATGCCGGACCCGGCCCCCGGCCCTCCTCTTGCCCGTGCTAGCGCGACCACGCTAGCTTGGAAGGGTGCCCAAGACTCAGCTGAACGTTCGAGTGGACGAGGCCACCGCCGAGGCCGCGCGACAGCGCGCGCTCCAGAGGGGGATGAGCGTGAACCGCTATATAGAGGAGCTCGTCAAGCAGGACGCCGGCGAGGTGGGACACACCTTCGTCGAGGCCGCCGCCGACTTCATGAAGCAGTACGAGTCGGTCTTCGCCGAGGAGTTCGGCCCGGAGCGCGAAGGCACCCGTTGAACCTGCGGATCGACCTCTCCTGGCTGCTCATGGTCGCCGAGCACAAGACGCCAGGTGACCCCCAGGTCATCGACTGGGGCGCACTCGTCGCCGCGGTCGCCCGGCACGAGGCGGAGATCTTCGGCAGCGCCGTCTACAGCGACCCGCACGCGCGGGCGGCCGCCCTCCTGCAACTGCTGCTGCATGTGCCCGCCCTCGAACACTCCAACGCGATGTTCGCCTCGGCCGTCGCGTACGGGTATCTGGTCGCCTCCGGGCTGAAGGTCACCACCTCACCCGAGCAGGTGCGCGACCTGGCCCTTCTGGTCAAGCAGGGCAAGGCGGACGTCCGCGCCATCGCGGACGAGCTGCGCCAGTGGAGCTTGTGAGCGCGGCCCTCAGCCCGGGGAGCGGTCCCGAGTCACACCGACCGGCACCTCGGCGCCCAGCCCGCAGCGGACGGCGAACCGCCGCAGCGAGCGCTGCGGCTCCAGCGCCACGACCTTCGAGACGGCTCCCGGGTAGGGGGCGAAGTCGCGCGACCGCATGGCGGGCCTCCGGGAGGAGAGGGCGTACGGCTCTCCTGGCCGGTTCTCCCCCGAACGGAGCGGCACCCGCATGTGCGCGTACGGGCCCGGGCCCGCGCCGCACGTCACAGGCAGCACGCGCCTCGCAGGCGGCACGCATCCCCCAGGGGCGGCAGGCCCCACCTCACAGCGACGGCGCGCGCCACGTCCCACCCAGCTCCGGAGCCAGCCACCCCGACGCCCGTGCCGCGAAGTCGGCGCCGGGCAGCGCACCCGCACCGGCCGGTACGGCCCCCAGCAGCGGGGCGCCCGCCGCCACCGGCAGGTCCTCGATGTTGCAGCGGGACGCCAGGTCGGGCCGGTCCGGCATGGAGCCCACCACCACACCCCGGCACTCCAGCCCACGGGTCCGCAGCGCCTCGGCCGTGAGCGCCGTGGCGTTCAGCGTGCCCAGGCCGGCGGGCGCCACCACCAGCACCGGAGCGGCCAGCAGCCGGGCGGCGTCCGCGAGCGTGGCGCCCTCGTCGTCGAAACGCACCAGCAGTCCGCCCGCCCCCTCCACCAGCACCAGGTCGTGCTCGGTGGCCAGCTTCTGCGCCGCCTCGGCCACCTCGTAGGGCCGCACCGGGTCCAGCCCCGCCCGCCGGGCCGCGGTGGCGGGGGCCAGCGGCTCGGGGAACCGGGCCAGTTCGACCGGCGTCACATGGGCACCCGCCAGCCGGGCCACTTCCGCCACGTCCCCCGGCTCCCCGGGCGCGAGCCCGGTCTGCGCGGGCTTCAGCACCGCGACCCGCAGGCCCCGCGCGGCGGCGGCCACGGCGGCGGTCACCACCGTCTTGCCGATCTCCGTGCCCGTACCGGACACCACCAGAACGGTCACGCCGGTCCTCCCTCGCACAGCACCACGCGAACAACAGCCACGGGTCAGCCCTCCCGCGCCGCGGCACACACGGCCCGGCAGATCCGCCGTACGTCGTCGTCCCCGGTGACGTACGGCGGCATCGTGTACACCAGGTCGCGGAACGGCCGCAGCCACACGCCCTCGCGCACGGCCGCCCGGGTCGCCGCCGCCATGTCCACCCCGTGGTCGAGCTGGACCACACCGATCGCCCCGAGGACGCGTACGTCCGCGACCCCGGGAATCTCCGCCGCCTCCGCCAGACCGGAGCGCAGCCCCGCGCCGATCCGCGCCACCTCGCCCGCCCAGTCCTGTCCGAGCAGCAGGTCCACGGAGGCCGAGGCGACGGAGGCGGCCAGCGGATTGCCCATGAAGGTCGGGCCGTGAGCCAGCACCGGCACCTCACCGCGCGAGATGCCCTCGGCCACCCGCGTGGTGCAGAGCGTGGCCGCCATCGTGAGATAGCCGCCGGTCAGCGCCTTGCCCAGGCACATCACGTCCGGCGAGACCCCGGCATGCCCGGCGGCGAACAGCTTCCCCGTCCGCCCGAAACCAGTGGCGATCTCGTCGAACACCAGCAGCACGTCCAGCTCGTCGCACGCCTCGCGCAGCACCCGCAGATAGCCGGGGGAGTGGAACCGCATCCCACCCGCCCCCTGCACCACCGGCTCCACGATCACGGCGGCCACCTCGTGCGCGTGACGGGCGATCAGTTCCCGCAGGTGAGCGGTGTAGGCGGGATCCGGCTCCGCGTCGAAACCGTCCGGGGGCGCGTCGGCGAAGACCTGGCGAGGCAGAGAGCCGGACCACAGCTCGTGCATCCCGCCCTCCGGGTCGCACACCGACATCGGCTGCCAGGTGTCCCCGTGGTAGCCGCCGCGCCAGGTCAGCAGTCGGCGCTTCTGCGGACGGCCCGCCGAACGCCAGTACTGCAGGCACATCTTGACCGCGACCTCGACCGACACGGAACCCGAATCGGCCAGGAAGACGTGCTGGAGCGGCTCCGGAGTGATCTCCACCAGCCGGGTCGCCAGCCGGACCGCCGGCTCATGGGTGAGCCCGCCGAACATCACATGGCTCATCCGGTCCAGCTGGCCGCGCGCGGCCTCGTTGAGGACCGGGTGGTTGTAGCCGTGCACCGCCGACCACCAGGACGACATGCCGTCCACCAACTCGCTCTGCCCCTCGACGGGTTCGGCGAGCCGGAGCCGTACCCCGGAGGCCGACTCCACGACCAGCGGCTCCTGCCGGCCCGGCATCGGACCGTAGGGGTGCCAGACGTGCGCGCGGTCCAGCGCCCGCAGTTCGTCGGGGGTGTACGGCTTCGGCTCGGCCGGCCGGGCGAGCGCGGGGGCGTACGGCTCAGGCATTGGGCGCGAGATCCGTCCCCGCACCGCGACGCCGGACCGCCACCAGATCCGTACGCGCCGGGCCGGCCGTCTCGGTGGCCGCGGCCGGGCCGCTCTCCCCGCCGCCTCCGACGGCCGCATGACCACCGCACGGCCCGCAGCCACCGCCGCCGTGCGGACCGCAGCCGGTGGCAGCCGACGCGCCGGACGTCTCCTGCGCACCACAGCCAGTGGCCCCGGGCTCCTCGCGCGAACCGCAACCGCCGCCGGTCAGCGCGTCGGCCCGGTGACGGGGGAGCGTCGTCGTGCCCGCGCCCTCCACCTCGAACCCGGCGTCCGCGATCATGTCCAGGTCGGCCTGACCGGCCTGGCCCTCACTCGTCAGGTAGTCGCCCAGGAAGATCGAGTTCACCAGGTGCAGCGCCAGCGGCTGCATCGAGCGCAGATGCACCTCGCGCCCGCCCGCGAGCCGGACCTCCACGTCCGGGCAGACGAAGCGGACCATGGCGAGGATGCGCAGGCAGCGCTGCGGGGTGAGGTTCCACTCCTTGGCCAGCGGGGTGCCCTCGAACGGGATCAGGAAGTTCACCGGCACCGAGTCCGGGTCCAGGTCGCGCAGCGCGAAGACCACGTCGACCAGGTCCTTGTCGCTCTCGCCCATCCCGGCGATCAGCCCGGAGCACGCCGAGAGCCCGGCGGCCTGGGCCTGCTGCACGGTCTCCACCCGGTCCGCGTAGGTGTGGGTGGTGGTGATCGCCCCGTACGTCTCCTCGGACGTGTTGAGGTTGTGGTTGTACGCGTCGGCGCCCGCCTCGCGCAGCCGGTCGGCCTGGCCGTCGGAGAGCAGCCCCAGACAGGCGCAGACCTCCACGCCCTCGTGTTCTTCCTTGATCGCCTCGATGGTCTTCGAGACCCGGTCGACGTCCCGGTCGGTCGGCCCGCGCCCGCTCGCCACCAGGCAGACCCGCTTGGCCCCGCCCGCCACCCCGGCGGCGGCCGCCTTGGAGGCCTCGTCCGGCTTCAGCCAGGTGTACTTGAGGATCCCTGCCTTGGAGCCGAGCCGCTGGGAGCAGTACGAGCAGTCCTCGGGGCAGAGCCCCGACTTCAGGTTGACCAGGTAGTTGAGTTTCACGCGCCGCCCGAACCACTGGCGGCGCACCTTGCCCGCGGCGGCCACCACGTCGAGCAGGTCGTCGTCGGAGGTCGCCAGCACGGCGAGCGCTTCTTCGCGGGTCGGCAGTTCGCGCCGCAGCCCCTTGTCCACCAGCGTGTTCAGCAGGTCCATGAAAGATGATCCTGGCTTACGCCACCACCTCCAGCCAAGGAGGAACCGGACAGGAGACGTGGGGGAGGGTGTGTGTATTGCCACACCCTGACCTGCTGCGCGCCCCGCTAGGGTCTGTGAGCTGCCTACAAAAGGGACCGACCTATGTCCTTCGCCCCGCCCTCCGCCCCGTTCGACTGGATCGACGACGAGGCCCGCCGCCGGGCCGAGGCCGGACTCGTCCGGGCCCTCCGCCCCAGGAGCGCGGAAACCGGCCTCCTCGACCTCGCGAGCAACGACTACCTGGGCCTCACCCGGCACCCGGAGGTCACCGCCGCCGCCGCCGATGCCGCCCACCGCTGGGGCGCGGGCGCCACCGGATCGCGGCTCGTCACCGGCTCCACCGCGCTCCACGCCGAACTCGAACGGGAGCTGGCCGACTTCTGCGGCTTCGAGGCTGCCCTCGTCCTCTCCTCCGGTTACGCGGCCAATCTGGCGGCCCTCACCGCGCTCTCCGGGCGCGGTTCACTCATCGTCTCCGACACCGGGAACCACGCCTCCATCGTGGACGGCTGTCGGCTCTCCCGCGCGGAGACGGCCGTCGTCCCGCACGCCGATCCGGAGGCCGTGGCCAAGGCGCTGGCGGCCCACGACGGGCGGGCGCTCGCCGTCACCGACTCGGTCTTCTCGGTCGACGGGGACGCGGCCCCGCTCACCGCCCTGGCCGAGGTCTGCCGCGCCGCGAACGCGGCCCTCGTCGTGGACGACGCCCACGGCCTGGGTGTGCTCGGCGAGGGCGGACGCGGTGCGCTCTTCGCCGCCGGACTGGCGGGTGGCGAGGGGACCGTCGCCACGCTCACTCTCTCCAAGTCGCTGGGCAGCCAGGGCGGCGCGGTCCTCGGCCCGGCCCGGGTCATCGACCACCTGGTCAACACGGCCCGTACGTTCATCTTCGACACCGGCCTCGCCCCGGCGGCGGCGGGCGGAGCGCTGGGCGCGCTGCGGCTGCTGCGGCGGGAACCCGAACGCGCGGCCCGGGCCGGACAGGTCGCCACCGAGCTGTACGGGCGGCTCACCGCCGCCGGGCTGACGGCGGCCCGCCCGGATGCGGCGGTCGTCTCCGTCCGGGCCCCCTCCGCGGACGCGGCGGTGCGGTGGGCGGCCGACTGCCGTGCGGCCGCGGTGGCGGTCGGGTGCTTCCGGCCGCCGTCCGTGCCGGACGGCATCTCCCGGCTGCGGCTGACCGCCCGGGCGGACCTGACCGAGGAGCAGATCGCCGCCGCGGTGGCCACGATCGCGGCGACCGCTCCCCGGGGAGCCGTGACGCCGCGCGGCTGAGGCGTACGGCTCCACCGGGAGGCCTTCACTCCGCTCGGCGGAACCGGTGCGCCTCCAGCCCCGCCACGAAGGTGGTCCAGGCCGTCGCGGAGAAGGTGAGCGGCGGCCGCTGCACAGCCTTGGAGTCCCGTACGGCGAGGCGCGCGCCGCCGGAGCCCGGGCCGCGGTCCAGCCGCGCGGTCTCCACGCAGTTGTTCATCCCGGTGGAGCGGCTGCTGCGGCGCCAGAGCGGTGGCTCGGCGGCGGAAGGCGACGCGGGCGGTGCGAGACGGTCGGACATGATGCCCCCCTCGGGCAGTCGGACGTCCTGGCGAGTCGGCGGATCACCGTGCTAGGGGAAGCCGCGGCGGATCGCGGCGACGAGTTCGAGCGACCGGTCCGGCGTCAGTGCGTGCGTCTGCAGGGTGCGGAAGGCCGAGCCGTACGCCTCCAGGTCTTCTTTCCGCTCCAGATAGAGGCTACTCGTCAGGTGGTCGAGGACGACCACATCCAGATCCGAGATGTTCGGAAAGGAGAAGATGACGAAAGGGGAGGTGAGCCCGACATACCCGCCGATCGAGAACGGCAGCAACTGGACCTGTACGTGGGGGAGTCGCGCCATCAGCGTCAGGTGGTCCAGCTGTTCCCGCATCACCTCGGGCCCGCCCACCTCCCGGTGCAGCACCGCCTCGTCCAGGACGGCGGTGAACCGCAGCGGCGGATTCGCGCGCAGCACCTGCTGGCGGGTGAGCCGCACTTCGACCAGGGAGTCGAGACGGTCCGCCGGTAACCCGTCGATCGACGCCCGGGTCACCGCCCGTGCGTAACCGGCGGTCTGGAGGAGCCCCGGCACCACCGAGGTCTCCAGCGTCCGCACCGTACCGGCCTGGGACTCCAGGCTGATGAAGTCGCGGTACTGCGGCGGGATCAGCCCCCGGTAGGCGTGCCACCACCCCGCGCCCCCGCCACCCGCCGACCCCGCGAGCACGTCGAGCAGGGCGCGCAGCTGCGCGTCGCGCACGGCATAGGTGTCGAGCAGGCGCGTCACATCCTCTCGGCTGACCCCGCTGGCGCCCGTCTCGATGCGGCTCACCTTCGACTGGTGCCAGCCGAGCAGGCGTGCCGCGTCCCGGCTGGTCAGTCCGGCGGCGTGGCGCAGGCTCCGCAACTCCTCGCCGAGCTTCCGCCGTCGGACGACGGGGGCGTGCAGCATCCGGGTCTCCTCGCGCTGTGCGGAACGGAACGGGACCGGTACGCACCGCAAGGTCCGGGCCCGCAGAGGGGCCAGTGTGCCCGCTGCCGCGGCCGCAGATGACCCGAATTCACCGCTTCGAGCGACAGATATATGCATATCTTGGCCGAACGTCGTTACAGCGAGCTTCAACAGTGGCAGTCTGGCGCGAAGCACCATCCTGGCCGACCGCCGGTCGGCCGGGGCGCGAAAGGGACGGCGTCGCCATGGCAGATCATCAGGAAGCAACCGTCACCCTGCCGAGCGATCCGGTCTCGGTCTCCTCGGCCCGCAGACATGTGGCCAGGACATTGGCCGAATGGGGCCTCTCTGAGGAGTCGGAGCTGGCCGACACCGTCCGGCTGATCATCTCCGAACTGGCCACCAACGCCGTGCAGCACACCTTCGGCCAGTCGCCCACCTTCACCGTGGAGCTGCGCCTCGAACGTGACGAGGAGCTGCGGCTGGGAGTGACGGACAGTCACCCCCGGTGGCCCCGGCGGCTCCCTGCCGCCGTACGGCAGGACAACGGGCGAGGCATGGTGATCATTCGGTCGCTGGCCCATGAGTACGGCGGGCGGCTCACGGTCGTCCCGACGGCCGAGGGCGGCAAGACGGTCTGGATCTCGCTGCCCTGGGGAGCGCCGGTCCAGGGCTGACGAAACGGTTCGGGAGGGGCCGCACCGGGCCCCCGGGGCCCCTCCCGCGCCGGCGCGGGAGGGGCCCATGCGATCCACGGGGCAAGAGCGTCCACCTGGTGGGTCGGCGGACTACGACCAGGGGATCAGCGGACGCGTCCGTACGAGACGCTCGTGGACCAGATCTTCGCGAGCCGCACCACGTCCCCGGACTTGGGGCTGTGCCAGATCTTGCCGTTCCCGGCGTAGATGCCCACGTGGTAGACGTTCCGGCCGGAGTGGAAGAAGACGAGGTCCCCCTGCTTCCGCTGCGACTTCGCGACCTTGCTGGTCTTGTTGTACTGCTGCTGTGCCGTGCGGGGGAGCTTCTTCCCGGCCTTCTTGAACGAGTAGACAGTCAGCCCCGAGCAGTCGAAACGGCTGGGACCGGCGGCGCCGTACTTGTAGGGAGCCCCCTTCTTCGACGCGGCGACCTTGAGCGCCTTCGTCGAGTGGGCGGTGGCGGCCTCGGCGTCGTTGACGAGACCTGGTGCCATCATCGTGGTCGTCACGGCAAAGGTGAGGACCGAGGCCGTGCCGACCCGGGCGAGCAGAGACGGGACATGAACCTGCGCAGACATGCGCAACCCTTCGTCAGCCGCCTGTGAAGGATGACCTGTCGGGTTCGGGCTGGCGAAGTTGCCCGGCCGCGCGATGCGGCTTCACCCCGAGGGCCTTCCCGGTCTCCCGGTCGGCCCGTACTGCTCGGGTCCTCCACTCCTGCCGATCCACTTCCTGTCGACCAGTCATCCGGGAGGCGGCAGGACTCGGCGTCCACCCGGACCGCCCCGCCGCGGGTGGCGGGGGCTTGTCGTCCCAGGGATCTTGACCTACTCGGTGCCGGATTTCCGAGCCGAAACAGGGATTTGTGAGTCTCCTCACCACTGAGCCGTTCAGGTGGACAGGGCGGATTCGCTCCTGCCGACGAGCCGGGCGCACGCTCTCGTACCAGCGGCGAAAGCGGGCAATTCGAGTACGGGCCGCGCGCCGAACGCAAGTTGAGACGTCGCTCGTGAGGGTGGTCGCCTACGCCGAACGAGCGAGGAGAATCGATCGCGAGTCCGGGCGTGTCGCACCTGCTTGGAGCGGTCCGCTCCGGTCATGCGCGCCCGGCGTACGCAGCAGCTCAGTTCGGGGCCGGTGGCATCGCGACCCGCCCCGCCCGTCGCTCACCGTCCAGTGCCCGCAGCGCCCGTGCCAGCGTCGTCGCATGGATCTGCCGCTCGCCCCGCTCGTGCATCAGGGCCAGGGCGTCACGCAGGGCCGCCGCCCGGGAGGCCAGGGCCTGGGCGGCCCTGAGGGCGCTGTAGGTGTCGCTGCCCCGCGCCGGGTTGATACGTCCCACCTGGTCGAGCACGGCCAGATAGCAGTCGATGAACTCGCCCTCGGCGCGGGTCAGCGCGGGCAGGGGAGGGAACTCCGTCGGCTCCATGGGCGGTTCACCTCGCGTCATGCGGCGGCCGGAAGGGTGCGCGGTCGTCCACGACGTGGTCCACCGGCGTTGCCGCATGACTACCCGTCCGCCGGACGGGGCATGTCGCCTCCCGGCCACCGGAAGGCCCGTGGCGCAGGAGCGGGGCCGGCCCGGGGCGGCCCCGGGGCGCGACGTCCGCGCGCGGTCCGCTGGCAGGCGAACCCGTCGCTGTCCGCACAGTCTCCGGCTGCTCCCCCGCCGTGCCGAACCCGATGCCGAGGAGGACAGGCGCCTCGACGGCGGGCAGGACGCCCCCCTTGCGCGCCCAGCGCGGGCCGGACGACGGTGCGGGAGGCGGTGGCGGGCGGTGCGGGCACGCCCCGGATCGATCGCTGCGACGGGTGTCGCGGGTCGTTCCGGACCAGGCGCTTCGCCAGGGCAGCCGTCGGAGAGACGGCGCCGGTGAGCCGGGCGCGCCCTCAGGACCGCGTCGTCGTCGACGCCGCGAGCACATGCGGGCCTCCGGTCCGGCGACCACGGCTCCGTATACGGTCCGGTCCTGACCGCCGCCCGGGCCGACGCCTCGTCGCCGAACCGGTCCCCATCGAAGGCGCCGGCCCGCTGCTCGACCCCCTGCTCCAGTCGTTCGGCCGCCCGGCACCGGGCACCCCCCCAACAGGTCGCGGCGAAGGCCCAGAGGGCGAGGAGTCCCCGCGCGACGCGTGCCCCGCCGCGCAGCTCGACGAGGGGTACGCCACCGTACGGGGCGTCGGGGCGTCGGGGCGGCGCTGGTCGAGGCCCACCGGAGCGCGGGACCCTCCCCGAACACGTGGTGGCCGACCAGGTGGCGCGGACGGAGATCGGACCGCCCAGGGCTTCATCGTGCAGCAGGCGCTCTTCGGCGACCTGCACCCGACCGACGGAGAACGGCCTGCGCGGGCCGATGGACATCGGACCGCAAAAGGCCAGTTAACGCAACGGAAAAACTTCCGCCCTAACGTGCAATGCCTGGTCGCGGGAGCCGGGTTCCCCGTTCGACGGACTGCCGGACGGGGATAGGGTCCCGCTGCGCCCGGAGGCCGGTGCCGGGCGGGAGACGATGAGGTGGAAGCATGCAACTGACCCCGCACGAGCAGGAACGCCTGCTCATCCACGTGGCCGCCGACGTGGCCGAGAAGCGCCGGGCGCGCGGGCTGCGGCTCAACCACCCCGAGGCCGTCGCCCTGATCACCGCCCACCTCCTGGAGGGCGCCCGCGACGGCCGTACGGTCTCCGAACTCATGGCGTCCGGCCGCACGGTGCTCACCCGGGGCGAGGTCATGGACGGCATCCCCGAGATGCTCCACGACGTCCAGGTCGAGGCCACCTTCCCGGACGGCACCAAGCTCGTCACCGTCCACGACCCGATCGTCTGACGGGGGCGGCGCCGATGTCCCCCGTCGTCCCCGGCGAGATCCTGTACGGGGCCGGTGACATCGCCCTCAACGAAGGGCGCCCCGTCACCCGCCTCACCGTCCTCAACGCCGCCGACCGCCCCGTCCAGGTCGGCTCCCACTACCACTTCGCGGAGGCCAACCCCGGGCTGCGCTTCGACCGGGAGGCCGCCCACGGGCTGCGGCTGCACATCGCCGCCGGTACGGCGGTCCGCTTCGAGCCCGGCATCCCCGTCGACGTCGAACTCGTCCCCCTCGCCGGCCGCCGGATCGTCCCCGGCCTGCGCGGCGAGACCGGAGGTGCCCTCGATGCCTGATCTCCACCGGACTGTGTACGCCGACCTGTTCGGGCCCACGACCGGCGACCGCATCCGCCTCGCGGACACCGACCTCCTCGTCGAGATCGAGGAGGACCGCTCCGGCGGCCCGGGACACGCGGGCGACGAGGCGGTCTTCGGCGGCGGCAAGGTGATCCGCGAATCCATGGGCCAGGCCCGCACCACCCGGGCCGAGGGCGCCCCCGACACCGTCATCACCGGCGCGGTCGTCATCGACCACTGGGGCATCGTCAAGGCCGACATCGGCATCCGCGGCGGCCGGATCACCGGCATCGGCAAGGCCGGCAACCCGGACACCATGGACGGCGTCCACCCCGACCTGGTGATCGGACCCGAAACCGAGGTCATCGCGGGCAACGGGAAGCTGCTCACGGCCGGAGCGGTCGACGCGCACGTCCACTTCATCACCCCCACCCTCGTCGACCAGGCGCTCTCCAGCGGCATCACCACCCTCGTCGGCGGTGGCACCGGCCCCGCCGAGGGCACCAAGGCCACCACCGTCACCCCCGGCCCCTGGCACCTTGCCCGGATGTTCGAAGCACTGGAGGCCTTCCCCGTCAACATCGGGCTGCTGGGCAAGGGCAACACCATGTCCCGCGACGCCCTGTACTCCCAACTCCGTGGCGGGGCACTGGGATTCAAGATCCACGAGGACTGGGGCGCCACCCCGGCCGCCATCGACGCCTGCCTCACCGTCTGCGAGGAGAGCGGCGCACAGCTCGCCATCCACACCGACACTCTCAACGAGGCCGGGTTCGTCGCGGACACCCTCGCCGCCATCGCGGGACGCACCATCCACGCGTACCACACCGAGGGAGCGGGCGGCGGGCACGCGCCCGACATCATCACCGTGGTCTCCGAGCCGTACGTCCTGCCCAGCTCGACCAACCCGACCCGGCCGCACACCGTCAACACCATCGAGGAACACCTCGACATGCTGATGGTCTGCCACCACCTCAACCCGGCCGTTCCCGAGGACCTCGCCTTCGCGGAGT
The DNA here is from genome assembly GCF_056436485.1 of Streptomyces sp. NPDC043746. Classification (NCBI taxonomy): domain Bacteria; kingdom Bacillati; phylum Actinomycetota; class Actinomycetes; order Kitasatosporales; family Streptomycetaceae; genus Streptomyces; species Streptomyces sp. NPDC043746. The sequence goes on along the minus strand of NZ_JBWKCM010000009.1, from coordinate 188,262 downwards.
CCCGTATCCGGCCCTCCACCATCGCGGCCGAGGACATCCTCCACGACCTCGGTGCCATCTCGATCATCTCCTCGGACTCCCAGGCGATGGGTCGCATCGGAGAGGTGATCCTGCGGACCTGGCAGACCGCCCACGCCATGAAGAAGCGGCGCGGTGTCCTCCCCGGGGACGGGCGGGCCGACAACCGCCGGGTCCGTCGCTATGTCGCCAAATACACCATCAACCCGGCGGTGGCCCAGGGCCTGGACCGGGAGATCGGGTCGGTGGAGCGCGGAAAGCTCGCGGACCTCGTGCTCTGGGACCCGGCGTTCTTCGGGGTGAAGCCGCAGACGGTCATCAAGGGCGGCCAGATCGCGTACGCGCAGATGGGCGACGCCAACGCCTCCATCCCGACGCCCCAACCGGTCATGCCCCGGCCGATGTTCGGCGCCCTGGGCCGGTCGGCGGCCCGTGGCTCGTACAACTTCGTCACCGGTACGGCGATCGAGGACGGTCTGCCCGAACGGCTGGGCCTGGAGAAGGAGTTCAGGGCCATCACCAGCACCCGGACGGTCACCAAGGCGGACATGCGGGAGAACGACGCCACGCCGCACGTCCAGGTCGACCCGGACAGCTTCGCCGTCACCATCGACGGCGAACCGGTCGAACCCGCACCGGCGGCCGAACTGCCCATGTCCCAGCGCTACTTCCTCTTCTGAGCCGGGCGGACCACCAGTCATGTCACGCGCAGCCCTCCTCGTCCTCGCCGACGGCCGGTTCCCCGCCGGAGGCCACGCCCACTCCGGTGGTGCCGAACCGGCCGTCACCCAGGGGCGCATCCGCACCGCCGACGACCTCGCCGCCTTCTGCCGGGGCCGCCTCCACACCACCGGGCTCACTGCCGCAGCCCTCGCCGCGGCCGCCGCCCACGGCCTCGACCCGCTCGCGCTGGACGAGGCCGCCGACGCCCGCACCCCCTCACCCGCCCTGCGGGCCACCGCCCGCAAGCTGGGCCGCCAGCTGATGCGGGCCGCCCGCGCCACCTGGCCGAGCCCCGAACTCGACGCCCTCGCCGCAACCCGGCCGCGCGGCGCCCACCAGCCCGTCGTCCTCGGCCTCACCGCACGGGCGGCGGGGCTCGGGCCCGAGGACGCGGCGCACTGTGCCGCGTACGAGACCGTCAGCGGCCCGGCCACCGCCGTGGTCCGACTGCTCTCCCTCGACCCCTTCCACGCCACTGCCGTACTCGCCCGTCTGGCACCCGAGGTCGACCGGGTCGCCGCGCAGGCCGCGGAGGCCGCCCGGCAGGGCATCGGCACCCTGCCCGCCGCCTCCGCCCCCCTCCTCGACATCACCGCCGAGGCCCACGCCGCCTGGCCCGTCCGCCTCTTCGCGTCCTGACCGCCGCAGCCACCGCCCGGCCCCGACCGCACCCGCACCCCGACAGGAGCAGCCCATGCACCTCGGCCACACCCACGACGCCCCCGCCGCCGTCAGCGCCGACGCCACCCGCCCCGACGGCACCCGGCGCGCCCTGCGCATCGGCCTCGGCGGACCCGTCGGCTCCGGCAAGACGGCCACCGTCGCCGCCCTCTGCCGCGCCCTGCGCGACCGGCTCTCCATCGCCGTCGTCACCAACGACATCTACACCCGCGAGGACGCCGAATTCCTCCTCCGCAACGCCGTCCTGCCGCCCGAACGCATCCAGGCCGTGGAGACCGGCGCCTGCCCGCACACCGCGATCCGCGACGACATCTCCGCCAACCTCGAAGCCGTCGAGGACCTGGAGGACGCGGTCGGCCCGCTCGACCTCATCCTCGTCGAGTCCGGCGGCGACAACCTCACCGCCACCTTCTCCAAGGGGCTCGTCGACGCCCAGATCTTCGTCATCGACGTGGCGGGCGGCGACGACATCCCGCGCAAGGGCGGCCCCGGCGTCACCACCGCCGACCTGCTGGTGATCAACAAGACCGACCTTGCCCCGCACGTCGGATCCGACCTCCAGCGCATGGCCCGCGACGCCGAGGAGCAGCGCGGCGAACTCCCCGTCCTCTTCACCTCGTTGACCTCCGCCGAAGGCGTCGGGCCGGTCGCCGACTGGGTGCGGGCGCAGCTCGCCGCCTGGACCGCATGAGCGTCCACGCCACCGCCCGCCTCCGCGCCGAACCCGACGGCCGCGGCGCCACCACCCTGCCCCTCCTGGAGAGCGCCGGGCCCCTGGCGCTCCGCCGTACCCGCTCACCGCTCCCGCCCCACGCCCGGGTCACCGTCGTCGGCGCCATGAGCGCTCCGCTCAACGGCGACCGGCTGGAGATCGAGGCCGAGGTGGCGGACGGCGCCCACCTCACGGTCGACGCGGCGGCGGCCACGGTGGCGCTCCCCGGCGCGCGGCCCGACGGCGAGCCGTCCACGTACGACATCCACCTGACCGTGGGGGAGCGGGCCACCCTGCACTGGCTTCCCGAACAGCTCGTCTCCGCCCGCGGCAGCGACCTCCACCAGACCACCCGCGCCGAACTGGCTCCCACCGCGAGGATGTTGCTGCGCGAGGAACAGATCCTCGGACGGCACGGCGAACCCGCAGGCGCCCTCACCACCCGGCTCACCGTCTACCGTGCCGGCCGCCCGCTCCTGGACCAGCAGCTCGCCTACGGGCCGGGCGCACCCGGTGGCTGGGACGGCCCCGCTGTTCTCGGCGGCCATCGCGCGGTCGGCCAACTCCTCCTGGCCGACCCGGCCTTCGAGGACGCCCCGCACCCCGCCCGACTCCTCGGCCCCACCGCCGCCCTCACCCCGCTCGCCGGCCCCGCCGTCCTGGTGACCGCCGTGGCCGCCGACGCCCGCCTGCTCCGCACGATCCTGGACGACGCCTTGCGCGAGCTGCTGGACGGGCTGAAGGCGGGCGTCGGCGGCCAGGGAGTCCGCTGAGCGGACGCCCTTCACCGGTTATGGGTTCGGTAAAGAAACAGGTGTACGCCCTGGCCCCGGGGGCCCCGCAGGCGAAAGGATCCCCGGAGCGACTTCTGCCAGAGAGCCCCGTACTACGACTCCGCCTGGGCGCCCACCGCCAAGATCTGGAGCGCCTACCGGGCCGGTGACACCCAGGCGCTGATCGACGCCGCCGCCCCCGACATGGGCGACCTGGCGGGCAACGCGTCGGCCGAGAACGGCAACGCCGTCCACACCGCCGTCGAGTGCGCCGACGCCAAGTGGCCCGCCAACTGGCGCACCTGGGACCGGGACCACACCCGGCTCCACCGCGACCACCCGTTCATGACCTGGGCCAACGCCTGGGTGAACCTGCCGTGTGCCACCTGGCCCACCCAGCGGCACACCCCGCTGAACGTGAAGTCCGGCAAGGGCCTGCCGCCGGTCCTCATCGTGCAGGCCGAACGCGACGCCGCCACTCCGTACGAGGGCGCCGTCGAGCTGCGGCGACGGTTCGAGGGTTCCCGGCTCATCACCGGGAAGGGCGCTGGCTCCCACGGCGTCACCGGCATCGTCAACCCGTGCGTCAACGACCGGGTGGACGCCTACCTGCTCACCGGGAAGACCGACCGGCGCGACGTGACGTGTGCCCCGCACGCCACGACCAAGCCGTGACGGAACGGTGAACCGGGGGACCGAGCGGTGCCCCGGGCGGCCGGGACCGCCACCCAGCTCAGCGCGTGGCGGTCCCGGCCGTTCTCCGCCCCTGCTCCGCCCCTGCTCCGCCCCTGCTCGGTCAGCCGTGACGGCGGCCCCGGTCCCGGCCCTACGCTGTCGCCGCCGGGCTCAGGCACGGCGGCCCCGGTCGTACGCCGCCAGCCAGGCGTCCTCCGCCGCATAGTCGAACAGCGCCTCCCCGTAATTGCGCGCCATCTTCCAGAACGCCTCCCGCCAGTCCCGCCCCGCCAGCTCCCCGGCCAGCCACTCCACCGTCTCCGGCAGCGACTCGGCGTACCCCGTCACCGGCCGGTACCCCAGCTCCCGCTCCGCCGCGCCCATGTCGTACACCACCGGATGGGCCCCGCTCCACGGGGTGTCGCCCACACCTCCGCCGGGGCTCGGGCCGTCCAGCAGGACCGTCTCCGTCTCCGCCTCCCGGCCCAGCACCGCGTCGATCGCCGCCCCGATCTCCGCGACCGTGGGCGCCTGGGGATCCGCCGCGTTGAGCACCCGGGAGCCGGGCCCGCGGGCGGCCAGCCGGATCAGCTCGGCCGCGTTCGCCACATGGAGCGGGTGGAAGCGGGACTCGCCCCCGTACGCGAGGACCCGCCGCCGTCTCCCGTCCAGCAGCCGCTTCACGAAATACAGCTCACGTGGCGTGCGGCAGTACGGGCCGTGGACCGCACCCGCCCGGAGCAGCGTCACCGGCAGTGCGTCCCCCGCCGCCAGCAGCTCGCGCTCCAGCGCCACCTTCCGAGTGCCGTACGTCGCGTCCCCCGGCGCCACCGTGCGCTGGGTCTCCGGCAGCGGCACCGGATAGCGAGGGAAGCCGCCCGGGTCGGCCTGGGTGTCGAAGCTGCGGCCCCGGTCGTCCTCGTACACCGCACCGCTGGAGATCACCACCGCCGAGCCGACCCGTCCGGAGAGGGACCTCAGCCCGCGTGCGTGCGCCGGGGAGAACGCCACCATGTCGACCAGGACGTCACAGCCCTCACCGAGCGCGCTCTCCAGCGCCCCCTCCTCGTCCCGGTCGAGCGCCACCGACCGCACCCCGTCGTCCCACCGCCCGTCCCGCCCGCCGCCCCGCGAAACGGCGGTCACCTCCCAGCCGTCCCCGGCGAGCGCGCGCACCGCCGCCCGCCCGAGCTGTCCGGTCGCTCCCAGCACCCATGCGCGTCCCTGGCTCATGCACTCGACGCTAGAGGCAGCGGGACCGGCCGGACCAGGCCGATCTGCCGTCGGCGAATCCGCCGTCAGCGTCGCAGTCCGCGGAACTTCTTCGGAGGGGCCGCCTCCTGCTCGGCGGCCTTCACCTCGGCCGCGTACTCGTCCACGTACTCCTGGCCGGAGAGTCCGAGGATCGCGTACATGATCTCGTCCGTCACCGCCCGGATCGCGGCCTTCTGGTTCTCCATGCCCGCGTAGCGGGAGAAGTCCAGCGGCTCACCGAACCGGATGGTGACCCGCCTGATCCTCGGGACGACCTGGCCGGGCGGCTGGATCTCGAACGTACCGACCATCGCGCAGGGGACCACCGGCACCTGCGCGGTGATCGCCATGACCGCCACCCCGACCTTGCCCTTGTAGAGCCGCCCGTCGTGCGAGCGGGTGCCCTCCGGGTAGATCCCCAGCAGCTCGCCCTTGCCCAGCACCCCCAGCCCCTCCCGGATCGCCGCCTGCCCGGCGTCCCTGCCGGAGCGGTCCACCGGGATCTGGCCCGCGCCGCGGAAGAAGAAGGCGGTCAGCCGGCCCTTGATGCCGGGGCCCGTGAAGTACTCGGCCTTGGCCAGGAAGGTGATGCGCCGCTTGATGATGGCGGGCATGAGGAAGTGGTCCGAGAAGGAGAGATGGTTGCCCGCGACGATCGCCGCGCCCTTCTCCGGAATGTTCTCCAGGCCCTGGGTACGGGGGCGGAACAGCACCTTCAGCAACGGCCCCAGCACGACATACTTCAGGACGTAATAGAACACCGTGTGCGTCCACCTCGCTCTGCCGGGCCGGCGTCGGGGCTGCGGACAGTGCAGGCCCCGGCCGCCCGCCCGCGCAGCGCGCGGTCAGGTGTCCTGCGTGGCCAGCATGCCGAGGGTGCAGAGACCCAGCACCACCCAGCCGAACCAGAGCCAGCCACTGCTGCCCAGTGCCACCGTGTACGCCGTCACCGTCACCAGGGCCCCGACCGTCAGATATCCCATGGTCTTCGTCGATCCGGACATGCGCGTACCCTCCTCGTCGGCCGCGCGGCCGTCCACTCCATGGTCACCCCGCGGGCGCCCCCCGCGCTACCGTCGCGCCTGCAATGACGCGAGATAGGCGTTGTACGCCTCCAGCTCCTTGTCGCCGTCGCGGTCGGCGGCCCGGTCCGAGCGCCGGGCGGCCCGCTGCTCGGAGTGGTACCACTGGTAGACCAGCGCGATCAGCACCAGCACGGAGGGGATCTCGCTGAAGGCCCACGCGATACCGCCCGCCCAGTTCTGGTCGCTGAGCGCGTCGATGCCGAGCGAAGCCGGGGGATCGCTGTACGTGCCCACCATCGGTGTGGTCGCCATCATCAGCGCGATCCCGAAGAACGCGTGGAACGGCATCCCCGCGAACAGCTCCAGCATCCGCATCACATAGCCGGGGCGGTGCGGGCCGGGGTCGACGCCCATGATCGGCCAGAAGAAGACCAGGCCGACGGCGAGGAAGTGCACCATCATCCCGAGGTGACCGGCCTTGGAGCCCATCAGGAGGTCGAAGAGCGGCGTGAAGTACAGCGCGTAGAGGCTGGCGATGAAGATCGGGATCGTGAACGCCGGATGCGTGACGATCTTGACGTACCGGCTGTGCAGCAGCTTCAGCAGCAGCTCGCGCGGCCCGATCCGCCCCCGCCCGGCCGGCGGCAGCGCACGCAGCGCCAGCGTCACCGGGGCGCCGAGCAGCAGCAGGATCGGGGAGAGCATGCTGATCACCATGTGCTGCACCATGTGCACGCTGAACATGACCATGCCGTAGTCGTTCAGCTTGGTGCACATCACCAGGAGGATGCTCAGCACGCCCACGGTGAAGGCGATGATCCGGCCGACCGGCCAGCCGTCCCCGCGCCTGCGCAGCCGCACCACGCCGTACCCGTACAGGGCGAGCGCCAGGAGGCTGCCGGTCAGGAAGAACGGCTCCACGGAGAGCTCCAGCCCCCGTCCCAGCGTGAACGGCGGCAGATCCATGTTCATGCCGTGCCCGCTGTGATCCATCTGTCCACTCCCGATGGGGACACGTCCCCGTTTCGTGCCGGTTGTCCGGTACAGCGTAGAACTGCCCCCGGCCGCGGTTGCGGGCGGGGGCAGTTCTACGGAGGCGCGTCGTCGGGGCGGGACCCCCTAGAGCACGCACTCCGCCTCGGCGTACCGATCGGCCGGAACGGTCTTCAGCGTCTCGACCGCCTTCGCCAGCGGGACCATCACGATGTCGGTACCGCGCAGCGCGGTCATCATCCCGAACTCGCCCCGGTGCGCCGCCTCCACCGCGTGCCAGCCGAACCGGGTCGCCAGGACGCGGTCGTACGCGGTCGGGGTGCCACCGCGCTGGACGTGGCCGAGGATGACCGGGCGGGCCTCCTTGCTGAGCCGCTGCTCCAGCTCGCCGGCGAGCTGCGTGGCGACCCCGGCGAACCGCTCGTGGCCGTAGATGTCCTTGACGCCCTGCTCGAACTGCATCGAGCCCTCGCGGGGCTTGGCGCCCTCGGCCACCACCACGATGGCGAACTTCTTGCCCGCCTGGAACCGCTTGCCGACCAGCTTGGTCAGCTCGTCGATGTCGAAGGGACGCTCCGGCACGACGATGGCGTGGGCACCGGCGGCCATCCCCGAGTGCAGCGCGATCCAGCCGGTGTGGCGGCCCATGACCTCGACGATCAGCACGCGCTGGTGCGATTCGGCGGTGGTCTTCAGCCGGTCCAGAGCCTCGGTGGCGACGCCGACGGCGGTGTCGAAACCGAAGGTGACGTCGGTGGAGGCGATGTCGTTGTCGATGGTCTTGGGGACGCCGACGATGGGCAGCCCGGCCTCGGAGAGGAGGTTGGCCGCCTTGAGCGTGCCCTCGCCGCCGATCGGGATGATGGCGTCCAGGCCGAGGTCGGCGACATGGCCGCGGGCCCGCTCCACACCGTCGCGCAAGTGCGCGGGCTGGACCCGGGAGGAGCCGAGGATCGTGCCGCCGAGAGCCAGGATGCCGCCCACCGCGTCGAGGTCGAGCTTGCGGTAGTCGGCCTCCAGCAGGCCCTTCCACCCGTCGTGGAAGCCGATGACCTCGTCGCCGTGGTCCACCACCGCGCGGTGCACGACGGAACGGATGACGGCGTTGAGGCCGGGGCAGTCGCCGCCGGAGGTGAGTACGCCAATGCGCATGGCCCGGAAACCTTTGCAACGTTAAGTCGACGACCGGACCACGTCGTCCGGTTGGATCCCCGCCACCCTACCGGCGCGGGGTGGCGGGACCGAACCGGCCGTCCGCCTGCTGGACTCCGCTCGATCGAGCGGAAAACCCCTCAGGCGGACACCGCTCAAGCGAGCGGAAAGCCCCTCATCAGGCGGGCTGCGTCGCGGCGGCGATCCGCTCGGAGCGCAGCGCCTCGTACCAGCGGTCGTCCGTCGGCGGCAGCGCGTTCACATCGAGGGCCAGCTTCAGCAGGTGGTCCGCGATCTGCGGGTTGCGTGCCATGACGGGACCGTGCATGTACGTCCCGAAGACGGTGTCGTTGTACGCGCCCTCGGTGCCGTCCCCCGTGCCGTTGCCCCGGCCGAACCGCACCCGGGCGAACGGCCGTGCCGTCGGGCCGAGGTGGGTGACGCCCTGGTGGTTCTCGAACCCGGTCAGCGGCTCCAGACCGAGCTGCGGGTCGATGTCGGCCAGCACGTCACCGACGCACCGGGCCCCCTCGCCACGGGTCGAGACCACGTCGAGGAGACCGAGACCCGGCTCGCGCTCACCGAGGTCGTTGATGAACTCGTGGCCGAGGATCTGGTACCCCGCGCAGACCGAGAAGATGATCGCGCCGTTGGAGGCGGCCCGGCTCAGCCCGCCGTCACGGCGCAGCCGCTCCGCCGCGAGGCGCTGCGGCCGGTCCTCGCCGCCGCCGATCAGATAGATGTCGCCGGACGTCGGCACCGGCTGGTCGCTGCGCACGTCGACGCGCTGCACGTCCAGACCGCGCTGCCGGGCCCGCCGCTCCACGACCAGGGCGTTGCCCTGGTCGCCGTAGGTGCTGAGCAGGTCGGGGTAGACCCAGACCAGACGCAGACCGTTGTTGCTCATGCTTCGTCCTCTCCGGAGGTGGCCGGGGCCGGGGTCAGTTGCCGACACGACGGCGCAGGTCCTGGAAGGCGGTGTAGTTGGCGATGACCTCGATACGGCCCGGCGGGGCGTACTGCACGGCCTCGTCGAGGTTCTCGCAGACCCGGAAGTCGAGCCCGGCGACCTCCAGGCGGACCGCGAGGTCGAGCTTGCGGTCACCGAGCACGAAGATCGGGTGACCGGCGAGCTGGGTGTAGTCCACGTCCCAGAGCCAGGAGGTGTCGGTGCCGTCCGCGCCACGGGCGTTGACGGAGAGGATCACCGGCGTCGGCGGCGGGTCGATCAGTGAGAAGGTCTCCAGCCAGCCGGCCGGGTTCTTTGCCAGCAGCAGCCGCAGCTCACGGTTCTGGAAGTTCACGACGTCGTACCGTCCGGCGACCGCCTGCACCTGGTACATCCGCTCCAGGGCGACCTGCGGCGGCACCCCGAAGACGGCGGCGACGGCGGCCGAGCTGGCGGCGTTGGCCTTGTTGGCGCGGCCGGGCAGCTGGAGGTGGATCGGCCAGGCCGAACCGTGCGGGTCCAGGACGTAGTCGCCGTTGAGCGCCCAGCTCGGGGCGGGGCGGCGGAAGCCGCACTGCCCGCAGAACCAGTCGTCGCCGGGGCGCTGCATCACACCGCCGCAGGACGGGCAGGACCAGGCGTCGTCCTTCCACGCCTGACCGGCCGCCACCCACACCACGTTGGGTGAGGAGGAGGCCGCCCAGACGACCAGCGGGTCGTCCGCGTTGGCGATGACCACGGCCTTGGAGCCGGAGAGGCCCTCGCGCCAGTGCTCGGCCATCATCCGGGTCTCGGCCGCGCGGTCCAGCTGGTCGCGGGAGAGGTTGAGCAGCGCGATCGCCTTGGGGGTGGTGTCCCGGGCGACCCCGGCCAGATACTTCTCGTCGACCTCGATCACCCCGAACTTCGCGTCCGAGCCGCCGGCCAGCGCCGAGGTGATGCCCGCGGGCATGTTGGCGCCCAGCGCGTTCGACACGACGGGCCCGGCGGCCCGCAGCGCCTCCGCGATCAGCCGTGTGGTGGTCGTCTTGCCGTTCGTCGCCGACACGAGGATCACGTCCAGGTGCTGCGCCAGCCGCCCCAGCAGGTCGGGGTCGAGTTTGAGCGCCACCCGGCCGCCGATCACCGATCCGCTGCCCCGCCCCGCGGCGCGTGACACCGCCGCCGCGGCCTTGCCCGCCGTCACGGCCAGCTTGGCCCGCGGCGACAACGGCTCCGTGTTGCCTGCCATCGTCCTAGATCCTCCTTGCATCGGTCCGCGCCCAGCCTATCGATGTCCGCCCGGGCGACCGCACCGCGGCACCACGGGAACTCCCCGGTGACGGCGGAACGTACGCTTGCCCGCATGCGAAACCGCCCGATCCCCGGCAGTTCCGGACTCGTCCGTGAGATGAGTCTGCTCGGCGACCCGTTGCTCCACCGCGCCTGTGAGGACGTCACGGATTTCGGCCCCTCGCTCGCGCGGCTGGTCGAGGACATGTTCGCCACGATGTACGCCGCGCAGGGCGTCGGGCTCGCCGCCAACCAGATCGGCGTCCCGCTCAGGGTGTTCGTCTACGACTGCCCGGACGACGACGACGTCCGTCACCTGGGACACGTCGTCAACCCCGAACTGGTCGAGGCGGACGGTCTTACCGTACGCGGACCGGAGGGCTGTCTGTCACTTCCGGGTCTGGAAGCGGGCACGGAACGCTTCGACCACGCGGTGGTCGAGGGGCTGACGATGACGGGGGAGCCGGTGCGGATCGCGGGGACGGGGTGGTTCGCCCGGTGCCTCCAGCACGAGTGCGACCACCTGGACGGGACGGTGTACACCGACCGGCTGACCGGGCTGCGCCGGTCCTGGGCCCTGCGCGCGGCGCGCAGGGCGCCGTGGGCCCGCAAGGACTAGGGGCTGAGGACTGAGGCTCCGGTCCTCGGAACCCCGGGCCGCCGCCGTACGGGAGACGGGGCGGATCACCGTACGGGAGGCGGGGCGGATCACCGTACGGGAGGCGGGCGGGTCAGAACCCCGGGCCGCCCTGCACGTCACGGTCGCCCGCCTCCGCCAGCCGCCCCCACAGCAGGTCGGCCATGCTGCGCACCAGCCGCTCGCGGGAGCAGGGCCGGTCGCCCAGCCACCAGTCACCCGCCGCGTGCATCATGCCGACGATCCCGTGGCCCCAGATGCGGGCCATCTGCTCGCTGTCGGGCCCCAGGTCCACCCGCTCGGCGATCACCTGGCCCAGCTCCTCGCCGAGTCGGCGCAGCAGCGGGGCGGAGTGGCGGCCGACGTCGAAGCCCCGCTCGGAGGAGAGGGCCGCCTCCGCGGACGTGGCCGAGTCGTCGGCGGGGTGCATCAGGAAGCGGTAGACCTGGGGTCGGGCCTCGATCGCGGCGAGATAGGTGTCGAGCGTGGACTCGACCCGGGCGCGGCGCTCGGCGGGGGCGTCCAGGGCCGCGCGCAGCGCGCTGAGGAGGGCGTCGGTGTGGCGGGTGGCCAGGGCGCGGTAGAGGCCGCCCTTGTCCCCGAAGTGGCGGTAGAGGATGGGCTTGGTGATTCCGGCCTCGGCCGCGATCGCGTTCATCGAGGCCTGCGGTCCGTCCCTGAGCACCACCCGGTCCGCCGCTTCGAGCAGCTCGCGGCGGCGGGCCTCGGCGGCGGTCCGCTGCCGTTCGGCGCTCCGCGTGGTCTCCATGTCTTCTCTCCCGCCCCTGGCCGTGCAACTTCTTCACGTCTGCTTCTTCGCGCCTGCGCAACGTAACACCACGCCCGGCGCGCTTGTCGATCAGTACCGGGGCTGTTGACAGCGGCTACTGTCCGGTAACAGACTGCTGTTACCGCAAGTAACGCATGGCTTTCACGGCAGTGCATGGAGGGGAACATGGCCGAGTTCACGCTCGATCTCAACGACGACCAGAAGCAGGTCCGTGACTGGCTTCACGGCTTCGCGGCGGACGTGATCCGTCCCGCGGCCTCGGAGTGGGACGAGCGTGAGGAGACGCCCTGGCCCGTCATCCAGGAGGCGGCCAAGGTCGGCATCTACTCCCTCGACTTCTACGCACAGCAGTTCTTCGACCCTACGGGGCTCGGCATCCCCGTGGCCATGGAAGAGCTGTTCTGGGGCGACGCGGGCATCGCCCTGTCCATCGTCGGTACCGGCCTGGCGGCCGTCGGCGTCCTCGCCAACGGTACCGAGGAGCAGATCGGCACCTGGATCCCGCAGATGTACGGCGACGCGAACGACGTGAAGGTCGCGGCCTTCTGCTCCTCCGAGCCCGACGCCGGCTCCGACGTCGCCTCCATGCGGACGCGGGCCGTGTACGACGAGGCCAAGGACGAGTGGGTCCTCAACGGCACCAAGACCTGGGCGACCAACGGCGGCATAGCAGGCGTCCACGTGGTCGTCGCCGTCGTCGACCCCGGCCTCGGCTCCAAGGGCCACGCCTCCTTCATCGTGCCGCCCGCCACCCCCGGCCTCTCCCAGGGCCAGAAGTTCAAGAAGCACGGCATCCGGGCCTCGCACACCGCCGAGGTGGTCCTGGAGGACGTCCGCGTCCCCGGCCACTGCCTGCTCGGCGGCAAGGAGAAGCTGGACGAGCGGCTCGCCCGCGCCCGGGAGCGCGCCGAGGCGGGCGGCGAGCGGGTGAAGAACGCGGCGATGGCCACCTTCGAGGCCTCCCGCCCGGCCGTCGGCGCGATGGCCGTCGGCACCGCCCGAGCCGCCTACGAGGTCGCCCTCGACTACGCGAAGACGCGCAGCCAGTTCGGCCGCCCGATCATCGACAACCAGGGCATCGCCTTCCAGCTCGCCGACATGCGGACGCGGATCGACGCGGCCCGGCTGCTGGTCTGGCGTGCCTCCTGGATGGCCACCACCGGCAAGCCGTTCACCTCGGCCGAGGGCTCCATGTCCAAGCTGTACGCCAGCGAGACCGCCAAGAGCGTCACCGCCCAGGCGATCCAGATCCTGGGCGGCAACGGCTTCACCCGGGAGTACCCGGTGGAGCGGATGCACCGGGACGCGGCGATCTACACCATCTTCGAGGGCACCAGCGAGATCCAGCGCCTGGTGATCGCGCGCACGCTGTCGGGGATGCCGATCCGCTGACGGGCGCACGGCAGGGGCTGCCCGGGATCAGTGCCCCGGGCGGCCCCTGCCCTGCTCGGGTGCTCAGGAGGGCAGCTGCGCCTCGATCGCCGCCACGACCTCCGTCGACTCCGGCTCGCTGCTCGGGCGGAGCCGGGCGACCGGCTCACCGGCCGGGGAGATCACGAACTTCTCGAAGTTCCACTGGACGTCCCCGGCCTCCCCGTCCGTGTCGGCCAGCTTCGTCAGCTCCGCGTACAGCGGGTGCCGGTCGGCCCCGTTGACGTCGACCTTCTCCAGGAGCGGGAAGGTGACCCCGTACGTCGTCGAGCAGAACGTCTCGATCTCCTCCGCGCTCCCCGGCTCCTGCCCCGCGAACTGGTTGCAGGGCACGCCGAGCACGGTCAGCCCCCGGTCCCCGTACGTCTGCTGCAACCGCTCCAGGCCCTCGTACTGCGGGGTGAGCCCGCACTTGGACGCCACGTTCACCAGCAGGACGGCCCGGCCGCTCCAGGCGCCCAGGGTGGTCGGTTCGCCGGTGAGGGTGCGCAGCGGAATGTCGTGCAGCGTCATGAAGTTCTCTCCCTGATCATCGTGTGTGGTGCTCATCGTGCCGCTCCCCGGCTGCCGCTCACGGGCCGGTGAGTTCCTTGTAGTAGAAGGTGGTCGGCTTGAGGCTGCCCGCCGGATCGGCCGCGTATCCCGGTACGGAGCCGACCTCCGTCCACCCCGCCTTGCAGTACACCTGCTCGGCCAGGCTGCCGCTCTCGGTGTCCAGGATCAGCAGCGTGATGCCCTCCACCTCCGCGTACGCCTCCACCGCCGCCAGCAGCGCCCGCCCGAGCCCCTGCCCCCGGGCCGAGGGCCGCACCATCAGCTTGGCGACCTCCGCCCGGTGGCGGGCGTTCGGCAGCGGCGCCCGGACCAGGGCGATCGTCCCGGCGACCCGGCACCCCTCACGGGCGATCCAGATGGCCACCTCACCGCTCTCCACGGCCGCCGCACGCGCCCGCCACCAGACGGCCGCCGTCTCCCGGTCCAGCGGCGCCAGGAACCCCACCGAGGAGCCCTCCTCGACGGTCTCCACCAGCAGCTCGGCCATCTCATCGGCGTACGTGACCAGCTCGGGGCCGCTCACGTGGACGATCTCGGTCATGGGTACGGGGTCCTTTCGAGCGGAACAGTCACAGGGGAACGGGCACACCGGTCGGGCCCCGACAGCGGCTCCCGACCACGGCCCCCGATGAGGAAGGATCTCCCCCGTGCAGTCTTCCGAACCCTTCCCCGAACCGCTGCCCGCACTCGACCGCGGGGAGCATTCCGGTGACACCCCCTCCCGCCGCCCGATCCGCTGCCGCCTCTGCGGCCGCCCCCTCACCGGCGCCGGCTCCCGCCGCACCGGCCTCGGCCCGTCCTGCGACGCCAAACTGCACCCGCCGCCCCCGGCCATCCGCACCCGCCGCCACGAGGTCGACCAGGACCCGCTGCCGGGGACGTAGGGAGGGAGCGAGAGACCCCCTACCGGCCGTCCAGCCGCCGGAAGAGCCCCTCCTGCACCACCGACACCAGCAACTGCCCCGACCGGTCGTAGATCCGGCCCCGCGCCAGACCCCGCCCGCCCGTCGCGATCGGCGACTCCTGGTCGTACAGGAACCACTCGTCCGCCCGGAACGGCCGGTGGAACCACATCGCGTGGTCCAGGGACGCCATGTCGAAGCCGCGCGGGCCCCACAGCGGCTCCACCGGGATGCGCACCGCGTCCAGGAGCGTCATGTCGCTCGCGTACGTCAGCGCGCAGGTGTGCACCAGGGGGTCTTCGCCCAGCGGGCCCACCGCGCGCATCCACACCGCGCTGCGCGGATCGGCGTCCTTGATCTCCTCGTGGGTCCAGCGCAGCCGGTCGACGTAGCGGATGTCGAAGGGCTGGCGGCGGGCCATCCGCTCCAGGGCCTCCGGCAGCGAGCCCAGGTGCTCGCGCACCTCGTCGGCGACCGTCGGCAGCTCCTCCGGGTCCGGGACGGCCCGAGCGGGCGGCAGCTGGTGCTCGAAGCCCGCCTCCTCGGGGCGGTGGAAGGAGGCCGTCAGGTTGAAGATCGTCCGGCCCTCCTGGACGGCCGTCACCCGGCGGGTGGTGAAGGAGCGGCCGTCGCGCACCCGCTCCACCTGGTAGACGATCGGTACGCCGGGGCGCCCCGGGCGCAGGAAATAGGCGTGCAGCGAGTGCACCGGGCGCTCCCCGTCGGTGGTGCGGCCCGCCGCCACCAGCGCCTGGCCCGCGACCTGCCCGCCGAAGACCCGTTGCAGGGACTCCTGGGGGCTGCGGCCGCGGAAGATGTCGACCTCGATCCGCTCCAGGTCGAGAAGGTCCACCAGGCGCTCGGCCGGATTCGTCATGCGCTGCCTCTCCACTTGATCGGGGGGTGCCCTACAGCTGGCCGACCTTCGTGACCCGGACGACCGCCCGGCCCTCCTCGTCGGACGCTGCCAGGTCCACCTCGGCCTGGATGCCCCAGTCGTGGTCGCCCGCCGGGTCCGCGAACGCCTGCCAGACCCGCCACAGCCCGTGCGCCGGGTCCTCCTCGATCTTCAGCAGCTTCGGCCCGCGCGCGTCGGGACCGGTGCCGATCTCCTCGTGCGCGTCCCAGTACGCGTCCAGGGCCTCGCCCCACGCGTCCTCGTCCCACCCGGAGTCGCCGTCCAGCTCGCCCAGGTCCCGCACCCGGTCCAGCGCGGCCAGCTCCACGCGGCGGAACATCGCGTTGCGCACGAGCACCCGGAAGGCGCGCGGGTTGGCCGTGACCGGCTTGACCTCGTCCGCCTTCTCCTGGGCCTCCTCGGCGGTCTCCACCTCCGGGTTGGCCAGCTGCTCCCACTCGTCCAGCAGACTGGAGTCCACCTGGCGGACCATCTCGCCCAGCCAGGAGATCAGGTCCTGGAGGTCCTCCGACTTCAGGTCGTCCGGGATCGTGTGCTCCAGCGCCTTGTACGCGCTCGCCAGATACCGCAGGACGATGCCCTCGGTCCGGGCCAGCTCGTAGTGCGAGGTGAACTCGGTGAAGGTCATGGCCCGTTCGAACATGTCCCGGATCACCGACTTCGGCGAGACCGGGTGGTCGCTCACCCACGGGTGGCTGCGGCGGTACACGTCGTAGGCGTGCCACAGCAGCTCGCTCAGCGGCTTGGGGTAGGTGACCTCCTGGAGCCGCTCCATCCGCTCCTCGTACTCCACCCCGTCGGCCTTCATCTGCCCCACGGCCTCGCCGCGCGCCTTGTTCTGCTGGGCCGCCAGGATCTGCCGCGGATCGTCCAGCGTCGACTCGACGACCGAGACCATGTCCAGGGCGTACGACGGCGATTCGGGGTCCAGCAGGTCGAAGGCGGCCAGCGCGAACGTCGACAGCGGCTGGTTCAGCGCGAAGTCCTGCTGGAGATCGACCGTGAGGCGGACGATCCGGCCCTCCGCGTCCGGGACCTCCAACCGCTCGACCACTCCGCCGTCCAGCAGCGAACGGTAGATCGCGATGGCCCGCCGGATGTGCCGCAGCTGCGCCCGGCGCGGCTCGTGGTTGTCCTCCAGCAGGCTCCGCATCGCCTCGAAGGCGTTCCCCGGGCGCGCGATCACCGCCAGCAGCATCGTGTGCGTCACCCGGAATCGCGAGGTCAGCGGCTCCGGCTCGGACTGGATCAGCTTGTCGAACGTCGTCTCCGACCAGGCGACGAACCCCTCGGGGGCCTTCTTGCGGACCACCTTGCGCTTCTTCTTCGGGTCGTCGCCCGCCTTCTTCAGCGCCTTCTCGTTCTCGATGACGTGCTCGGGGGCCTGTGCCACCACGAACCCGGCCGTGTCGAACCCGGCCCGCCCGGCCCGCCCCGCGATCTGGTGGAACTCCCGCGCGCGCAGCGTCCGCACCCGGTTCCCGTCGTACTTCGTGAGTGCCGTGAACAGCACCGTACGGATGGGCACGTTGACGCCCACGCCGAGGGTGTCCGTCCCGCAGATCACCTTCAGCAGCCCCGCCTGGGCCAGCTTCTCCACCAGGCGGCGGTACTTGGGCAGCATCCCCGCATGGTGCACCCCGATGCCGTGGCGGACGTAACGGGAGAGGTTCTGGCCGAACTTGGTGGTGAAGCGGAAGCTGCCGATCAGATCGGCGATCTTCTCCTTCTCCTCCTTCGTGCACATGTTGATGCTCATCAGCGACTGCGCCCGCTCGACGGCCGCCGCCTGCGTGAAGTGCACGATGTAGACCGGCGACTGCCGGGTGCCCAGCAGCTCGGTCAGCGTCTCGGTGATCGGCGTGAAGCGGTACTCGTAGCTCAGCGGCACCGGGCGGGTCGCCGAACGCACCACGGAGGTGGGGCGGCCGGTGCGCCGCGTCAGGTCCTTCTCGAACATCGAGACGTCGCCGAGCGTCGCCGACATCAGGACGAACTGGGCCTGCGGCAGCTCCAGCAGCGGGATCTGCCACGCCCAGCCCCGGTCCGGCTCGGCGTAGAAGTGGAACTCGTCCATCACGACCTGGCCGATGTCGGCGTACTTCCCGTCGCGCAGCGCGATGGAGGCCAGCACCTCGGCCGTACAGCAGATCACCGGGGCGTCCGCGTTGACCGAGGCGTCACCGGTCAGCATCCCGACGTTCTCGGTGCCGAAGAGCTTGCACAGGTCGAAGAACTTCTCCGAGACCAGCGCCTTGATCGGCGCGGTGTAGAAGGTCACCTTGTCCTGGGCCAGCGCGGTGAAGTGCGCCCCCGCCGCCACCAGGCTCTTGCCCGAGCCGGTCGGGGTGGACAGGATCACGTTCGCCCCGGAGACCACCTCGATCAGCGCCTCCTCCTGAGCCGGGTACATCGTGATGCCCTGGCTCTCGGTCCATGACGAGAAGGCCTCGAAGAGGGCGTCCGGGTCGGCGGTCTGCGGCAGCTGGTCGATGAGGGTCACGCCCCCATCTTGCCTGTCTTCCGCCCGGATGAGGGAACCGGCGGACACGACGAAGATCATGGACGATACGCTGCGCATCCAACCAGCCCACGCCGTACCGGTGATGGGCCCATGACGAACTGGGGGCGGAAGCGACCATGATGGGACCGGCGCACTCTCTGTCAGGGGCAGCGGCCTGGCTGGGGGTGGGTGCGGCGGCTGCCGCGGCGGGCCACGCGATGCCCTGGCCCGTCCTCGTCGTCGGAGCGCTGATCTGCGCGGGCGCCGCGCTCGCCCCCGACCTCGACCACAAGTCCGCGACCATCTCGCGCGCCTTCGGGCCGATCTCCAAGACCCTCTGCGAGGTCGTCGACAAACTCTCCTTCGCCGTCTACAAGGCCACGAAGAGCAAGGCCGACCCCCGGCGCACCGGCGGCCACCGCACCCTGACCCACACCTGGTTCTGGGCCGTCCTCGTCGGCGCCGGCTGCTCCGCCGCCGCGATGTTCGGCGGACGCTGGGCCGTCCTCGGCATCCTCTTCGTCCACCTGGTGCTGGCCGTGGAGGGCCTGCTCTGGCGGGCCGCCCGGGTCTCCAGCGACGTGCTCGTCTGGCTGCTCGGCGCCACCAGCGCCTGGATCCTCGCGGGCGTCCTGGACCAGCCGGGCCACGGGGCGAACTGGCTCTTCGACGCCCCCGGGCAGGAGTACCTGTGGCTCGGCCTGCCCATCGTGCTCGGCGCCCTGGTCCACGACATCGGGGACGCGCTGACCGTCTCGGGCTGCCCGGTCCTGTGGCCCATCCCGATCGCCGGCAAGCGCTGGTACCCGATCGGGCCGCCGAAGCCCATGCGGTTCCGGGCCGGCAGCTGGGTGGAGATGAAGGTGCTGATGCCCGCGTTCATGGTGCTCGGGGGGGTGGGGGCGGCAGCCGCCCTCAACTTCATATGACGCACCCGCGGCCATCCGCCGTCCGGTGCGCGGGCGGCTTCGCGCCGCGCCTTCGGCGGGCGGTCCGCCCCCGCCCGTAGCACCATGGCCGCATGCTGCTCGCCGAGCTCGCCCAGGTCTCCCTGGAGGTCGCCGCCACCTCCGCCCGGTCCCGCAAGGTGGCGCTGCTCGCCGCGCTCTTCCGGGACGCCGGACCCGACGACGTACCCGTCGTCATCCCGTATCTCGCCGGGCGGCTGCCCCAGGGGCGGCTCGGCGTCGGCCGGCGGTCCCTCGGCGACCCCGTCGAACCCGCCGCCGAGCCCACGCTCACCGTCACCGGGGTCGACGCCGAGCTGACCGCGCTGGCCGCCGTCTCCGGGACCGGCTCCCAGGCGCTGCGGCGCGAACGGCTGCGGGCCCTGTTCGCCGCCGCCACCGCCGACGAGCAGCACTTCCTGAAGGCCCTTCTCACCGGGGAGGTCCGCCAGGGCGCCCTGGACGCCGTCGCCGCCGACGCGCTGGCCAAGGCCGCCGGGGCCCCGCCCGCCGACGTACGCCGGGCCGTGATGCTCGCCGGATCGCTCCCGGAGGTGGCCCGGCCCCTCCTCGCTGACGGCCCCGGAGCGCTCGCCGCCTTCCGCCTCACCGTGGGGCGGCCGGTCCAGCCGATGCTGGCCCACACCGCCGCCTCCGTCACCGAGGCCGTCGAGAAGCTCGGCCCCTGCGCGGTGGAGGAGAAGCTCGACGGCATCCGGGTCCAGGTGCACCGGGACGGCGACCGGGTCCGCGCCTACACCCGGACGCTCGACGACATCACCGACCGGCTGCCCGAACTCGTCACCGCCGTGGCCGCGCTGGAGGCCGGGCGGTTCATCCTGGACGGCGAGGTGATCGCCCTGGGGGACGACGGCAGGCCGCGCCCCTTCCAGGAGACCGCCTCCCGGGTGGGTTCGCGCCGTGACGTGGCCGCCGCTGCCGCCGGCGTACCGGTCGTGCCCGTCTTCTTCGACGCCCTCTCCGTCGACGGAGACGACCTGCTCGACCTTCCCTTCGCCGAGCGCCACGCCGCCCTGGCCACGCTGGTCCCCGAGACGCTGCGGGTCCGGCGCGCGCTCGTGCCCGACCCGGCGGACGCGGACGCCCGCCGGGCCGCAGAGGCGTTCCTTGCCGCGACCCTGGAACGCGGCCACGAAGGCGTCGTCGTCAAGGACCTCGCCGCCGCCTACAGCGCGGGCCGTAGGGGCGCCTCCTGGCTGAAGGTCAAGCCGGTGCACACCCTGGACCTGGTGGTGCTGGCCGCCGAGTGGGGGAGCGGGCGGCGCACCGGCAAGCTCTCCAACCTCCACCTGGGCGCCCGCCGCCCCGACGGCACGTTCGCCATGCTCGGCAAGACCTTCAAGGGGCTCACCGACGCCCTGCTGGAGTGGCAGACCGAGAAGCTGCGGGAACTGGCGACCGGCGAGGACGGACACGTCGTGACCGTACGCCCCGAACTCGTCGTGGAGATCGCCTACGACGGACTCCAGCGCTCCACCCGCTACCCGGCCGGTGTCACCCTCCGCTTCGCCCGCGTCCTGCGCTACCGCGAGGACAAGACCGCGCGGGAGGCCGACACGGTGGAGACGGTCCTCTCGCAGCAGCGCTGAGCCGCGCCCCCCGGGACAGCGGGGGCGCGGCTCGGACGCCGGTGCTCAGTGTGCTCAGTGCTTGATGACCGACGACTGCGTGTGCTCCTTGATCTGCTCGGGCGTCAGGTAGGCGCCCGTGTACTCGAAGTCCCGCAGGGTCGCCGGCTTGCGGGACTGGAACCCGGTCCGTACGAAGTCGTCCCCGGCGACCGCGTTGAGCAGCCAGTTCGTCATGACCCGGGTCTTGGCCACGTTCGTCCGCAGCGCCGACCAGTGGTAGCCGCGCGCCACCGCCTGCGCGGGCAGCCCGTGCAGCTCGATGCCGAGCGGCTTGGAGACCGCGTCCTTGCCGCCGAGGTCCACGACGAGCCCCAGGTCCTTGTGGACGTAGTCCCTGAGCGGCTGACGGCGCAGCGAGGCGATCAGGTTGTCCGCCATCACCTTGCCCTGGCGCATGGCGTGCTGGGCGGTCGGCGGGCAGACGGCCCCGTCGCCCTTCGCCAGATCGGGCACCGCCGCCGCGTCCCCGAGCGCGAACACCCCGTCCGCCCCCGGCAGCCTCATCTGCGGGGTCACGGCCAAACGGCCGCGTACGGTCTCCGCGCCCAGCGTGGCGATCAGCGGGCTGGCGGCCACCCCCGCGGTCCAGATCAGCGTCCGACAGGGCAGCACCCTGCCGTCGGTGAACGTGACCTCCTCGGCGGCGGCCTTGGCGATCGAGACGCCGAGCGACACCTCGATGTCCCGCCTGCGCAGCACGTCCAGGGCGGCGCGGCCCAGCTTGTCGCCCAGCTCCGGCATCAGCTTGGGCGCGATGTCGATCAGATGCCACTTGATCAGCTTCGGGTCCAGCCGCGGATAGTGCCGGATCGCGTTGGTGGTCAGGCGCTGGAGGCAGGCGGCCGTCTCCGTGCCCGCGTAACCGCCGCCGACCACGACGAACTGGAGGCGGGACGCCCGCTCCGCCTCGTCCTGGCTGGCATCGGCCAGATCGAGCTGGGCGATGACGTGGTCGCGGACGTACGCCGCCTCCGCCAGCGTCTTCATCCCGCGCGCATGGTCCAGCAGCCCGGGGATGTCGAAGGTCCGGGTCACACTGCCGGCCGCCAGCACGATGTAGTCGTACGGCTCGGTCACGACCTCGTCCGTGATCTTCCGGATGACGCAGACCTTGGCCTCGGTGTCCACACCGATCGCGCCGCCGGGGATGATCCGGGTGCGGTGGCGGCGGCTGCGGCGCAGCGAGACCGCCACCGACTGGGGGGTGAGCACGCCGGAGGCCACCTGGGGCAGCAGCGGCAGATAGAGCTGGTACGAGAACGGCGTGACGAGCGCGATCTCGGCCTCGCCCGGAGCGAGCCTGCGCTCCAGCCGTTGTACACATTCGACACCTGCGAAGCCGGCGCCGACGACGAGAATCCTGGGTGGTGCCACGGTCTGCGTCCCTTCTCGGGCTTGCGTGGTTCTGCGCTCGCCTGCCCCGTATACCGGCCGATGCACTCCTCATCCTCACCGGATGCACCCCGCTCCGCCTCCCGGCGGGGGTGAACGGGCCGCCGCACGGTGGACGCGCGGCGGCCCGGATCACAGGGGCGGCTCGGTGTGCAGCTCGCGCAGCCAGTGGGCCGTCTCGGCGCCTCCGGGGGCGGCCGGAGCGTCCGGAGCAGGGAACATCCGGCCCCAGGAGGCGGCCCGGCCCAGCGCCGCCAGCCGCCACGCCGGGCCCACCGCCCGCCGCAGCTCACCCGCCGTCACCCCGTCGCCCGTCCACGGCTCCAGATAGGCGTCCCGCAGCCGGGGCAGGGCCTCGGGACCGAACCGGTCCTCGGCCGACCGCGCGGGGACCAGCAGACTGCAGAATGGGTGGCCGACCAGGGCGTCGCCCCAGTCGAAGAAGGTGAACCGCCCGGGGGCGGGTCGGAAGAGCTGGCCGTCGTGGAGATCGGCGTGGTCCAGCGAATCGGCCACGCCCACCGCGGCCAGCTCCTGGCACCACTCCACCAGCCGGGGCCGCAGCGCCACCAGTGCCACCCGCTCCTCCCGGCCCAGCGCCGTGTTCTCCGCCACCAGCGTGTCGAACAGCCCCGGCAGTTCGTCCGGCCGGGCACTCGGCACCCCCAGACCGGCCACCTTCTCCGCGTACGGGACGAGCGCCCGCTGCGCCACCGCGTAACCGCGCAGGGCGTCCTCCCAGTCCGCTAGCGTGCCCGCGCCCTCGTCCAGAACCTGCCGCAGCAGCGGCCCGCCGTCCGGCAGCAGCAACCAGCCGCGCTCCACGTCGACGGCGAGCGGCGTCAGGACATGGTCCGGCACCCAGTCGGCCAGGGCGGCGGAGAGGCCCGCCTCGAAGGCGGCGGCCGGGGGTACGGCCTTGAACCACACCGGCCGGTCACCGGGGCCACCAGTGACGGAGAACCGCACGAGCACCGACCAGGGCCGCAGCCGTACCTTCCGGGGGCCGGACTCGCGCAGCCCGCGGTCCGCCAGCCGCCCCAGCACCCACTCCAGGGCCTCCGCCCGGCGGTCCGGGTCGTCCCAGGGGGTCCGGGCGTCGGGGAAGCGCCCGCGGTCCAGGATCTCGGCCGTGCCGTCGTCATTCTTGTGCATCGGACGATTCGATCATTCGGCCGATCGGCCCCGCATCCCTATTTGGGACCGCCGCCCGCCCGGCCCCGTGACCCGTCGGAGGGCGGGGGAGGAGCGGCGAGTACGCTGCCGGTGCGTGCGCGGCCGTGCGGGCGCAGGCTCGGTCGCCCCGGCCGACCCCGATCCCTCTCCTTTTCTCTCTTCTGCTCTCCCTCTCCCGTGAAAGCCACTGGTATGCCGCCGCTCCGCCCGCCCGGCCCCGCCTCCGCGGCGGCCGGGGTCGTGCGCGGGGTGCGGGCGGGGGCGCTCGCGGTGCTGTGCGTGTCGCTGCCGCTGGCCGGTCATCTGCTCGCCCGCTGCGAGGCTCCCGCGTGGGTGCTCGTCGCGACGGCCGGGATGGTCGCGGGCCCGGCGGCGGTGACGCTGACCCGGCGGCGGCTGTCGGACGCCCAGGTCGTGGGGGTCCTCGCCGCCTCCCAGCTGGCCTACCACCTGGCGTACGCGCTGCCCGGCGTCTGCCGTGCGGTGGGTACGGCAGGGGTGCCGCTCTGGTCCGGGCACGGCGCGACCACCCATGTCCCCACGGGCGTGCTGCTCTCCGGGCAGCTGGTCGCCCTGCTCGTCGCGGCCCGCGCCCTGGGCCTGACGCAATTGCTGCTCGGTCGGGGGCGGCCGCTCCTGGCTGCGGTCGGCCGCCTCCTCACCCTCGTACGGCCCCCGGTCTCCGGCCCCCGCGTCCCGTGGCCGCACGGCAGGCACCGGGGGCGCACCCGGCGCCCGAAGTCGGCCGTCCTCGCGCGGCTGCGGTCGGGGCGGGCCCCGCCGCCCACCGTCCTCGCGCCGCCCTTCCGCACCGGACCGGCTCCGGTCGGCGGCCTCTGCCTGCCCTGACGGGCCCCGCGGGAGCCCGTCCTGCCCTGCCGGGCCCACGGCCCGCCGTGCCCGGCCCGTTCCGTGAGGACGAACGACCCATGAAGAAGCATCTGATCGTCGCCGCAGTGATCCTGGCGGCCTTCGCCGCAGGCCTCGGCTCCTTCCTGCTGCTGGCGCCCGACGACCGCGACCGGGGGCTGGCGGAGGTCGAAGCCGCCGCCCAGGCCCAGCCCGTACGGGAGACCAGCCACCGGCTCACCTCGCCCGAGCGGAGCGAGCTGACGGTGGTGGAGTTCCTGGACTTCGAGTGCGAGGCGTGCGGAGCGGTCTACCCCGCCGTGGAGAAGCTGCGCGCGGAGTACGGCGACCGGGTCACCTTCATCGCCCGCTACTTCCCCATGCCGGGCCACAAGAACGCCCAGCTCGCCGCCCGTACGGTCGAGGCCGCCGCCCAGCAGGGCAAGTTCGAGGAGATGTACGGCAAGCTCTTCGCCACCCAGGCCCAGTGGGGCGAGGCCACCGAGTCCAAGGAGGCCCTCTTCCGTGAGTACGCCGAGGGACTCGGCCTCGACATGGAGAAGTTCACCGCCGCATTGAACGACCCGGCCACCACCGAGCGGATCGAGGCCGACCAGCGCGACGGCCTGGGCCTGGGGGTCCAGGGCACGCCCACGTTCTTCGTCGACGGGCTCAGGATCCCCAACCCCGCCTCGTACGAGGAGTTCCGCGCGCTCATCGAGAAGAGGCTCGCGCGCACCTGACGCCCGCGGCGCCCACAGCCTGAACGAGGGGCGGCGGGCGCGGCTCGGCCCGGGGTCCGACGCCGGATCCCGGGGCTGACGCCCCACCCGCCCTGATCCCCCGCCCCCTGCCGGTGGCCTCGGATCCGCTCGGCCGGCCACGGAGGGGCCGCGGCCTCGGATCCGTGCGCCCCGCAGGAACGGCATCCCGCTGCGCGCCATCGACTCGTAGCGCCACGGCACCCGGCCTCGGCGAGCAGGAGAGGCGCCAGAGCGCGACGCTCACCGCGGCGGTGGCCGTGAGCACGCACACGTGACCCTGGTTGGTGGACCGCCCGGGACGACGGTCGGAGGCCACGGGGGAGGGCTCCTTCTCCCTCGGCCGCCGACCGCGGGGTCGTGCGGAGGCTGGGCCACGCGTCCTCAGCAACCTCGTGGCCGGAGTCCAAGCGTCCTCCGTCCGCCCGGAGTTCCGGCGCCCGCATGCGAGGATGCTGCGGTGACCACACCGTCCTCCCCGCCCGTGGCCGACGACTCTCCCGCCCCCGACGGGCCGCCCCGCGACCGGGGCATGGGCCAACGCGCCGCGGCGGTCCTCGTGTTCGGCTCCTCGGCCGCCGTCCTGGTGGTCGAGATCGTCGCGCTGCGGCTGCTGGCCCCCTACCTCGGCCTCACTCTCGAAACCAGCACCCTGGTCATCGGCATCGCCCTCACCGCGATCGCCCTGGGCTCCTGGCTGGGCGGGCGGGTCGCGGACCGGACCGACCCGCACCGGCTCATCGCCCCCGCCCTCGGGGTCTCGGGCGTGGTCGTCGCGCTCACCCCGCTCCTGCTCCGCACCACCGCGGAGTGGGCGGCCCCGGCGTTGCTGCTGGTCGCGGCGGGGACCCTGCTGGTGCCGGGCGCCCTGCTGTCGGCGGTGACCCCGCTCGTCACCAAACTGCGGCTCACCAGCCTCGCGGAGACCGGGACGGTGGTGGGGAGGCTCTCCGGCGTGGGCACCTTCGGCGCCATCGTCGGCACGGTCCTCACCGGCTTCGTCCTGATCTCGCGGCTGCCCGTCAGCTCCATCCTGATCGGCCTCGGCGCCCTGCTGGTGATCGGCGCCGTCCTCACCGGCCGGCGGGCCCGCCGCTGGCGCCGGGCCTCGGCCGTGGCCCTGGCCACCGTCGTCGTGGGCTCCCTCGCCACCGCGTTCGCCCCCGGCGGCTGCGACGCGGAGACCCGCTACCACTGCGCCCGGATCGTCGCGGACCCCGAGCGGGCCACCGGCCGCACCCTCGTCCTGGACGGGCTGCGCCACTCCTACGTGGACGTCGAGGACCCGACGTACCTCAGCTTCGGTTACGTACGCGCCATCGCGGCGGTCGTCGACACCGAGTTCCCCGCGGGCGAGCCGCTCGCCGCCCACCACATCGGGGGCGGCGGCCTCACCTTCCCCCGCTATCTCGCGGCCACCCGCCCCGGCACCCGCAGCCTCGTCTCCGAGATCGACGGCGGGGTCGTCCGTATCGACCACGAGCGGCTGAACCTCGGGGCCTCCACCGGCATCGACGTCCGCGTCGAGGACGCCCGGCTCGGCCTGAAGCGGTTGAAGGCCGACAGCCGCGACCTCGTCGTCGGGGACGCCTTCGGGGGTGTCAGCGTGCCGTGGCACCTCACCACGTCGGAGGCGTTGCGGGACGTACGGCGGGTGCTCAAGGGCGACGGGCTGTACGCGGTCAACCTCATCGACCACGGCCGGCTGGAGTTCGCCCGCGCCGAAGTCGCCACGCTGGCCCGGGTGTTCCGGTACGTCGCCGTGATCGGCGCCCCCGAGGACATCGGCCTGGACCCGGCCGCCGCGCCCGTGGGCGGCAACATGGTGGTGCTCGCCTCCGACCGGCCCTTCGACGCGCCCGCCGTCCAGGAGGCCCTGGACGCCCGGGAGACGGACTGGCGGATCGCCACGGGCGACACCGTCACCGCCTGGACCGGGGACGCCCGGGTCCTCACCGACGACCACGCCCCCGTCGACCAACTCCTCCAGCCCCACCGCACACCGACCGTACGGTGACCTCCGGCGCTTCGGGGCCTCCGCCCCGGACGGCCTCACCCGTGCCAGGACCGCCACAGCGCCGCGTACGCCCCGTCCGCCGCCACCAGCTCGTCATGGCTGCCCAGTTCGCTGATCCGGCCGTCCTCCACCACCGCGATCACGTCCGCGTCGTGCGCGGTGTGCAGCCGGTGCGCGATGGCCACCACCGTACGGCCCTCCAGCACCCGGGCGAGCGAACGCTCCAGGTGGCGGGCAGCCCGCGGGTCGAGGAGCGAGGTCGCCTCGTCCAGGACGAGGGTGTGCGGGTCGGCCAGCACGAGCCGGGCCAGCGCGATCTGCTGCGCCTGCGCCGGAGTCAGCGCGAAACCGCCCGAACCGACCTCCGTATCCAGCCCCTTGTCCAGCCCCTTCGCCCAGCCGTCGGCGTCCACCGCGGTCAGCGAGGCCCACAGTTCGGCGTCCTGCGCGCCCTCCCGGGCCAGCAGCAGGTTGTCCCGGAGCGAGCCGACGAAGACATGGTGCTCCTGGTTGACCAGGGCCACATGTTTCCGGACCCGCTCCGCCGTCATCCGCGACAACTCGGCCCCACCGAGCGTCACTTCGCCGGTGCGCGGGGCGTAGATCCCGGCCAGCAGCCGGCCCAGCGTCGACTTGCCCGCGCCCGAGGGGCCCACCAGGGCGAGCCGGGTGCCCGGCGCCACGTCCAGCGACACCCGGTGCAGGACGTCCACGCCCTCCCGGTAGCCGAAGCGCACCTCGTCGGCCCGCACGTCCCGGCCGTCCGGCCCGACCTCCGCGCTCCCGGCGTCCGGCTCGATGTCCCGCACGCCGACCAGCCGTGCCAACGACACCTGGGCGACCTGGAGTTCGTCGTACCAGCGCAGGATCAGCCCGATCGGGTCGACCATCATCTGGGCCAGCAGCGCCCCCGTGGTCAGCTGCCCGACCGTCAACCACCCCTCCATCACGAACCAGCCGCCGAGCAGCAGGACCGCGCCGAGGATCGTCACGTACGTGGCGTTGACCACCGGGAAGAGCACCGAGCGCAGGAACAGGGTGTACCGCTCCCACGCCGTCCACTCCGTGATGCGCCGGTCCGACAGCGCCACCCGGCGCGCGCCGAGCCGGTGGGCCTCCACGGTCCGCCCGGCGTCCACGGTCTCGGCGAGCATCGCGGCGACGGCCGCGTAACCGGCGGCCTCCGAGCGGTACGCGGAGGGCGCCCGCCGGAAATACCAGCGGCAGCCGACGATCAGCACCGGCAGCGCCACGATCACGGCCAGCGCCAGCGGGGGAGCGGTCACGGTGAGCGCGCCGACCAGCAGCCCGGCCCACACCACACCGATCGCCAGCTGCGGCACGGCCTCGCGCATCGCGTTGGCCAGCCGGTCGATGTCCGTGGTGATCCGGGAGAGCAGATCGCCCGTCCCGGCCCGCTCCAGGACACCCGGCGGCAGCCCCACCGACCGCACGAGGAAGTCCTCGCGCAGGTCGGCGAGCATCTCCTCGCCCAGCATGGCCCCGCGCAGCCGCATGGACCGGGTGAACACCGTCTGGATCACCAGCGCCAGCGCGAAGATCGCGGCCGTGCGCTCCAGATGCAGGTCGGTGACCCCGGCGGACAGGTCCTCCACCAGCCCGCCGAGCAGATACGGTCCGGCGATCGACGCGATGACCGCCACCGCGTCGGCGCCGATCAGCAGCGCGAACGCCGTGCGGTGGCGCCGCAGCAGATGCCGTACGTAACTCCGTACGGTCGAGGGGCTGCCGACGGGAAGGGTGGTGGCCGACTCCGGGGCGGCCGGGTCGTACGCCGGAGGTGCGACGCCGATCATGCCCTCTCCTCGATTTCCTGGGCGTTCTGCATGGCGTTGTTCAGGGCGGGGACCGTGACGTCGTCCGCCGCGATCTCCTCGTCGGTCTCACGGGTGACGACGGCCCGGTAGCGCGGTTCGGTGCGCAGCAGTTCGCGGTGGGTGCCCACGGCGACCACGGACCCCTCGTGGACGAGGACGACCCGGTCCGCCAGGTCCAGCAGCAGCGGGGACGAGGCGAACGCGACCGTCGTACGGCCCCGGCGCAGCGCCGCCACCCCGGCGGCGACGCGTGCCTCGGTGTGCGAGTCGACGGCGGAGGTCGGCTCGTCCAGGACCAGCGCCTCCGGATCGGTGATCAGCGACCGGGCGAGCGCGAGGCGCTGGCGCTGGCCGCCGGAGAGCGACCGGCCCCGCTCGGTGATCCGGGTCCGCATCGGGTCGCCGTCGTTGTCGGGGGAGGCCTGGGCGAGTGCGGCGAGCACATCGCCGCACTGCGCGGCCTCCAGCGCGGCCTCCGCGGTGACCAGGCCGGAGGAGGGGACGTCCAGCAGCTCCCGGAGCGTGCCGGAGAGGAGCACCGGGTCCTTGTCCTGGACCAGGACGGCGGTCCGCGCGGTCTCCAGCGGGAGTTCGTCCAGCGCCACGGCACCGAGCAGCACGGACGGGGCCCTCTCCGCGGGCTCGGCGGGGTCGTCGTCGGTCCGGGCGTGGCCGCCCAGCCGTTCGGCCAGCCGTCCCGCCTCGTCCGGGTCGCCGCAGACGACGGCGGTGAACTTCCCCTGAGGGGCCATCAGCCCGGTGGCGGGGTCGTACAGGTCGCCCGACGGCACGCCCGACGCGGTGGCCGTCAGGTCGCTGCGGCGCAGCGACAGCACCCGCACGGCACGCTGCGCGGACGGACGGGAGAAGGAGTAGGCCATCGCGATCTCTTCGAAATGGCGAAGGGGGAAAATCATGAGGGTGGCCGCACTGTAGACCGTGACCAGTTGGCCCACCTCGATCCGGCCGTCCCGGACCAGCGTCGCCCCGTACCAGATCAGGGAGATCAGCAGGAGGCCCGGCAGCAGCACCTGCACCGCCGAGATCAGCGCCCACATCCGGGCCGAGCGCACGGCCGCCCGGCGGACCTCCTGGGAGGCGCGGCGGTAGCGGCCGAGGAACAGCTGCTCGCCGCCGATGCCGCGCAGCACCCGCAGTCCCGCCACGGTGTCCGAGGCCAGCTCGGTCGCCTTGCCCGCCTTCTCGCGCTGCTCGTCGGCGCGCCGGGTGGCGGGCGGCAGCAGCGGCAGCACGGCGAGGGCCAGCACCGGCATGGCGACGGCGACCAGCACGCCGAGGGTCGGCAGGTAGACGAGCAGCCCCACGCAGACCAGGACGAGGGCGGTGGCGGCCGCCGCGAAGCGCGAGAGCGCCTCCACGAACCAGCCGATCTTCTCCACGTCCCCGGTCGACACGGCCACGACCTCACCGGCCGCGACGCGCCGCGTCAGGGCCGAGCCCAGCTCGGCGGTCTTGCGCGCCAGGAGCTGCTGCACCCGCGCGGCGGCGGTGATCCAGTTGGTCACGGCCGTCCGGTGGAGCATGGTGTCGCCCAGGCCGATCGTGATGCCCAGAAGCCCCACCAGACCGCAGGCGAGCGCCAGACCGGAGCCGGAGCGGTCCACGACGGCCTGCACGGCGAGGCCGACGCCGATCGGGAACCCGGCGATGCTCAGCTGGTGGAGCAGGCCCCAGCCGAGGGCCTTGAGCTGTCCGCCGAGCTGATTGCGCCCGAGCCAGTACAGGAAGCGTGGGCCCGACCGTACGTCGGGGGCGCCGGGATCCTTATACGGAAGATCGCGAATCTGCATGACGTCCCAGGGCTCGGTACGCGCGCGACCGCGCGGATACGGGATGACCAAACCGTGCAAGGTTCGCCTCCCGCCGCCCCTGGGGGCAACCGGTTTTCGCGGCGCTCCCGCCGCCGCGCGGGTGCCCGGTTCCGTCGCCGCCCCACCGTCCCCGCACGGGCCCGTCGGGGCCCCGGGCCGAGCCGCCCGGGACCCCGAGGTGTCAGGCGGCCGGCTGCTCCGAGTCCATGCCGGACCTGGCCTTCTGCCACGCGCCCCGGGTGAAGTCCGGTATCGGCAGCGGGGCGCCCTTGGCCTTGATGGAGAGGTGGCTGAGCGGCACGGGGGCCGTCCAGACGGCGGCGTCGTACACGTCGAAGTCGGGGACCAGGCCGAGCCGCATGCACTGCATCAGCCGGAAGACCATGATGTAGTCCATCCCGCCGTGCCCGCCCGGCGGATTGGCGTGCTCCTTCCACAGCCAGTGGTCCCACTCGGCGTACTTCTTGAAGTCGTCCCACCGGTGGTCGGTGTTCGTGGGCTCCAGATAGATCCGCTCCGGATAGTCCTCGAAGACCCCCCGGGTGCCGCCGAGGCTGTTGATCCGGGAGTACGGGTGCGGGGACGACACGTCGTGCTCCAGCCGGATCACCCGGCCCTTGGCGGTCTGTACGAGGCTGATCGTCCGGTCGGCGCCGATGTACGACTCCTTCCAGCTCGGGTCGCCCGGCGGCATGTGCTCCTTCCGGTACGCGGCGAGGCCGAGGGCGGGGGTGCCGACGCTGGTGATGGAGACGGCGCGGTCGCCCCGGTTGACGTCCATGTAGTTGGCGACGGGGCCGAACCCGTGGTTGGGGTAGAGGTCACCGCGCAGCCGGGTGTGCCAGAGCCGCCGCCACGGGCCCTCGTAGTAGTCCGGGTCGAACATCAGCTGCCGGAGATCGTGGTTGTACGCCCCCGCGCCGTGCAGCAACTCCCCGAAGAGACCGGCGTGCGCCATCCGTAGCACCCGCATCTCGTTCTTGCCGTAACAACAGTTCTCCAACTGCATGCAGTGGCGCCGGGTGCGCTCGGAGAGGTCGACGAGCTGCCACAGCTCCTCCAGGCGCATCGCGATCGGGCACTCCACGCCGACGTGCTTGCCGTT
This sequence comes from Streptomyces sp. NPDC043746, assembly GCF_056436485.1. NCBI lineage: Bacteria > Bacillati > Actinomycetota > Actinomycetes > Kitasatosporales > Streptomycetaceae > Streptomyces > Streptomyces sp. NPDC043746. Next base: position 156,729 of record NZ_JBWKCM010000009.1, on the reverse strand, counting down.
GAGCATCGCCGCCCTGGCCATCGGGAAGTGCGTCTCCCAGGGGGTGGCCACATAGACGAAGTCGATGTCCCCGCGCCGGCAGAGGTTGACGTAGTCGTCCTCGCCCTTGGCGTAGACGGCGGGGGCGGGCTGCCCCGCGGCCGTCACCTTGGCGGCGGCCCTCACCGCCTTCTCCCGGACCGGATCGCAGACCGCCACGACCCGCACACCCGGCACCGCGAGGAAGAGGCCGATCATGCTGTCGCCCCGGTTGCCGAGGCCCACGATCCCGACCCGCACGGTCGAGCGCCGCTCGAAGGGGACGTCCGTCATCGTACGGCCCTGCCGGGCGGGGACGGCTGCCACGGCCTCCACGGCCCGGACGGCTTCGGCGGCCTCCGGTGCGGCGCTCCCGGCCGCCGCCGCGGAACCCCCCGCCAGGGAACTGAGCCCGAGTCCCGCACCGGCCACGCCCGCCGTGGTCCACAGCACCGAACGGCGGCTGGGATCCTGCCGGTCCACTTCGTCGCCGGTAATCCGCGGGGGGAGGTCCCCCGGTGTCCGTCCGGGCCGGGCGTCGTCGTTCATCGAGCCTCCAGGTGGGATGTGGGGGTTCTGGACGTGCGCGAGCGGGGCCCGGTCCCCTGCGGGCGCGAGTGCGCCGGGACCGGGCCTCGGTAGGACCCTGGACGGTGAGGCCGACGGTGCGCAAGAGAGCCCCATTGGACTCCCGTACTCAAACCATGGACTTTTCTCGGGGGCAGGCGAAAGCCCCGACTGGTTCAACCAGTCGGGGCCTCCGGAGCAGTGCCCATCAGGGCTTTTCGGGGCCTCGCGGACCTCGTGTGCGCTGCGGTCCGGCGGTCGGGCGGTGGCCCGTTCCACCTCGATCAGGACGGACCGGCAGGGTGGCCGGTGGCCCGTGCCCTGCCGATCTCGCACCTGGGGTCGGCCGAGAGACAGGCGTCATACGTACGGGAGTCGGCCTCGGCCGCCTCCTGGACCGTGGCGGAACCGCCCGTCGGCATCCCCTCCGCGTTCGGTACGGCCCGCGCGCGGAGCCGGGCGATGCGGCGCGCACCGACCCGGTGGGTACGGCTCGCGCGCGGGTCCCCCCGGCGCCCGCTCTCAGCAGTGGCGCTCCGGCATCGCGTCGACCAGGGCGGAGAGCAGCCCACCGAGCACCTCGCGCTGCTCGGCGGTCAACGGCGCCAGGATCTCCTCCGCGGCGGCCCGGCGCGCGTTGCGCAGGGAACGCAGCGTGGCGCGCCCCTCGTCCGTGATCTCGATCCGCACCACCCGGCGACTGTCCGGATCGGGCGCGCGGCGGACCCGCCCGCTCGTCTCCAGGGCGTCGACCAGCGTGGTCACGGCGCGGGGGACGACGTCCAGGCGCTGGGCGAGATCGGCCATCCGGGGGGCCGCGTCGTAGCCGGCGACGGTCCGCAGCAGCCGGAACTGGGCCGGGGTGATCCCGATCGGCTCCAGCTGGCGGCTCTGAATGCGGTGCAGCCGACGCGTCAGCCGCAGCAGCTGCTCGGCGAGCATGCCGTCGGGGTCGCGGTCCCGGTCCCGCTCGGAGGCGTGGGCAGGGCGGGGTACGGGGCCGGGGGCCCGGCCTGCCGGTCCGGCCGCATCCGGCGCGTCGGCGGCCGGGGAATCTGAGGCGTCCATACGCGAACGATATCAGGACCTCGTTCATTGTGAGTATAGGTAACAATGAGCTAAGCTCTGAACGTCGGACCTGTCCGGCCGTTCCTCACGCCCCACCGAAGGAGCCCATGAAACCCGACGAACCCACCTGGACGCCCCCACCCGATGCCCGCCCGGTCTCCGACCGCGCGCCCGGTGAGGTGCGCCGCATCCTCCGCCTCTTCCACCCGTACCGCGGCCGGCTCGCCGTGGTCGGGCTGCTGGTCGGCGCCTCCTCCCTGGTGTCGGTCGCCTCCCCGTTCCTGCTGCGCGAGATCCTGGACACCGCCATCCCCCAGGGACGCACGGGACTGCTGACGCTGCTCGCGCTCGGCATGATCCTCACCGCCGTGCTGAACAGCGTCTTCGGTGTCCTGCAGACCCTGATCTCGACGACCGTGGGCCAGCGCGTCATGCACGACCTGCGCACCGCCGTCTACACCCGGCTCCAGCGGATGCCGCTCGCCTTCTTCACCCGGACCCGCACGGGCGAGGTCCAGTCCCGCATCGCCAACGACATCGGCGGTATGCAGGCGACGGTGACCTCGACCGCCACCTCGCTCGTCTCCAACCTCACCGCCGTCATCGCCACCGTCGTCGCCATGCTCGCGCTCGACTGGCGCCTCACCGTCGTCTCGCTGCTCCTGCTGCCGGTGTTCGTCGCGATCAGCCGCCGCGTCGGCCGGGAGCGGAAGCGGATCACCACCCAGCGCCAGAAGCAGATGGCCGCCATGGCCGCCACGGTGACCGAGTCCCTCTCGGTGAGCGGCATCCTCCTCGGCCGCACGATGGGCCGCTCCGACTCCCTCACCAAGGGGTTCGCCGAGGAGTCCGAGCGCCTGGTCGACCTGGAGGTGCGCTCCAGCATGGCGGGCCGCTGGCGGATGTCGGTCATCGGCATCGTCATGGCCGCCATGCCCGCCGTCATCTACTGGGTGGCCGGCCTCACGGCACAGCCCGGCTCCACCGCCGTCTCCCTGGGCACGCTGGTCGCCTTCGTCACGCTCCAGCAGGGGCTGTTCCGCCCGGCCGTCAGCCTGCTCTCCACCGGTGTGCAGATGCAGACCTCCCTCGCGCTCTTCCAGCGGATCTTCGAGTACCTGGACCTCAGGGCGGACATCACCGAGCCGGAGAACCCCGTCCGCCCGGCCCGCATCCGTGGCGAGATCGCCTTCGAGAGCGTCGACTTCAGCTATGACCGCCAGGACGGGAAGGGCGCCCCCACGCTCCGGGGCATCGACGTGACCGTGCCCGCGGGCACCAGCCTCGCCGTCGTCGGCCCCACCGGCTCCGGCAAGTCCACACTCAGCTACCTGGTCCCGCGCCTCTACGACGTCACCGGAGGCCGGGTCACGCTCGACGGGGTCGACGTCCGCGACCTGGACTTCGACACGCTGGCCCGCGCGGTCGGCGTGGTCTCCCAGGAGACCTACCTCTTCCACGCCTCCGTCGCCGACAACCTCCGCTTCGCCAAGCCGGAGGCCACCGACGAGGAGATCGAGGCCGCCGCCCGCGCCGCTCAGATCCACGACCACATCGCGTCCCTGCCCGACGGGTACGACACCCTTGTCGGGGAGCGGGGCTACCGTTTCTCGGGTGGCGAGAAGCAGCGCCTCGCCATCGCCCGCACGATCCTCCGCGACCCGCCGGTGCTGATCCTCGACGAGGCGACCAGCGCTCTCGACACCCGTACGGAACACGCCGTGCAGGGAGCGATCGACGCACTCTCCGCAGGCCGCACCACGCTCACCATCGCGCACCGCCTCTCCACCGTCCGCGACGCGGACCAGATCGTCGTCCTGGACGGCGGGCGCATAGCCGAGCGCGGCACCCACGAAGAGCTGCTCCACCGGGACGGCCGCTACGCCGCGCTGGTCCGTCGTGACTCCCACCAGGCCCGGATCCCGACCTCCTGAGGGGGTGTGACAGGCAGCCGCCTCCCCGGGTATCTCCGCCCTCGGGTCCGTACGACATGATCGCCGCGCTCGAGCGCTCACCTCGGGGGCGCACTCCCCGGCTACCGGGCCGTCGACACCGTACGACCGGTCCCCACGACCGCTCCGTACACGCAGCGGCGCCGCCGCTCCCGTGGGACGGGGAGCGACGGCGCCGGGCGGAGCGATGGTCAGACGAGCCAACCCACGAAGTGGACGATGCCGGCCAGCAGGTTGGTCAGGAAGTTCATCTGGTCTTTCTCCTTGCGCGTGATGCATGTGTGGGACGTGCGCAGTAGCGGTCTGCAGCCCGGTGACTGCGCTCTGCAATCATCGCGCCCCGGAAGGGTGAAGAGCGACGAATCCGGTGACGATCACGCGTTCCAGCGAACATCCGATCCCCTGTTCGTGTGTTCTGGTGGTGCGGTACGGCGTTCGTGTCGCCGGAGCCGACGCCGCAGCCGGGCTACCGGCCCGGGGGAGCGCACCGGGTTAACGTGCCCGCATGGTGAACGAGTCCCCGGACGCCCGTCCCCGTCGCAGACTCCGCCCGACCCGCCGCGGAAAGATCGTCCTGGTCGTCGCCGCGCTGCTCGTCGTGTCGGCCGCCGTGCTGATCCCGCTCTCCCTGCTCGGCTCCGACGAGAAGGAGAAGAAGCAGGAGCGCCCGCAGAGCACCCTGGTGATCCCGGAGGGCTGGCGCGCCTCACAGGTGTACGAAGCCGTCGACCGGGCGCTCGGCCTGAAGCCCGGCTCCACGAACAAGACCGTGGCCACGGTGGACCTGGAACTGCCCGAGCAGGCCGAGGGGAACCCTGAGGGGTACCTCTTCCCGGCCACGTACCCCATCGACTCCACCACCACCCCCACCAGTCTCCTGCGCTACATGGCGGACACCGCCCGCAAGCGGTTCGGGGCCGACCACATCACCGCCGGAGCCCAGCGCAACAACGTCACCGTCTACGAGACGGCCACCATCGCCAGCATCGTCCAGGCCGAGGCCGACACCGCATCCGACATGGGCAAGGTCGCCCGGGTCATCTACAACCGGATACTCAAGGACATGCCGCTGCAGATGGACTCCACCATCAACTACGCCCTCAAGCGCTCCACCCTGGACACCACGACCGCCGACACCCAGCTGGACAGCCCGTACAACAGCTATGTACGCAAGGGGCTGCCGCCGACGCCCATCGGCAACCCGGGGGAGGAGGCCCTGCGCGCCGCCATCACCCCGACGCCCGGCCCCTGGCTGTACTTCGTCACGGTCGCCCCCGGGGACACCCGCTTCACCGACAGCTACGACGAGCAGCAGAGGAACGTCGAGGAGTTCAACCGCAACCGCCGAGCGGCCACGGGCTGATCGCCCCGCCGGAAGCAGCCGTCACCCCGGCCCTCCTCACACCGCCGCCCCGGCCCTCTCCTCCGCACGCCGCGGGCCACCGGTCTCCGCCAGCAGCCGCAGCACCGAGCGCACGGCGGCGCGCCCGGCCCGGTTGGCGCCGATGGTGCTGGCGGACGGCCCGTACCCGACGAGGTGGACGCGTCCGTCCCGGACGGCGCGGGTGTTCTCGGCCCGGATGCCCCCGCCCGGCTCGCGCAGCTTCAGCGGGGCCAGGTGGTCCACGGCGGGCCGGAAGCCGGTCGCCCAGAGGATCGTGTCCGCCTCCACCGCGCGGCCGTCGTCCCAGGCCACCCCGGTCGGCGTGATCCGGTCGAACATCGGCAGCCGGTCCAGGACCCCCTGCTCACGGGCGCGCCGCACCGCGTCGTTGAGGGGCAGCCCGGTCACGCTCACCACGCTCTGCGGCGGCAGCCCGTTGCGTACCCGCTCGTCCACCATCGCCACGGCGGCCCGCCCCCACTCCTCGGTGAACGGCCCGTCGCGGAAGACGGGTTCGCGCCGGGTCACCCAGAAGGTCTCGGCGGCGTGCTCCGCGATCTCCATCAGGTGCTGCGTACCGGAGGCACCGCCCCCGACCACGACGACGCGCAGCCCCGCGAACTCCTCCGGCCCCGGATAGTTCGCCGTGTGCAGCTGCCGCCCCCGGAATGTCTCCTGCCCCGGGTAACGGGGCCAGAACGGCCGGTCCCAGGTGCCCGTCGCGTTGATCAGCGCGCGCGGGGCGTAGGCCCCCTCGGACGTCTCCACGAGCAGCCGCCCCCCGCTTCCCTCGCGTACGGCACGCACCTCGACGGGCCGGTGCACCCGCAGGTCGAAGCGGTCCTCGTACGCCGTGAAGTACTCACCGATCACCTCGGACGAGGGACGGCCGGGGTCCGCGCCGGTCAGCTCCATGCCGGGCAGAGCATGCATCCCGTGGACCTTGCCGTACGTCAGCGAGGGCCAGCGGAACTGCCAGGCACCGCCCGGCCGGGGCGCGTGGTCCAGGACGACGAAGTCACGGTCCGGCTCCAGACCGACGCGGCCCAGATGGTGGGCCGCGGACAGCCCCGCCTGCCCGGCGCCGATCACGACCACATCCAGCTCGCGCATCCCATGAATGTTCACGTTTCTACTAACTGGCGGGGTGCCCGGGATCTTCCCGAGCACCGCGGCCCTGCCTCGCGCGAGGAGTCGCGCGAGATGGCGGGGGGGCCGGATGCCGGACCGGACTGTCGGCCCCAGCTCCTCGGCTCGTCCACGGTTCCCGTCGACCTTCTCCTTCACCCGGTCCGGGGCCACGTCCTCGGACAAACGTCGCCATGCCGGGCGGCCGCCATCCGTGCGGCGGCCGCCGCCGTCATCACCCCGGCGGGACGCCCGCCGGGGACACCGGCCGCCCGGTGTCTCGGGCGAGCGCCACCGTGGTCAGCCGGTCGTCCTCGCACCACGTGGCGACGCGGCCGTGCGAGGAGAGCGGGGCATGGTGCTGAGCGCCGTCATCCCTTCAGGAGACGACGAGAGCGTCTCGGGGTCCGGACGTGGCATCCCGCGCCCCGGAAGGGAAGATGGAGGCATGTCCGATTCCTTTACCACCACGGTCCTGAACATCTCCACGGGCACGGCGGAGACCGTCATGGACCTGACGCGGCGGTGCGAGGAGTTCCTCTCCCGCTCGGCCTCCGGCCGCGACGGCCTCCTCAACATCTTCGTACCCCACGCCACGGCAGGCATCGCCGTTCTGGAGACGGGCGCGGGCAGCGACGACGACCTCCTGGCCGCCCTCCACCACCTGCTCCCGGCGGACGACCGCTGGCAGCACCGCCACGGCAGCCCGGGCCACGGCCGCGACCACGTACTCCCCGCCCTTGTCCCGCCCCACGCCACGCTCCCGGTGATCGGGGGGCGCCTGGAGCTGGGAACCTGGCAGTCGGTGTGCCTGGTGGACACGAACAGGGACAACCCGGACCGGAAGGTGCGGTTGTCGTTCCTCGGGGCAACGGCGGACGCTGCGGATATGTAGGCGGCAGACCAGGCCCCCCGGGGTAACCGTTCAGCGCCGGGCCCTTGCGTGAGGGGTGCGCTCCTGTCGGCTTGCCGGGTGGCCCCGGCTGCCGTGGCTCACCGGTCACGACAGCGTGAATCGGCCAGGTACTCCGGTTCCTGCCGGTGGGAGTGGCGCCTGGGGGAGAATGGCCGACGATGACCGCACCCTCTGCCACCGCCTCGGCCGGTCCGGACCCCGAGCCGGACGGATTCGGCCCCTTCGCCCACCTCACCGTGAAGAACACTCCGCTCTACCGTCAGGTGATGCGGGTGTTCCTCGTCGCCAAGGAGCGGTTCGCGGTCCATCTGCGTCCTGAGGATGTGCACGCCGGGCTGCCGGCGGACGTCCGCCCCGTCGAGCCGGAGGCCGTCGTCGTCGCGCTCGACAGGCTCGTCGTCTGGGGCAACCTGCGGGCCGACCCGGATACGGCCCGTGTGACCGCCGTCGAGGACTTCTACCGGAAGCGGTTCATCTACCAGCTCACGCGCGAGGGGGAGGCCGCCGAGGAGGCGCTGTCCGCCTACGACGAGGCACTCGGCCGCCGTGGCGCACTCCAGGCCGTCGCCCTGCACGACATCGTCACCCACCTGCGCGCCCTGCTCGTCCTGGCCGCGGAGGAGGAGCCCGACCCGGCCAAGGCACACCTGGCGCTCGACGCGCTGGCCAGCCGCTTCGCGGCTCTCGCGGACAACGCCCGCGCCTTCATGGGATCTCTCCAGCGGACCATCGACCTGCACGACGTCGAGGAGGAGACCTTCCTCGCGTACAAGGACCGGCTCATCCAGTACCTGGAGCGCTTCATCCAGGACCTGATCACGCTGGGCGGGCGCATCGCCCGGCTGATCCTGGAACTGGAGGAGGACGGAAGGGTCGAGTCCCTACTGGAGGCCGCTGCCCGGCGGGAGGCCGCCGACGCCTCACCGGAGGCGGCCGCCGACGCCGAGCGCGGGGTGTACGAGCGGTGGGCCGGGCGCTGGGAGGGGCTCGGCGCGTGGTTCGTCAGCAGGGACGGGCGCGAGTCACAGGCCCGGCTTCTGCGTGGCCGGGCGCTCGGTGCGATCCCGCAGCTCCTGGCTGTCGTACGGGCACTGAACGAGCGCCGCTCGGGGCGCTCGGACCGGTCCGCCGACTTCCGGACCCTGGCCCGCTGGTTCGCCGAGGCCCCCGACGACGACGCCCGGCACCGGCTGTGGCGGGCCGCCTTCGGGCTCTATCCTGCCCGGCACCTCACCGTCGACGCCGACACACTCGCCGCCCGCGCGGCGCGTCCTGTCCCGGCAGCCACTGCATGGGCCGAGGCGGAACCGCTGCGGATCAGCCCCCAGCTGCGCCGCACGGGGAGCTATGAGCGGCGCGGGAAGCCCCGCAAGGTCGAGGATCGGGAGGAGCGGCGGCGTGTTCTCGCCGAGACGGCCGCCAAGCAGGCCGCGGAGACCGCGGCCGCCCGCGCCCGGCTCGCCACCGACGGCGTCACGCGCCTGTCGGGCCTCGGCGAGCTCGACCCGGCATCGTTCGGGCTGTTCCTCCAACTGCTCGGAGACGCGCTGGCCATGTGGCGACCCGGTATGAGCCACACCGCGGCCACCAGCAACGACGGCTCCATGGAGATCAGGCTCACCGCGCTGACCGACGGCGCCATCGCCGAGATCCGCACACCCGGCGGAGTCTTCAGCGGCCCGGACCACCTCATCGAGATCGTCGACCTGACGGACGGAGACGACCTGACGGACGGGGACCCCGACCGATGACCGCACCACCCACCGAGGTGCTGGACGGCCAGCACGCCGCCGACCTGCGTAAAGCAGCGCGCGCCCTGCTGAAACACCCCCTCATCCTCGCGCGCGGTCGGCGCGCCGACGAGTTCCGACTCGTCCGACGGCACACGTCCGAACTGCGGGAGTGGTTCGATCGCAACACGGGCTGGTCCCTCCAGGTGGACGCCGAGGCGGCGCGGCTGCGCAAGATCCCCGGCGTCCTCGCCGACCCCACGCACCCGGCCCGGGAGGCGAGCCGGGGCGCCGCCCCCTTCACCCGTCGCCGCTACGTTCTGTTCTGCCTCGCACTCGCGGCCCTCGAACGGGGCGAGGCCCAGATCGCCCTCGGCCGCCTCGCCGGCCAGATCGTCCTCGACGCCGCCGACCCCCGACTCGCCGCCGCGGGCGTCGAGTTCGCCCTGGAGCGCCGAGACGAGCGCCTCGACCTCGCCGCCGTCGTACGGCTCCTGCTCGAACTCGGCGTGCTGCGGCGTGTCGCGGGCGAGGAGGAGGCGTACGTCAGCGGGGTCGGCGACGTCCTGTACGACGTGGAACGCCGGGTCCTGGCCGGTCTCCTCGCCACCCGGCGGGGCCCCTCCACCGTCCACGCCGAAGCTCTCGACGGCCGCCTTGCCGAACTGGTCGCCGAAACCGCCCTGGACAGCGACGAGCTGCGCTTCCGGGCCATGCGCCGCTCGCTCACCCGCCGACTGCTCGACGACCCGGTCCTCTACTACGACGACCTGACCGATGCCGAGCTCGGCTACCTCACCCGCCAGCGCGGCTTCCTCACCGCCCGGATCACCGAGCTGACGGGACTCGTCGCCGAGGTGCGGGCCGAGGGAATCGCCATGGTCGACCCCGACGACGACCTCACCGACCTCCGCATGCCCGAACAGGGCACCCACGGGCACATCACCCTGCTGCTCGCCGAGCACCTCGCCGGCGCCGACGGGCCGGTCGCCCTCGGCGCCCTGGCCCTGCGGGTGCGAGAACTGGCAGCCGAGCACGGGGGCTTCTGGTCGAAGTCCGCACGAGAGCCGGGCATGGAGAGTGAGCTCGTCGAACAGGCCGTCGCCCGGCTCACCGCCCTCGGCCTTGTCTCCCGTACCCCGCACACGGTCGTGGCCCGCCCCGCCCTCGCCCGGTACGCGGTCGGCGAGACCGTCGTCCGCGAGCCCGGCTCCGCCTCCACGCCCCCGCAGCGAAAGGCCACCTCGTGATCCGCCTCCCCACCCCGCGGCGTACCCGCTGGCAGCCCCTGCGCGTCGGGCTCGTCGACCTGTTCCACTACGACGTGGAGGAGTTCCACTTCCGGGACGGGCGCCTGCTGCTCCGAGGCAACAACGGCACCGGCAAGTCCAAAGTGCTCGCGCTGACCCTGCCGTTCCTGCTTGACGGCGACCTCGGCCCGCGCCGCGTCGAACCCGACGGCGACCCCGGCAAGCGGATGGAGTGGAACCTGCTCCTGGGAGGCGAGCATCCGCACTCCGAACGGCTCGGCTATACGTGGATCGAGTTCGGCAGGCTCGACGACACGACCGGCGAGCAGCACTTCCGTACGCTGCTGTGCGGACTCAAGGCCGTCAGCGGGAGGGGCATCGCCCGCCACTGGTACGCCGTCACCCGCCAGCGTGTCGACCACGGGTCCACCGAGCGTACGGAGAGGACCTTCCGGCTGCTCGACGCCACCGGTACGGCCCTGTCCCGGGACCGGCTCGCCGAAGCGGTCGCCGGGCACGGCATGGTGTACGACCAGGCCAAGGCGTACCGCCGCGCCGTCGACGAAGCACTCTTCGGCCTCGGAGAACAGCGGTACGCCGCCCTGGTCGACCTGCTCATCCAGCTGCGCCAGCCCCAGCTGTCCAAGCGGCCCAACGAAGCCGCCCTCTCCCGCGCCCTCACCGAGGCACTGCCGCCTATGGACCAGGCGGCCATCGCCGACGTGGCAGAGGCGTTCCGCTCCCTCGACGAGGAGAAGGACGAGCTGGCCGCCGCCTCCGCCGCGGAGCGAGCCGCCTCCGCCTTCCTGGAGCACTACCGGCGCTATGCCCGTATCGCCACCCGCCGCCGGGCACGGCTTCCGCGTGCCGAACACTCCCGCTACGAGCGCGTGCAACGGGATCTGGCCGAGGCGCAGGAACGGCGGACGCGCGCCGAGGAGAAGCGGGCCGCGGCCGGGGAGGAGATCAGCTCCCTGGCAGAGACCGCGGAACGCTTGCGAGCCCAGGACAAGGCCCTGCGCGAGGCGCCCGAGATGCGTGACGCGCGCGACCTGGAACACGCCGCGGTGGCGGTGGCACGAACGGCACGAGCGGCCGACCAGGCCCGGGGCGACCGTGAGCAGGCGGCCGCCCTCCACACCAAGGCGCTCGGGCGGCTCGGCGCCGCGGAGAACAGGCTCCGTGCCGCGCGGATCAGGGCCCAGGAAGCCTTCGCCCGGGCACAGGAGCACGCCACCGCCGCGCACGTCGCCCTGCCCCTCGACGAGCATCTGCCCGAGCCAGAACTGCGGCGCGCCGCGGAGGACTCCGCGGGCCGCGCCCAGCGCTCCCTCGCCCACGTCGAGGGCCTCCTGGAAGCGGCCGAGCGGGCCGCCGCCACACACCGCCGAGCAGCGGGCCGCCTCGACGAGGCGGAGACCGACCTCACCCTGGCCGCCGAGTCGCATGCCGAAGCGGAGGAGGGCTGCGCGCGGGCCGGACAGCTCCTCCTGGACGGAGTACGCGAGCGCGCCCGGGCCTGGACGGAGCTGGCCTTCCCCGACGGGACCGGCCTCCTCGACGAACTCCAGGAATGGACGCGCCACCTCGACGGCCCCTACCCGGCACGTCTCCACGCGGCCAGGGCGCACACCGTGCGCTCGGCGGACCTCGCCGACCAGGCGGCCGAAGCCGCTCGCAGGGACTCGGAGCTGGCAGAACTCGCCGACACGGCACGGCGGGAGCTCGCCGCGCTGGAAGTCGGCGGCGGACGCGAGCCCCAGCCTCCCGCCACCCGGACACCCGGCCTCCGGGACCAGCTGCCGGGCGCCGCGCTCTGGCGCCTGGTCGACTTCCGCGACGACCTGTCCGAACCAGAGCGCGCTGGTCTCGAAGCGGCCCTCGAAGCCTCCGGCCTCCTCGACGCCTGGGTGCTCCCCGACGGCTCCGCCCTCGCCGTGAACGGGCACGACGTCCTTCTCAGCCCGTCGACCGGTCCGGTGAGCGGCCCGTCGCTGGCCGATGTGCTGCGCCCGGCCCCGGACGACGGTGACGGGCGGTCCAGGGCCCCGGACGAAGCGACGGTGGCCGGTCTGCTCGCCGCCATCGGCCTGGACAGCGGGGGAGGGGCAGGGACCTGGGTGTCAGCGGACGGCCGCTTCCGGGTCGGCGCGCTCACCGGCACGTGGGCCAAGCCCGCCGCCGCATACATCGGCGAAGGCGCACGGGAGGCGGCGCGGAGGGCCCGCGTCGTCGCGCTCGGCGTCGAACTCGCCTCTCTGCGCGAGGAATCGGAAGCCGTCGCGGCCCGCTCCGAGGCGATCGCGGGCCGCCGCCGCACGCTCGACGCCGAACTCGCCTCCGTACCTGACGAGTCGCCGCTCACCCGGGCCCACGCGCTCGTGAGCGCCGCCGCCGACACCGTGGGCAAGGCCCGCATACGGTGCGAGGAGCGGGCGGCCGAGGCGGCCGAGGCGGCCGGGCAGGCCGAGCGGGCCGCCACCGAACTCACCGAGGCCGCCACCGACCTGGGGCTGCCCGCCGACCGGTCCGCACTCACCGCCGTACGTCATGCCCTCGGCTCCCTTGCCACCGCGCTGGCCTCCCTGTGGCCCGCCGTGCGCGAACAGGCGGAGGCGGCACGCCAGGTGGACGACGAACGCGCCGAGACGGCCGACGCGGAGCAGCGGGCCGTCGACCTCGCGCAGCGGGCCGCGGACGCGGAGCGCGAGGCGGCAGCGGCCGACGAGCGCCATCTGACCCTGCGCTCCACCGTCGGAGCGGCCGTCGCCGAACTCGAACGGCGACTCGTCGAGACCGCCGAGGCACAGCGGATCTGCGAGGCCGGCCAGAAGGCCGCCCTACGGCGTCACGCGGAGGCGGACCGGGAGGCCGGCCGTGCCGAGGGGCGGATCGAGCAGTTGGAGAAGGACCTCACGGAAGCCGTCGGCGCGCGCGCGGAGGCCATCGCCACGCTCCAGCGCTTCACCGCCACGGGCCTGGTCGCCATCGCGCTGCCCGAGCTCGTGATCCCCGCCGCGGCCGACGATCCCTGGGCCGCCACCCCGGCCATCGTGTTCGCCCGCGCCATCGAGACCGGCCTCTCCTCGGCCGACGACACGGACGCCGCCTGGGAACGCGTCCAGCGCAGGCTCAGCGAAGAACTCAAGACCCTGCAGGACACCCTGTCCCGGCACGGGCACAGCGCATCCGCGCGCATGGTCGAGGACGGCATGGTCGTCGACATCGTGTACCAGGGCCGGGAGCGGGCCGTACCCGAACTCGCCGAAGCGCTCGCCACGGAGGTGGGCGAGCTGACCCGCATCCTGTCCGCCCACGAACGGGAGATCCTCGAAACCCATCTGATCACCGAGGTCGCCGGCACCCTTCAGGAACTCATCGGTGCGGCCGAGCGTCAGGTGCGGGACATGAACTCCGAACTGGAGGACCGCCCCACCTCCACCGGTATGAGGCTCCGGCTGGTCTGGCGGCCTTCGCGCAAGGCTCCGCCCGGACTCGCCCGGGCCCGGGAGCGACTGCGCCAGTCCGCCGACGCGTGGACCGCCGAGGACCGCGCGGCGGTGGGCGAGTTCCTCCAGGCCCAGATCGCCCGTCAGCAGTCCGACGACGGGTCGGGCAGCTGGCTCGAACACCTCACCGCGGCGCTCGACTACCGGTCCTGGCACGAGTTCGGCGTCGAACGCCACCAGCACGGGCGCTGGGTCCCGGCCACGGGCCCCGCCTCCGGCGGCGAACGCGTGCTCGCCGTCTCCGTGCCCCTGTTCGCCGCCGCCTCCTCGCACTACGCCAGCGCGAGCAGTCCGGACGCCCCCCGCCTGGTCACGCTGGACGAGGCGTTCGCGGGAGTGGACGACGACTCGCGAGCCAAGTGCCTCGGCCTGCTGAGCGCCTTCGACCTCGACGTGGTGATGACCAGCGAACGGGAATGGGCCTGCTACCCCCAGGTTCCCGGCATCGCCATCGCCCAGCTGTCCCGGATCGACGACGTGGCAGCGGTCCTCGTGACCCGCTGGGAGTGGGACGGTACGAGGCGGCACCGCCGGGAGGACCCCCTACGCGGTCCGGCATCGGACGCGGCCGGTCGGGAGCCGCAGTGGAGCTGACACATGACGTGCCTGCGGCACCCGGTGCCCCATCGGAGCCGGTCGCGCACGCCACGGTCGACGTGCCGCGACTGCACCGCCTTCTCGGCGTGCCGGAACTCGGCTGGCTCGTCGAGCGGGTACGCGGCCGACTCGTGGCCGGGCACCCTCTGACAGGCGCGGTCTCGCTGGCCGCTCCCACTCCGGGGCAGCGGTCCGCGGTCGAACGGCTGCTGGCCCGCCCCCCAGGTGGTGGCCGTTCCCTCACCGTACGGCTGGAAGCGGTCGACGGCGTGCTGCGCCGGTCGGGCATCAGCCCCGACGGCCTTGCCGCCGCCGTCACGGTGCTCACCGGCCCGATCACCCCGCTCGCCCAGGCCAGGGCAGAGCAGGACGCCGCCTGGGACCGGGCGTACGCGCCCCTCGACACACTGGTCGGGGACGACCGGCCCGAACTCGCCGCCTGGGCCGCGAGAGTGCGTGCCGATGGCCTTGCCCGGCGGCTGGGCCGTACTCCCGACGCCGTGCACACCCTGCTCGCCGGGGTCCGCGCCGCGCTTCGTGTGCTGCCCGTCGAGCCCGCCGTCTCGCGGGCCGCCTTCGCCGCCCGCGTCCTCGGCTCGGCCCATGCCCTGGACGACGGCACCCCGCAGGCCACGCTCACGCTGTCCGGGATCCTCGCACTGACCGGGTTCGCGGACGGAAGCGGAGCGCAATGGCGGCGGGACGCCTGGGCATCGGCGGGTCTGCTGAAGGACGAGCTGTCATCGACGGTCCTCACCCTCAACCTGCGAGGCACTCCCGCCCTCGACTGGACGGCCGACGAGGGCGAACCCTCAGTGCTGACCCTTCGCCAACTCATCCGGAGACCGCCCTCCGTCGCCTCTCCCGTGGTACGGGTCTGCGAGAACCCGGCCGTGCTCGCCGCGGCGGCGGACGCTCTGGGCCCCGCCTGCCCGCCCCTGATCTGCCTCCAGGGCCAGCCCTCGGCCGCGGCCCTCGCGCTCCTGCGCCACCTGCACGGCAACGGCTCGGACCTCCACTACCACGGCGACTTCGACTGGGGTGGCCTTCGGATCGCCGGCACCCTGCTGCGCCGCGTCCCGTGGCACCCCTGGCGGTACACCGCCGCGGACTACCGCGCGGCTCTGGCCGCGAGCGACCCGGAACACCCGCCCGGGCCTCTCACCGGGACCCCGACCCGGGCCCTCTGGGATCCGGACCTTCCCGCCGCCCTCGCAGAAGCCGGCGTCCGCGTCGAGGAGGAGCGAGAGCTGGACCTGCTGCTGTCCGACCTGGGGGGAGGGCCCTGAACGCGGGGTCCGGATTCCGCTTCTGCATGGGGATGCCGGCAGGGCTTGCGCATACGCCCGCGCCCTCAGCGGTGGCGACGTGGGGCAGCCGGACAGGAGGCCCACCCGTCCTGCGGGGAGGCGAGCCGGTCGAGCCCGGGTGAGGGCGTCCGGCCCCGGGCGAGCGGATTCCCGGAGCCGGACGGGGGCGGAGGCGCGGCTCAGCGGTTGAAGGTCAGCCGCGGCGCCGCGTTGCGGGCCAGGGTGTGGGCCTGATCGGGCCACCAGGTGCCGGCGGGCGGGTCGACGATGCCGTACTCGGGGTCGATCGTGCCTCCCGTGTTGCGGGTGCAGCTGCCGTCGGACTCACCGGGGATCTTGATCCACAGATAGGCGTCGACGAGCGGGACACCGGTGTCGGCCGTCGGGCGCGCGCCGAGGCCGCGGCCGGGCGCGTTGCACCAGATCTCCGGGTCGCCGCTGTACTTGCCGGGCTCCGGCGTCCAGGCGCCGAGTCCGTTGCGGCTGGTGTCTATCACGAAGTGGTGCAGCGCGTCGTTCGGCGGGGCCCCCACGCTCTGGTCGAACCAGGAGTCGGTCCACCGCCAGGTGGCGGGATCGGCGGAGTCGACCGCGTTGCCCGGGGCGCCGTCGTTGGGCGCGGCGGGCGAGTAGTACTGGGTGGCGCACCAGTCGGTGTGACCACGGGCGTGCGCGGGTCCTTCGGTGGCGTACCACATGCACTTGGCTATCCAGGTGCCGTAGCGCGCGTTGTGATCGGTGGGGTGGGTGTTGGACACGTTGAGGGCGAAGCCGTCGCTGTCCTGGACCCCGGCGTCGAGCAGCCGCTGTGCCATGGCGCCCACGGGCCGCCACAGGACGTTGCCCGCGTCGAGGTAGACCGCGGTGCGGGCCTTGGACTTGATGGTCCTGACGGCGTACGCGAGGTCGGCGACGCGGGCCGCCGTGAGTTCGCCGGTCGGGTCCACGTCCGGTCCGCAGTCGCTGGGGAGGAGGGCCAGGCCGTCGGGCTCGACCACGACGACGGCCTTGCTGTCACCGATGCCGTCGGCGAAGGCGTCGATCCACTGGCGGTAGGCGGCGGAGGACGCGGCGCCGCCGCTGGAGTACTGGGTGCAGTCCCGGCCCGGCACGTTGTAGGCGACCAGGACGGGGGTCCGGTCCACCGCCCGGGCCTTGCGGGCCAGGCTCTTGACCTTGGCCCGGACCTCGGCGGGTGTGCCCTCGGTGAACCACTCGGCCTGCGGCCAGCTCGCGAGCCTGGCCATGTTCACGGCGTTCGTGAGGTCGCCCTTGCCGAGGTCGGCGAGTGCCTGCCTGGCGGCCTTGCTCTGCGGGTCCACGTAGAACCTCGTGGACGGGGTCAGCGTGTTCGCGGTGGATGCGGCCTGGGCCTGTCCCTGCGTGGCGGTGAGGGCGGCGCAGGCCGCGAGCGCCGCGAGGGCGGCGGTCGCACGGCGCCCTAGGGTGCGTTGCTTCATGGGGTCTCCTGATCGATGGGGCGGGGACGAGGGGGCCGGTGGTCCCGGGGGCCCGGCCGCGGCGGACAGCGGGCCGCGGGGGCCGGAGGTCAGTAGCCGTGGATCATCTTGTAGGCGACCTCCGGAAGGAACTGGCCGGCCGTGGAGCCGAGTCCGACCCCGCAGTTGCCGTCGGACTCGCCCGGGGTCTTGATCCACAGCAGCATCTCGGCGCCGCCGCCCAGTCTGGTGGGCGTGCCGGTGCGGCGGCCGGCCGCGTTGCACCACTCGCCGTTGGAGCCGTTGCCGTTGCGGCTGGTGTCGACGACGAACGGCTTGGTGTAACCGTAGCGGGTGGCCAGTTCGCTGTTGACGGCGTTGCCGTAGGCGGTGTTCTGGGCGGTGGTGTAGTAGTTCGAGACGTTCAGGGAGAAGCCGCGCGCCTGTCGGAGTCCGGCCCCGTGGAGGCGCTGGGCCATCGTGGCCGCGCTCACCCAGCCGGGGTTGCCGGCGTCGAGGTAGACCCAGGTGTTGGGTGCCTGGCGGTTGAACTCGGCCACGGCGCCGCCGATGAGGCCCTGGCGCTCACGGATCTGGCTCTGGTTCAGGCAGCCGTAGTCCGCGAGGGAGTCGGGTTCGAGGACGACGACGGCCGGGCGGTGGGCGATCCCGCCGGCGAACTGCGCGATCCAGCTCGCGTAGGCGGAGGCCGACGGGGCTCCGCCTCCGGAGTGCCCGCCGCACGAGTCACGGAGGAAGATGTTGTACGCGACCAGGACGGGCAGCTTGTCGTGGTGGTCCGCCGCCCCGGCGTACGCGCCCGTCGCGGTGCCGATCGTGCCGCTCCAGGAGCCGAACCAGCGGGCCATGGGGGTGTTGGCGAGGGACGCGTTGATCGAAGGCGCCCGGCCGTCACCGGGGTGGCCGGCGACCCACTTCTTCGCGCTGGAATCCGGGTCGACGTAGAACCCGCTGGTCAGGGTGGTGGGGTCAGCGGCGTGGGCGGGCGGGGCGGCGGTGAGCGCCAACGGCAGCGCGGAGAGGGCTGCGAGGAGGGCGCGGATTCTGCGGCGCATGACGGTACCTCGATTTCCTGGCGGCGGACGCGTCGCGCGCTCTCGTCCCGAGCGGTGCGACGCACTGAGGAAGTGCGGTGGTGCGAGGCCCCCGTGCGGCGGGGCATCAGTGGGGGCACCAGCATCCAGCGGACCCGCAGGAGCTCGTGGAAGCGCTCCCACTGGAAGCGGTCCCAGACGAGGAACTGTGAGGCCGAGGTGTGGCCGTATCGTGAGGTGATCCGACTGGCACTGTCAAGTGTCGCTGCATGAACAGCACTTCACAGGAGGAGGGGGAACGTTTACAGTCCTGAAACTGGAAGCGCTACCAGTGCTCCAGGCGTTCGGACAGGGATGGGGAAGGCAGGTCATGGCCCAAGGTGTTCCGCACCGGCCGTCGACGCTCGACGAGGTGGCCGAACTGGCCGGAGTCTCCAGGTCGGTGGCCTCGCGTGTGCTCAACAACGCCCCGCATGTCAGCCGTGCCAAGCGGGAGGCCGTCGAGCGGGCCGTCCATCGACTCGGGTACGTGCCGAACCCGACCGCCCGGGCGCTGGCGACCCGCCAGACCGGCGCGGCCGCTCTGGTCGTCTCGGGGGAGGATCCGTCGATCTTCGCGGACCCGTTCTTCGCGCAGGTCATCGTGGGCGCCTCGGCCGCGCTGGAGGAGGCCGAACTGCACCTGATGCTGTGTCTGGCCGCCTCCGACCGGGGGTGTCGGCGCGTGGAGCGGCTTCTGCGGTCCAAGGGGGCCGACGGGGTGATGCTGATGGCGCTGCGCGAGGACGATCCGTTGGCCCGCATGGCGGAAGAGGCGGCGATTCCCGTGGTGTTCGGCGGGCGCCCGATCGGTCTGGAGCCGCGGTGGTACGTGGACGTGGACAACCTCGGAGGAGCACGCGCGGCGACCGAGCACCTGATCTCGCTCGGCCGGACCAGGATCGCGACGATCTGCGGGCGGCTGGACACCGAGGCGGGGCGTGCCCGTCACCGCGGTTACCGGGACGCCATGCTGGCGGCCGGCCTCGAACCGCTCCCTCCGGAAGGCGGTGACTTCACCGAGCAGAGCGGCGCGGCGGCCATGGCGGCGCTGTCGGTGCGCCACCCGGACCTGGACGGAGTGTTCGCCGCCAGCGACAACATGGGGGCGGGGGCGTTGCGCGCACTGCGGGATGCCGGCCGCCGTGTCCCCGCCGACGTCGCCGTGATCGGCTTCGACGACCTGGCCGTGGCCAGGGTCTCCGATCCGCCGCTGACCACGGTGCACCAGCCCGTGGAGGGCCTCGGTCGCGAGATGGCGCGCATGCTCGTCGCGCTCATCGACGGACAGGCCCCCACCCCGCTGATCCTCCCCACGTGGCTGGTCACGCGCGCCAGCGCCTGACGGGCAGCCTCGCGACCGACCGGGTCGGCCCCCTCCGCTCCGCCGCGCCGTCGTGCGCCCCCTTCCACGGGCGCCCGTTCGCGACGCGCTCCATCCGGCCCGGCGGCCACCCGGGCGGGCCGGCAGGGGCGCCGAGCGCGGCGCGGCACTCCTGGGAGCCCGGCGGCGGTCGACCGGATCCACCACCCGGCAGATCGGCTGCTCCGCCACCACCTCGCGGCCGTCCCCCCAGCCTGCCGCCGGAATCGGTGGGCCCGGCTGCCGTCCTGTGTCTCCCCGCTCGGCGCCTTGGCGGGGGCGTACGGACACGATCGGCGTTCCGGCGCCGTCCGCGTCGGTCGCGTCCCCTGCGCCCGTCCCGGAGCGCAGTCTCCTTCGGTACGCCGTGTCCATGGCAGCGAACGCGCTCCCGGCTCCGGGCCGTACGGGGGGAACGGAACCACCCGGCGCGGGGTTGCAGGGCCCGCGCGAACTCATCGACGCCCCCCCGCCGGCCTGTGAGGAGGCCTTGCCGCGTCCCGTCTGTTAGCGCTCACAACAGTCGCCATTCTCTGCCTGGGCGGCGAGAGGTTCTCCGTATCAAAAACCGGTAACGACCGTACGAACCCTTGAGTTACCTCGCTGTTAGCGCTCACAATGTGTCGCGTTCGGCAGCTCATAGGTCGTCGGATGCCGACGCACACGCCGACCCAACCACCGCTGTGCGGCCACGCCTTCGCCGGGCCCGTCCCCTTCCGGGCTCCGCCTGGTACGACGCACGTCCCGAGAGGAACCACGACATGGCCCGCAGAGCCCTCCGCCTCATCGTCGCCGTCGCCCTGGCCGGCGGCGTACTGACCGCCTGCACCACCGAGCCCGCGGACCCCGGCACCACCGGCACCGGCAAGGGCTCCTCCGACGGCAAGCTGGTGCTCGGGTTCGCTCAGGTGGGAGCCGAGAGCGGCTGGCGCACCGCCAACACCAAGTCCGTACGCGAGGCGGCCGAGAAGGCCGGTATCACGCTGAAGTTCTCCGACGCTCAGCAGAAGCAGGAGAACCAGATCAAGGCGATCCGCACCTTCATCCAGCAGAAGGTGGACGTCATCGCCTTCTCCCCGGTGGTGGAGTCGGGCTGGGACACCGTCCTGAAAGAGGCCAAGAGCGCCGGCATCCCCGTGATCCTCACCGACCGTGCGGTCGACTCGCAGGACACCTCCCTCTACCGCACCTTCCTCGGCTCCGACTTCGTCAAGGAGGGGCAGGAGGCCGGCAAGTGGCTCGTGAAGGAGTACGAGGGGACCTCCGACCCGGTCAACATCGTCGAGCTCCAGGGCACCACCGGCTCCGCACCCGCCAACGACCGCAGGGCCGGTTTCGCCGAGGTCACCAAGGGCGACGCCAAGTTCAAGGTCGTCGCTTCCCAGACCGGCGACTTCACCCGCGCCAAGGGCAAGGAGGTCATGCAGGCCTTCCTCAAGTCCCACAAGGACATCGACGTCCTGTACGCCCACAACGACGACATGGCCCTGGGCGCCATCCAGGCCATCGAGGAGGCGGGCAGGAAGCCGGGCACCGACATCAAGGTGATCTCCGTCGACGGCATCAAGGACGCCTTCGTCGCCATGCAGGAGAAGAAGATCAACGTGGTGGTCGAGTGCAACCCGCTCCTCGGCGACCAGCTCATGGACCTCGCCAGGAAGGTCGCGGCGGGAGAGAGCGTCCCCCGACGCGTCGAGGTCGAGGAAGGCGTCTTCACCCAGGACCAGGCCGCGGCCGCGCTGCCCGGACGCCAGTACTGAGCCCTCGCCCGCAACCGACCGGGGGACGGCGCTCGCGCCGCCCCCCATCCCTCAGGAGAGGAGGGCGGATGGCAGCCCCACCCACCCCCGGCACACCCCCACGCACCGACCGGCCGGTCCTGGAGGCCCATGGCATCCGCAAGGCCTTCCCCGGAGTCCTCGCCCTCGACGGCGTGGCCCTGCGCCTCTTCCCCGGCGAGGTCCACGCGCTCATGGGCGAGAACGGCGCCGGAAAGTCGACGCTCATCAAGGTGCTCACCGGGGTGCACCCGCCCGACGCGGGAACGGTCTCCGTCGACGGCATCCCCCACCGGTTCACCGAGCCACTGGAGGCGCAGCACGCCGGAATCAGCACGGTCTACCAGGAGGTGAACCTGTGCCCCAACCTCTCGGTCGCGGAGAACATACTCATCGGGCGTGAACCCCGCCGCCTGGGGCTGGTCCACTGGCCGGCCCTCCACGCACGCGCGGCACGGCTCATCACCGAGCTGGAACTCGACCTCGACGTCCGCCTCCCGCTGAGCGCGCACTCCCTCGCCGTCCAGCAACTCGTCGCGATCGTCCGGGCCGTGGACATCCGGGCGAAGGTACTCGTCCTCGACGAGCCCACCTCCAGCCTCGACCGGGACGAAGTCGCCCAGTTGTTCACCCTGGTCCGCAGACTGCGTGACCGGGGTGTCGCGATCCTCTTCGTCACCCACTTCCTCGACCAGGTCTTCGACCTGTGCGACCGGGTGACCGTCCTGCGGAACGGCCGCCTCGAAGGCGAGTACCGGATCGACGAGCTGACCCCCGTCACCCTCGTACACCGCATGGTCGGCAGCGAACTCCGCACCCTCGACGAACTGGCCGAGACGTCGCACCCCGGCGCCACGGCCGGCCCCGGCCCCGGGGGCACCCCCTTCCTCAGCGCCCGCGGGCTCGCCCGTTCCGGCGCCGTCCACCCCTACGACCTGGACATCCACCGCGGCGAGGTCATCGGCCTGGCCGGGCTCCTCGGCTCCGGACGCACCGAGGCGGCCCGGCTGCTCTTCGGAGCCGACCACGCCGACGGCGGCGAGCTCCGGATCGACGGTGAGCGTGCCTCCCTGCGGTCCCCGCGCGCCGCGATCGCCCGCAAGATCGCCTTCTGCTCGGAGAACCGCAAGGCCGAGGGCCTGATCGGCGAACTCACGGTGCGCGAGAACATCGTGCTCGCCCTCCAGGCCGCGCGTGGCTGGACCAGGCCCCTCTCCCGCGCCCGGCAGGAGGAGATCGCCGCCCGGTGGATCGAGGCCCTCGACATCCGCCCGGCCGCCCCCGAGGCACAGGTCCGCAACCTCAGCGGAGGCAACCAGCAGAAGGTGCTGCTCGCGCGGTGGCTGCTCACCGCCCCCGATCTGCTGATCCTGGACGAACCCACCCGGGGCATCGACATCGGCGCCAAGACGGAGATCCAGAAACTGGTCACCCGCCTGGCCGCGGAGGGCACCGCGGTCCTCTTCATCTCCGCCGAACTGGAGGAAGTGCTGCGGCTGAGCCACCGCGTGGGCGTCCTGCGCGACCACCGCCTCGTCGCCACCCTCCCCAACGACCCGGCCCTGACGCCCGATCGGATCCTCGGCACCATGGCCACCGGAGCCACCTCATGACACCACCTGACGACACCGGCGCCGGGCGGCGTCCGATCCGGGCGCCCGGCGCCCGGCGGCTCGCCGAGCACCGCCTGTTCTGGCCCGCCGCCGTGCTGGCCGTCCTGCTGCTGGGGAACGTCGCGCTCACCCATGACTTCCTCGCCGTCCGCGTCCAGAACGGACACCTGTACGGCAGTCCGATCGACATCCTGCAGTTCGGCGCCCCGCTGATCCTGGTCTCGCTCGGCATGACGCTCGTCATCGCCACCCGGGGCATCGACCTCTCGGTCGGCTCGACGGTCGCCATCTCCGGCGCCCTCGCGTGCGAGCACATCGCCACCGCGAAGGAACCCGGAAGCCTGACCACCCTCCTGTCGGCGATCGCGCTGGCGGTCGGCGTGGCCGCCGCGATCGGACTGCTGAACGGCCTCCTGGTCGCGCGGCTCGGCGTCCAGCCCATCGTCGCCACGCTGGTGCTCATGGTCGCCGGGCGCGGGGTGGCCCAGTTGATCACCGACGGCCAGATCATCAGCGTCTCCAGCAGCGCCTACAAGATGATCGGCGGCGGCTACTGGCTCACCCTCCCCTTCGCCGTCCTGCTCGCCGCGGCCCTCGTCGCCGTCGCCGCTCTCGTCACGCGGCGGACGGCGCTCGGCATGCTCATCGAATCAGTGGGCGGCAACCCGCTCGCGAGCCGGCTCGTCGGCATCCGGGCGGCGGGCCTCCTCGTCACGGTCTACGTCGTCAGCGCCGTGTGCGCCGCGGTGGCCGGCCTGATGATCAGCTCCAACGTGTCCAGCGCCGACGGCAACAACGCGGGCCTGTGGATCGAGCTGGACGCGATCCTCGCCGTGGTCATCGGCGGCACCGCCCTGACGGGAGGCCGCTTCTCGCTCGGCGGCACGGTCCTGGGCGCACTGATCATCCAGACCCTCTCGACCACGATCTACACCCTCGGCGTTCCGCCCGAGACCACGCTCGTCTTCAAGGCCCTGGTCGTCATCGTCGTGTGTCTCGTCCAGTCGCCCGCGTTCCGCGCGCGACTCGCACGCCGTGGCCGCCCGGCCGGCCCGGCCCCCGCGGCCGACGGCACGGCGGCCCCCCGGCAGGAGGTCCACCCGTGAGTACCACCCTCAGCTCTCTCACCGGGCCGCTCCAGCGGCTGTCGGTACGGCACACCGCCCACCTGCCGCTCCTGGTGACGGCCACCTTGCTGATCGCCATGTTCTCGGTCGGCTCCCTGCGGTACGAGGGCTTCTTCTCCGCGCAGGTCCTGCTCAACGTCCTGATCGACAACGGCTTCCTGCTCGTCGTGGCGATCGGCATGACGTTCGTCATCCTCACCGGCGGAATCGACCTGTCGGTCGGCTCCATGGTGGCCCTGTCGACCATGCTGACGGCCTCGCTCGTCGAACGCAACGGCCTGCCGCTCGCCGTGGCGGTGCCGCTGGTCCTGCTGGTGGGGGCAGGCGGCGGCGCCCTCATGGGCTGGGTGATCCACACCTTCGAGATCCAGCCCTTCATCGTCACCCTCGCGGGGATGTTCCTCGCTCGCGGCCTCTGCTACATGATCAGCACCGAGTCCATCTCCATCACCGACCCGGCCACCACGCGGATCGCCCAGACCCGAGTGCTCCTGCCCGGGGGACTGTTCGTCTCACCCGCTGTGGTCATCGCCCTGGTGGTGCTGGTGCTCGCCTTCGTCGTCCTCCACCACACCCGCTTCGGCCGCACCGTTCACGCCCTGGGCGGCAACGAGTCCTCGGCCCGTCTCATGGGCCTGCCCGTGGGACGTACCAAGGTCGCGGTGTACGCCGTGAGCGGCCTGTGCTCCGCCCTCGGCGGTCTGCTGCTGACCTTCTACATGCTGTCCGGCTACGCCCTGCACGCCGTCGGCATGGAACTCGACGCCATCGCGGCGGTCGTCATCGGGGGGACGCTGCTCACCGGAGGCTCGGGCTTCGTCCTGGGAACGGCACTGGGCGTGATGGTCCTCGGCCTGATCCAGACCGTCATCAGCTTCCAGGGCACGCTCAGCTCGTGGTGGACGCGCATCGTCATCGGCGGCCTGCTGTTCGTCTTCATCCTCCTCCAACGGCTCTTCGGCGGATCCCGCCCGGCGCACTGACCTCCCGGCGGCCGACCGCGCGACGACCGCGCCCGGAAAGGGGGCAGGGCGTACCTGCCCCCTTTCCGGACAGCACCCCACTGCGGACAAGGAACCCCCATGAACCTCTCCCCTCCCGCCTTCTCCGGAGGACCGCCGGTCCGCCGTCCCTGCGCGGACTCCGGGGAACGCTGGACCTTCGGCTTTCCCGGCGGCATCACGGCGGAGGTGCACACCCGCGGCGCCCGCCTCCACGGGCTGTGGACGCCGGACCGGTACGGCACACCGGCGGACGTCGTCCTCGCTCCCGGCGACCCGGCCCTGACGGCCACCGCCGCCCGGTACTTCGGCGCCACCGTCGGCCGCTACGCCAACCGCATCGCACGCGGCCGGTTCTCTCTGGACGGAGAGCCGTACGGGCTGACCACACAGGAGGACGGCCACTGCCTGCACGGCGGGACCGAGGGCTTCGACACCCGGATCTGGGAAGCCGAGAGCGTGCACACCGCCGAACGGACCGGCGTGCTCCTGCGCCTCCGCAGCCCCGACGGCGACCAGGGCTTCCCGGGAAACCTGGACGTCACCGTCGGCTGCCTCGTCGGCCGCGACGACGAACTCACCTTCTCCTACGCGGCGGTCACCGACACGGCGACCCTGGTCAACCTGACCAACCACGCCTACTTCAATCTCGAAGGCGAGAGCGCGGGCGACATCCTCGACCACGAGCTGACCGTCGACGCCTCCCACTACACACCGGTCGACGCGGATCTCATCCCCTCCGGGGACCACCGCCCCGTCTCCGGCACCGCGTTCGACCTGCGGCGGCCGCTCAGGATCGCCGACGCCCTGGCCCGCCCCGGCGCCCCCGGCGGGTACGACCACAACTTCGTCCTGACCCCGCACCGCGACCGGACACCGCGCCGCGCCGCCGTCCTGTACGCGCCGGCCACCGGCCGCCGTATGGAGGTGCTGACCACGGAGCCCGGACTGCAGGTCTACACCGCGGGCCAGTTCGACGGGACGGTCCTCGGCAAGAGGGGTACGCCCTACGGGGCGGGCGCCGGCATCGCGCTGGAGACCCAGCACTTCCCCGACTCCCCGAACCGTCCCGGTGACCCGTCGACGGTGCTGCGGCCGGGCGAGGAGTACAGGTCGAGGACGGTCCTGCGGTTCACCACCCGCCCCTGACGGGGGACATGACGGTGCCCGTCGGCTCCTTGGCCGACGGGCACCGTCATGCCCGAAGCGGAGTCAGGCACCCGCCCTGCGCTTGTTCCACACGTCGAAGCCGACCGCCGCGAGGAGCACGAGCCCCTTGATCACCTGCTGCCAGTCGGTGCCCACCCCGACGAGGTTCATACCGTTGTTGAGCACGCCGAGGACCAGGCCGCCGATGATGGCTCCCAGGACGGTCCCGACACCCCCGCTCATCGACGCCCCGCCGATGAACGCGGCGGCGATGGCCTCCAGTTCGAAGGTCACACCGGCCTTCGGCGAGGCGGCGTTGAAGCGGGCCGCGAAGACGAGTCCGGCGAGCGCGGCGAGCATCCCCATGTTGAGGAAGACCGCGAAGGTGACCTTCCTGTCCTTCACCCCGGAGAGCTTCGCGGCGGGCAGGTTCCCCCCGATCGCGTAAACATGCCGCCCGATGACGGCGTTGCGCATGACGTACCCGAAGCCGACGAGCAGCGCGGCCAGGATCAGCAGCACCACGGGCGCGCCCTTGTAGCTGGCCAGGAGCAGGGTCGTGACCAGGACCGCGGCGACCAGTCCCGTCACCTTGAGCGCGAACAGGCCCGGGGGGACGGCCTCCGGGGAGAACTCGCGCCGGCGGCGGCGGTCCCGTACCTCCTGGAAGACCAGGTAGCCGGCCACCCCCAGGCCCAGGAGCAGGGTCAGGTTGTGGTAGTCGGTCCGGGGCCCCACCTCCGGGAGGAAGCCGTTGGAGATCTTCTGCAGGCCCTCCGGGAACGGGCCGAGCGTCTGCCCCTTGAGGAAGATCTCGGTGAGCCCGCGGAACAGCAGCATGCCCGCGAGGGTCACGATGAACGACGGTATGCCGACGTACGCGATGAAGAAGCCCTGCAGGGCCCCGGCGACGGCTCCCAGGAGCAGGGCGAGCAGCACCGCGACGGGCCAGGGCAGCTGGTGCTGGACCATGAGCACCGCCCCGACGCCACCGACCAGGGCCATCAGGGAGCCCACGGACAGGTCGATGTGCCCGGAGATGATGACGATCATCATGCCGATGGCCAGGATGAGGATGTAGCTGTTCTGGAGCACCAGGTTGGAGACGTTCCGCGGCAGCAGGAGATCGCCGCCCGTCCAGATCTGGAACAGCAGCACGATCAGGCCGAGCGCGAAGAGCATCCCGTACTGGCGCGTGTTCCGCCGGACACCGTCCAGGAGTGTCCGGGTCAGCTGCGTCGCCTGCGCGGGGGCGGCACCCGGGGGCGCCGGGTCGCTCTTGTCCATGCCGATGCCGGTGCTGCTCATTCCTGGTGTCCTTCGCTGGAGGCGGCGCCCGCCGGGGGTGCGGGGATGTCCCGCGTCATGTGTCGCATCAGCGCTTCCTGGGTGGCGTCCTCGCGGGAGACCTCGCCGGTCAGCCGCCCCGCCGCCATGGTGTAGACCCGGTCGCACAGGCCGAGCAGTTCGGGCAGTTCGGAGGAGATGAGGAGGATCGCCTTGCCCTCGGCGGCGAGCCGGTCGATCACGGTGTAGATCTCGTACTTCGCTCCGACGTCGACTCCGCGAGTGGGCTCGTCGAGGATGAGGACGTCCGGCCCGGCGAGGATCCACTTGCTGAGGACGACCTTCTGCTGGTTTCCGCCGGAGAGGCGCCCGACCGGTTCGAGGACGCTCGGAGCCTTGATGCCCATGGTGGCGCGGTACCGCTCGGCGACCCTGCGCTCCTCGTGACCGTCCACGATGCCGCGGCGGGCGAGGGTGCCCAGCGACGCGAGGGAGATGTTCCGGCTCACCGAGTCCCCGAGGTCGAGCCCGTAGTGCTTGCGGTCCTCGGTGACGTACGCGATGCCGTGGGCGACCGCCTCGGGGACGGTACGGGTGCGCACCTCGCGGCCGTCCTTGAGTACGGTGCCCCGCTCGTAGTGGCCGTAGGAGCGGCCGAAGACGCTCATCGCGAGTTCGGTCCGGCCGGCACCCATGAGTCCCGCCACGCCGACGATCTCCCCGCGGCGCACCTGGAGCGAGACCCCGTCGACGACCTTGCGGCCGCGGTCGAGGGGGTGACGCACCGTCCAGTCCCGGATCTCCAGGACCGGGCCGGCGTCGGCCGGGCCCTCGTACGGCGTGCGGTCGGGGAAGCGGCTGTCGAGGTCCCGCCCCACCATGCCGCGGATGATGCGTTCCTCGGTGGTGGCGGGGTCCCGGACGTCGAGGGTCTCGATGGAGCGCCCGTCACGCAGGATGGTGACGGAGTCGGCGATCCGGGCGATCTCGTTCAGCTTGTGCGAGATGATGATCGACGTGATGCCCTGACGCTTCAGCTCCCGCATCAGCCGCAGCAGCTTCGCGCTGTCCTCGTCGTTGAGCGCCGCGGTGGGCTCGTCGAGGATCAGCAGGCGGACGTTCTTCGCCAGCGCCTTCGCGATCTCCACGAGCTGCTGCTTGCCGACGCCGATGTCGGCGACCCGTGTCCTGGGGTGTTCGTCGAGCCCGACCCGTCGGAGCAGTTCGCCGGCACGGCGCAGCGCCTCGTGCCAGTCGATGATCCCGCGCCGGGACGGCTCGTTGCCGAGGAAGATGTTCTCGGCGATCGACAGGTGGGGGACGAGGGCGAGTTCCTGGTGGATGATGACGATGCCCTGCCGCTCGCTGGCCCTGATGTCCTTGAACCGGCACGGCTCGCCGTCGAAGAGGATCTCGCCCCCGTAGGTGCCGTGCGGGTGGACACCGGAGAGGACCTTCATGAGCGTCGACTTGCCGGCACCGTTCTCGCCGCACAGCGCGTGCACCTCGCCGCGCTCCACGGACAGGGTCACCTCGGACAGCGCTCGGACGCCGGGGAAGGTCTTCACGATGGACCGCATCTCCAGGACGGGGCCGGCGGTCGCGGACGGGGCCGGGGCCGGGGCGGGTGTCATCGCAGTTCCCCGGCGTCGATGTAGCCCGAGTCGACGAGAACCTTCCGGTAGTTCGACTTGTCGACGCTCACCGGGTCGAGCAGGAAGGCCGGGACCACCTTCTTGCCGTTGTCGTAGGTGGTCTCGTCGTTGATCTCGGGCTTCTTGCCGGCCAGGACGGCCACCACCATGTCCGCGGCGACCTGCGCCAGCGCACGTGTGTCCTTGTAGACGGTCTGGGTCTGCTGTCCCGCGATGATCGACTTCACGGAGGCGACCTCCGCGTCCTGACCGGTGACGACCGGCAGCGGCTTCGCGGCGCCGCCGTAGTCGTCGGACTTCAGGGCGGACAGGATGCCGATGGAGATGCCGTCGTACGGGGAGAGCACGGCGTCCACCCGGGCCGTGGAGTACGCCGAGGTCAGCAGGTCGTCCATCCGCTTCTGGGCCGTCCCTCCGTCCCACCGCAGGGTGGTGACCTGGTTGAGCCGGGTCTGGCCGGAGCGTACGACCAACTGCTTCTTGTCGAGGTAGGGCTTCAGCACCTTCATGGCGCCGTCGAAGAAGTACTTGGTGTTGTTGTCGTCGTTGGAGCCGGCGAACAGTTCGATGTTGAAGGGGCCCTTCTCCGATCCGGCCTTCAGCCCCAGCTTGTCGACGATGTACGTGGCCTGGAGCTCGCCGACCTTCTCGTTGTCGAAGGAGGCGTAGTAGTCGACGTGCGGGGAGCCCAGGATGAGCCGGTCGTAGGAGATCACCGGGATGTCGGCGTCCGCCGCCTGCCGCAGGACGTTGGACAGGGCCTCGCCGTTGATCGCTGCCACGACCAGGGCGTCGACGCCCTGGGTGATCATGTTCTCGATCTGGGCGACCTGCTGGTCGGGGTCGTCCTCGCCGTACTGCAGGGTCGTGGCGAAGCCGGCCTTCTTCAGACTGTCGGTCATGTTGCGGCCGTCGGCGATCCACCGCTCCGAGGACTTCGTGGGCATGGCGATGCCGATGGTGAGGTCCTTCGTGCCCTTCGCCCCCCGGCTGCCGCCCTCGCCGCTCTGCCCGCAGGCGGTCAGGAGCAGGGCACAGCTGGTGGTCACGGCCAGGAGGGCGGATGCGGATCGAAACTTCTTCATGGGCGTTACCTGGCAATCCCGTCGTCGAGGGCGGCTTCGGCCGGGGGACGTGCTCGGCGGCAGCGCGTGTCCTCGCACCACCGGGACGGCACCGTTCCGGCTGGGTGGCCGGGGCGTCCGCACCCCGGTCGAGCTAGATTGTTAGCGCTCACAACAGCGTGATACAAGAGGCGCTAAGGTTTTTCTCGTATCGGCACCCGGCCGTAAGCGCAGGAGAAGGGAGGCGAACGTGGCGCATCCCGCGGAAGACGTCCGCCCGCCGACGATGGCCGACGTCGCTCGTGAGGCGGGAGTCTCCCACCAGACCGTCTCCCGCGTGCTCAGCGGTCATCCCAACGTGCGCGCGGCCACGCGGGAACAGGTCACCCTGGCCATCGAGCGGCTGGGCTACCGCCGCAACTCCGCGGCGCGTGCCCTGGTGACGCGCCGTACGAGGACGCTGGGCGTCATCGCCGTCAACACCGCCCTGTACGGCCCTGCCAGCACCCTGACCGGCCTGGAGGAAGCGGCCCGGGAAGAGGGCTACCTCGTCTCGACCGTCAGTCTGCGCACCGGAGCGGGCCAGGGGCTCAAGGACGCCATCGACCACCTCGCGGCCTGGGGCGTGGAGGGTGTCGTCGCCATCACCCCGCAGCGCTCGCACGTGCAGGCGCTCGCCGAACTGGACGCGCCCTTCCCCGTGGTCACCGTGGAGGGCGGTCATCAGCTCGACCTTCCCGGGGTCTCCCTCGACCAGGAACTCGGCGCCCGGATGGTCACCGAGCACCTGCTCGCCGCCGGGCACCGGAACGTCTGGCACGTGGCCGGTCCCGGCGACTGGCTGGAGAGCGAGGCCCGCACCGCGGGGTGGCGTGCCGTCCTGGAGGACCACGGCATCCGGCCTCCGCGCGTCCTGTCGGGTGACTGGAGCCCGCTGTCCGGGTACCGGGCGGGGCAGGAACTCGCGGGCCTCGCCATGGCGCGCCGCGGGGAGACGCCGGTCACGGCCGTCTTCGTCGCCAACGACCAGATGGCGCTCGGCGTCCTGCGGGCACTGCGCGAGGGCGGGATCCGCACCCCCGCGCAGGTGGCCGTCGCCGGCTTCGACGACATTCCCGAGGCCGAGTACTTCCCTCCGCCGCTGACGACGGTCCGCCAGGACTTCGCCGCCATCGGGCGCCGGAGCATCGGCCTCCTGGTGGACCACATCGAAGGGCGCGCCCGAAAGGCCGAGCACCTCCTGGTGGAGCCTCAGCTCATCATGCGCGCGAGCACCCGCCCTCCAGGCCAGGCCTGACGGCTCGGGCGGTCGCCGCCGCGCTCCGGTCGCCGACGGGCCCTGCGTTCGCGCGGACGCGCACGGATCGCCCGCGTCCGCGTCCGCGTCCCCGTCGGCCGCCGGGCCGCATCGGCAGGGCCTCGTACCCCTCGTACCGGCCTGCCGCGCCATGCCGCGCCGAACCGGCCGAGGTTCTCCGGACTGCCCTTCGCGTGCGTTAGCGCTCACTTCTGGAGCCCTTGCCGTCGCTCGTTATTCGACAGAATCGCTCGCAGCTCTTGTTCAACTGAAATGTGAGCGTTAACAATCAGGGTCTCACCCCTCCCGCTCCGACGAGAGAGAACGCATCGTGACCCCACGAGCCCTTTCCGGCCCGGCAGCCCCGCACCACCCCGAGGCATGCACCATCGGAGTCGACTTCGGCACCCTCTCCGGGCGTGCCGTCGTGGTCCGGGTCCGGGACGGCGCCGAACTCGGTTCGGCGGTCCACGAGTACCGCCACGCGGTCATCGAGGACCACCTTCCCTCCACCGGCGCCCCCCTGCCCCCCGACTGGGCCCTGCAACACCCCGAGGACTGGCGCGACGTCCTGCGCACCGCCGTTCCCGCGGCGCTCGCCGACGCCGGAGTCGACCCGGCCCGGATCATCGGCATCGCCACCGACTTCACCGCCTGCACGGTCCTGCCGACCACCCCGGACGGCACCCCGCTCGCCCTGGCACCCGCATGGGCCGACCGCCCGCACGCCTGGCCGAAACTGTGGAAGCACCACGCCGCCCAGGCCCAGGCCGACCGCATCAACGCCCTCGCCCGCGCACGCGGCGAGAAGTGGATCGCACGGTACGGCGGCAGGATCTCCTCCGAGTGGCAGTACGCCAAGGCCCTGCAGATCCTGGAGGAGGACCCGGCCGTCTACGCCGCCTGCGCCCGCTGGATCGAGGCGGCCGACTGGATCGTCTGGCAGCTGACCGGCACGGAGTCGCGCAACACCTGCACCGCCGGCTACAAGGGCATCCACCAGGACGGGGCCTACCCCTCGCCCGGCTTCCTCGCCGGACTCCACCCGGACTTCGCCGACTTCCCCGCCACCCGCCTGGAACACCCCCTCTCCCCGCTGGGCTCCCGTGTCGGCGCCCTGAGCGACCGGGCCGCACACTGGACCGGCCTCCCCGAGGGCATCGCCGTCGCGGCGGGCAACGTCGACGCCCATGTCGCCGCACCCGCGGCCGGCGCTGTGGAGAACGGCCGGATGCTCGCCATCATGGGAACCTCCACCTGCCACGTCCTCAACGGCGCCGACCTGGCCGAGATACCCGGCATCTGCGGGGTCGTCGACGGCGGCATCGTCGAAGGCGCGTACGGCTACGAGGCCGGTCAGAGCGCGGTCGGCGACATCTTCGCCTGGTGGCTCCGCCAGGGCGTCCCGGACCACTACCGCGCAGAGGCCGAGGCCTCGGGCGAGGACCTCCACCAACTCCTGACCCGCAAGGCCGCGGACCAGCCGGTCGGCGCGCACGGCCTGGTCGCCCTGGACTGGATGAACGGCAATCGCTCCACCCTGGTCGACCACCACCTCTCCGGAGTCGTCGTCGGCCTCACCCTCGACTCCCGGCCCGAGGACGTCTACCGGGCCCTGCTCGAATCCACCGCCTACGGCACCCGGATGATCGTCGAGAGCTTCGAGGGCGGTGGAATCCCCGTCGAGGAGTTCATCGTCACCGGTGGGCTGAGGAAGAACGCGCTGCTCATGCAGATCTACGCCGACGTCCTCCGCCGACCCGTCTCCCTCGGCACCTCCGAACAGGGGCCGGCGCTCGGCTCCGCCATCCACGCCGCCGTCGCCGCGGGCGCCTACCCCGACGTCCGCTCCGCCGCAGCCGTGATGGGGAGCGTCCAGCGCCGGGCGTACGTGCCTGACCCCGCTCGGGCGGACGTCTACGACGCGCTGTTCCAGGAGTACCGCGCCCTGCACGACCACTTCGGTACCGGGGCAGACCTCCTCCTGCACCGCCTGCGGCGGATCCGCAACACCGCCCGCCGCGTCACCACCGGCTGACCGGGACGCCGCCGCGCCCCCGCCCCGACCTCTTCGCCCCAGCACCTCCGAGGAGCACACCCGACATGACGCTCGCCCAGCCCGACCGCGAGATCTGGTTTCTCACCGGCAGCCAGGCCCTCTACGGCGACGACACCCTGGCCCAGGTCGCCGACCAGTCCCGCGCCATCTGCGACACCCTCGCCGGGCAGCCCCGGATGACCGTCCGCCTGGTGTGGAAGCCGGTCCTCACCGACGCGGCCGCCATCCGCGCGGTCTGCCTGGAGGCCAACGCGGACGACCGCTGCATCGGCCTGATCGCCTGGATGCACACCTTCTCCCCGGCCAAGATGTGGATCGCCGGCCTCGACGCCCTCAGCAAGCCGCTGCTGCACCTGCACACCCAGGCCAACCGCCGACTGCCCTGGTCCACCATCGACATGGACTTCATGAACCTGAACCAGGCCGCCCACGGCGACCGCGAGTTCGGCTTCGTCCAGACCCGCCTCGGTGTCCCGCGCAAGACCGTGGCGGGCCACGTCTCCGCCCCCGACGTCGTCGACCGTATCGCCGGATGGGCACGCGCCGCCGTCGGCCGGGCCGAACTCACCACCCTCAGACTCGCCCGGTTCGGCGACAACATGCGCGACGTCGCCGTCACCGAGGGCGACAAGGTCGAGGCACAGCTGCGGTTCGGGGTCTCGGTCAACACGTACGGCGTCAACGACCTCGTCGCCGCGGTCGACGCCGCCCCCGACGACACCGTCACGGCCCTCGTCGAGGAGTACCAGGACCTCTACGCCCTCGCGCCCGAGCTGCGGCCCGGCGGCGGGCGCCACGACTCCCTGCGCTATGCCGCCCGCATCGAAGCCGGTCTGCGTGCTTTCCTCACCGAAGGCGGTTTCCGCGCGTTCACCACCAACTTCGAGGACCTCGGAGGCCTGCGCCAGCTGCCCGGTCTCGCCGTGCAGCGGCTGATGGCGGACGGCTACGGCTTCGGCGGCGAAGGAGACTGGAAGACCTCCACCCTGCTGCGCACTCTGAAGTCGATGGCCCACGGCCTGCCCGGCGGTACCTCCTTCATGGAGGACTACACCTACGACCTCACGCCCGGCAGGGAGCTCATCCTCGGCGCCCACATGCTGGAGGTCTGCCCCTCCCTCACCACGGCCGCGCCCGCCTGCGAGATCCACCCGCTCGGCATCGGCGGCCGCGAGGACCCCGTCCGCCTCGTCTTCGACGCGGACCCGGGCCCGGCCCTCGTCGTCGGTCTCGCCGACATGGGCGACCGGTTCCGCCTCGTCGCCAACCACATCGACGTCGTCGCCCCGCCCGAGCCGCTGCCGAAGCTCCCCGTCGCCCGGGCCGTCTGGCGCCCCCGCCCCGATCTGCGCACCTCCACCGAGGCCTGGCTGACGGCCGGAGCGCCGCACCACACCGTCCTGACCACCGCCCTCGGCGGGGAGGAGCTGGACGACCTCGCCGAGATGCTGCGCACCGAACTCGCCGTCATCGACGAGGACACCACCATCCGGCGCTTCACGCGCGAGCTGCGCTGGAACCAGGCCTACCACCGTCTGGCGCAGAGCCTGTGAGAACCCCCGCCCCCACTCCCACCAGGACGGAGCCTCCCGTGAGCACCGCCGTTTCGAAGGAACTGCGCCGAGAGGTACTGGAGGCCAACCTCCGCATCCCCCGAGCCGGGCTCGCCACGCTCACCTGGGGCAATGTGAGCGGGGTGGACCGCCAGGCCGGTGTCTTCGTGATCAAGCCCTCGGGCGTGGCCTACGACGCGCTGGGCGAGGACGACCTGGTCGTCGTCTCCCTGTCCGACGGGAGCGTCGTGGAGGGCCGTCTGCGCCCGTCCACCGACACGGAGACGCACCGCAGTCTCTACCTGGCCTTCCCCTCCATCGGCGGCGTGACCCACACGCACTCCACCCACGCCGTCGCCTTCGCCCAGGCCCGGCGTCCGATACCGGTGCTCGGCACGACCCACGCGGACACCTTCAACGGGCCCGTTCCCGTCACCGGGGCCCTCACCCCCCAGCAGTGCGCCACGGACTACGAGTACAACACCGGCCAGGTCATCGTCGACCTGCTGGGCGGCGACGACACCCGGGCCCGGGAGGTCCCGGGCGCCCTGGTCGCCCACCACGGCCCGTTCACCTGGGGTGCCGACGCCACCACGTCGCTGGAGCACGCCGTCATCTGCGAGGCGGTGGCCGAGATGGCCCTCCACACCATCGCCCTGGGCACGGTCGAGCCCCCGCAACACCTGCTGGACCGTCACTTCACCCGCAAGCACGGCCCCGACGCCTACTACGGCAATCCTCCCTCCGCCTGACGGCGCCGAGGGGAGCCAGGGTCGTCCTGGCTCCCCTCCATGGCGCACCGCGGTGGATCAGGTGCGGCTCCAGCGCTGGTTGGCGCCGTTCCAGCAGGAGTAGAGCTGGATCAGGGTGCCGTTGGCAGTGCCGTTGGCGGCGGCGTCGAGACAGAGGCCGGACTGGACGCCGACGATGGTTCCGTCGGA
The DNA here is from genome assembly GCF_056436485.1 of Streptomyces sp. NPDC043746. Taxonomy (NCBI): domain Bacteria; kingdom Bacillati; phylum Actinomycetota; class Actinomycetes; order Kitasatosporales; family Streptomycetaceae; genus Streptomyces; species Streptomyces sp. NPDC043746. Next base: position 120,880 of record NZ_JBWKCM010000009.1, on the reverse strand, counting down.
GTTGAGGCGCCACTTCTGGTTGTCGCCGCCCCAGCAGGCGTAGATCTGCACCTTGGCGCCGTTGCCGGTGCCGGCGGCATCCAGGCACTTGTCGCCGTAGACCCTGAGCTCACCCGTGGTGGTGTGGGTCCACTGCTGGTTGGTGCGGTTGTTGCAGTCCCACAGCTGGAGCTGGGTGCCGTCGGTGGTCGCGGCACCGGGCACGTCCAGGCAGCGGCCCGAGGCGACGCCCTTGATCGGTCCGGAGCCGGGGGGCGGGGTGGGGCCGGGGGAGGCGGCGTTGAGCGCGTTGAGGACGGAGGTGTAGGCGGGCTTCTTGCTGCCGTTGCCGTTGAACAGCAGGGGAGCGTGCTCGGGACGCCAGGAGTCGCTGTCGCGCACGCCCCAGACGGTGATGCCGAGGCAGCGGGGGACGGCCAGGCAGTCGTTGGTCACGTTGGCGTAGGTCGTGCTCGAGGCGCCCTGGATGTCGAGTTCGGTGACGGCGACGTCGACGCCGAGCGCCGCGAAGTTCTGCAGAGTGGTGCGGAAGTTGCTGTTGTAGGGGCTGTCGTTGTTGAAGTGCGCCTGGAAGCCGACGCAGTCGATGGGCACGCCGCGTTGCTTGAAGTCCCGGACCATGGCGTACATGGCCTGTGTCTTGGCCCAGGTCCAGTTCTCGACGTTGTAGTCGTTGTAGCAGAGCTTGGCCGCCGGGTCGGCGGCGCGCGCGGTGCGGAAGGCGACCTCGATCCAGTCGTTGCCGGTGCGCTGCAGGTTGGAGTCGCGCCGGGCCCCCGAACTACCGTCGACGAAGGCTTCGTTCACGACGTCCCACTCGGCGATCTTGCCTTTGTAGTGGGCCATCACGCCGTTGATGTGGTTGATCATGGCCTGACGCAGCGCGCCGCCACTGAGGCTCTGCATCCAGGCGGGCTGCTGGGAGTGCCAGGCCAGGGTGTGGCCCCGCACCCGCTTGCCGTTCTGCGCCGCCCAGTTGTACACGCGGTCGGCAGCGGCGAAGTCGAACCGGCCCTGCTGGGGTTCGGTGGCGTCGATCTTCATCTCGTTCTCGGCCGTCACCGAGTTGAACTCGCGGTTCGCGATGGTCGTGTACGTCGAGTCGTTGAGCCTGCCCGACGCGATGGCGGTGCCGAAGTACCGGCCGCTCTGCGCCGCCGCGCTGCCGAGCGTGCTCTCGGCGGCCTGCGCGGTCGGCGGCGCAACCAGCACGGTGGCGGGACCGAGGACGCCGACGACCAGCGCCGCGCAGAGACTGCCTATTTTCCTGCGGACGGTGGACGGGGTGGCGTGTAAACGCATGACTGGACCTCCAGTACGGAAATCACGGATGGATGCGAGCGCGGCAAAAAGGATTCCGCGACGGTGATGTCCGCGTCTGGGGAAAAGAGCGCGGACCATCAGGCGTAATGTTTCGGGGCCGGCGCCGCGGCACGGAGGAATAGGGGGAGGCGGCGCCTCGGGAATCAGTCTGGAAACACGGCAGGGGCATGTCAAGTATTTCGAAGAGTTTTCGGTAATGCGACCGGATAAGCGGGCCGGAGCGGTCCCTCCGGAGGCCCGTCAGGAAATTCGGAAGTGCCATGACGAAGCGGTCCTCGTCGAAAGAGTTTCGACAGGGACCGCTTCTTCCGCCGGCGAGGTCCTGCCCCGGTTCAGCGGTCGTGGTCGTCGATGCCCCTCGCCCCGGAGGGCCGGCCGGGATACGTGAGGTCGAACCGGGTGAAGTGGGCCTGGTTCGTGGACGGGCGGCCGTGGGAGGTGGCGTAGAGGCCGAACTGGACGCTGGTGAACAGCGGTCTGAGGAAGGTGGCTTCGACGGTGGTCAGGTCCTGCCAGGCACCGTCCGGTACCGCGTGGGCGAAGGTGTGGCTGAAGCCCCGGACGCGGACCCCCAGGCGTACGGGCCCCGGGGGGACGGGAACACCGGCCAGGACCTCGGGTCCGCGGCGCAGGACGAGCCCCTCCTGCGTGCGGAGGAAGAGGAGGTGGGCGTCGTCGTCGAGGACGACGGCGAGGCCGGCCTGTTCGCCCGGTGCCGCGGGAGTGAACCGGAGTTCGGTGGCCACGTCGCAGTCGGGGTGCTCCTGGGGGCGCGCCAGGAGGGACGGGGCGGTCCGCTCGCCGAGGTGGTCGGGGCGGAGCCGGAGGCGGAGCCCGTCGCCGACCGTCCAGAACCGCGTGCGCGGGGTGCGCAGCGTGCTCCAGTCGGCGGCAAGGGCGGCGAAGTCGTCGTGGAGGGGGCGGCGGGGGCCCCGGTGGCCGACAGGGGAGAAGACCGGCCGCCCGTCATCCCACGTGACCTCGCTGAGGAAGGTCTCGCGGCCGATGGCGGAGCCCGGGCGGACACCCAGCAGGACGGCCCGCCAGTCGCCGTCCGGGGTCTGCACGAGGTCGGCGTGACCGGTGCAGGTGACGGGGCCCTGCCGAGCGGGAGGGAGGACCGGGTTGCCGGGGACGCCCTCGTACGGGCCGGTCACCCGGGCGGCACGGGCGGCCACCACGCTGTGGTCCACGTCGGTACCGCCCTCCGCGGTGAGCAGGAGAAAGGCACCGTCGACACGGTAGAGGTGGGGGGCCTCCGACCAGCGGGCGCCCGCCCGGCTGCCCGACCACAGGACGTACTCGGGTCCGGTGAGCCGCCGCTCACCGGGAAGGTACTCCCGCATCCAGATCTCGGTACGGCCCGCGACCTCGTCCGTGACACGGGCGGCGGTGAACCAGGCCCGGCCGTCTCCGTCCGGCCCGTCGTCGAAGAACAGCGACGGGTCGAAGCCCTCTCCCTCCAGCCAGTACGGCTCCGACCACGGACCGGCGGGGTCGGCCGCCGTGACGACGAAGTGTCCGGGGCCGTCCATCAGCGTGCAGACGAGGTGGAAGAGCCCGTCGTGGTGCCGGATCGTCGGCGCGAACAGGCCGCGTGACGGCTCGCACCCGTCGAGGTCGAGCTGGGAGGGCCGGTCCAGCGCGGAGCCCAGACGCCGCCAGTTCGCGAGATCGCGGCTGTGGAACACGGGAAGCCCCGGGAACCACTCGAAGCTCGACGTCACCGCGTAGTAGTCCGCCCCCGCCCGGCAGACGGACGGGTCGGGCCGGAAGCCGGGCAGCACGGGATCACCGAAGGCCCCGCTCATCGGACCGGGACGATCTCTACCGGCACGGACAGCACACGGTCGGCCGCCGGGTGACGTACGGGGCCGAGCAGGGTGAAGGAGCCCCGGAGCGGAAGGTCCCCGCTGGACCGCCCGACGGCCACGCCGATCTCTCCGGGCTCCACCCTCCTGCGCAGGTCGACCCCGGTGAAGGAGGTCCGGTCGGCGTGGACGGAGAAGGTGACCCGGGCGGCCTCGCCCGGCCGCAGCCCGACCCTGGCGAACCCGGCCAGCCACCGCCGGGGCCGGACGACGGACGCCTCGGGGTCCGACAGGTACAGCTGGACCACCTCGGTCCCGGCCACCTCGCCGACGTTGCGTACGGTGACCGCGACCGAGACGGCCCCGTCCGTCGGGGCGGTGGGATCCACCGAGAGATCCGAGCAGGTGAAGCTCGTCCAGCTCAGCCCGTGCCCGAACGGGAACAGCGGGGTCGGGTCCACCGAGCTCCAGTCGGTGCGCCCGCCCAACGCGGAGTGCAGGTAGGTGCCGGGCTGCCCGCCGGGCCGGCGGGGGATGGAGACGGGGAGCCGCCCGGACGGCTCCGCGGCCCCGCTGATGATCCGGGCCAGCGCCGTCGCGCCCTCTTCACCGGGGAAGAAGGCCTGGACGACGGCCGCCGCGCGGTCGGCGAGCGAACCGAGCGCGTAGGGGCGTCCGGAGACGAGGACCAGGACGGTGGGCACGTCGGAGTCCAGCACGGCGGAGGCGAGTGCGGCCTGGTCGCCGGGCAGGTCGAGGGTCTCGGCGTCACAGCCCTCTCCCGAGGTGCCCCGGCCGAACATGCCGGCCCGGTCACCGAGTACGAGCACGTTCACCTCCGGATCCACCGCGGTGACCGTGAACCCGGCGGAGGTCAGCGCCTCGCCGAGCGTCGGTATCTCCAGCCCGGGATCGCCGGGCAGCGCCACGTGGTTGGGGAAGGAGTAGCAGCCGAGGAAAGCGTGGGGGTCGTCGGCGTACGGTCCGCTGACCGCGACCCGGCACGGGCGTAGCGGAAGGACGCCGTCGTTGGCGAGCAGCACGGTGGACCGTTCGGCCAGGAGTTTGGCCAGTGCCCGGTTCTCCGGCGGGTCGAGGTCGACCGGCTCGGGTCTGACGGGCTCCCAGTCGGGATCGAGCAGGCCGAGTTCGGCCTTCTGCAGCAGGACCCGCTCCGCGGCCCGGTCGACGAGCTGCCCGGAGACGTCTCCCGACCGTACGCGTGCGGTCAGCGGCGGGCCGTAGCAGCGGGCGGTGGGCAGCTCGACGTCGATTCCGGCGGTCAACGCCAGCGCGCCCGCCGCGCCACGGGATCCGGTGACGCCGTGCCGGGTCTCCAGGAAGGAGACGGAGTAGTAGTCGGCGACGACGACACCGCCGAAACCGAGTTCGTCCCTGAGCAGTCCGGTCAGCAGGTGTTCGTCGGCGGCGACCGGGACGCCGTCCACGTCGGTGTAGCTGTTCATCACCGACCGGGCGCCTCCCTCGCGCAGCGCCCGTACGAAGGGCTCGACCAGGACGTCGGCGAACTCGCGCGGCCCGGAGGCGACGGGGGCCATGTTCCGGCCGCCGCGGGAGGCCGAGTATCCGGCGAAGTGCTTGAGCGTCGCCACGACGCCGGCGCCTTCCAGACCCTGCACGTAGGCGGTGCCGATCGCCGCGACGAGATAGGGGTCCTCGCCGATGCACTCCTCGGTCCTGCCCCACCGGTAGTCGCGGACCACGTCGAGCACCGGGGCCAGCCCCTGATGGACGCCGACCCGGCGCATCCCCTCGCCGATGGCCCCGGCCATCCGCCGCACGAGAGAGGGGTCGAAGGACGCACCCCAGGCGAGCGGCCCGGGGAAGACCGTGGCTCCGAGCGTCATGAACCCGGTCAGGCATTCCTCGTGAGCGATGGCGGGGATACCGAACCGGCCGGCCCCGGCCACCTGGCGCTGGAGCGATGCGAGGCGCTCCATCCCGGCCTCCGCGGTGACCGGCGCGGTCCCGTACACCCGGGTGAGCTGGCCGAGCCCGTACCCGACGATGTCGTCGAGGCCGGGCGCGGGCTCGCCGGAATCGTCCTCCATCGGCGCTACGGGGGCTCCGGGATTCGAGGGCAGGGCCCAGAAGCCGGTGAGCTGCCCCACCTTCTCCTCCAACGTCATCCGGCTCAGCAGATCGGCGACGCGTACGGAAGCGGGCAGGAGAGGATCACGCCAGAGCTCGGTCAAGGGGTTCTCCTAGGGACGGGGCGAGGCGGTGGAGAGCCGGACCTTGAGCTCGGTCGAGAGCTCCATCCGGGGGCTGACCAAGGGTTGGTTCTCCAGAAGCTGGAACAGCGTGCGGGCGGCGAGCCGGCCCATCTCCTCCAGCGGCTGACGCACCGTCGTCAGCGGAGGTGACAGCCATTCACACGTCGGCAGGTCGTCGAAACCGACCACACTGAGGTCCCTCGGGATGCTCAGTCCGCCCTGCCGGGCGGCCTCGTAGACGCCCATCGCCTGCTGGTCGCTCCCGGCGAAGACGGCCGTCGGCGGCTCGGGCAGGGCGAGCAGATCCCGGGCACACCGGAACCCGCCCTCGTGCTGGAAGTCGCCGAACCGGATCAGGTCGCGGTCGACCTCGATCCCGGCCCGCTCCAGAGCGGCCCGGTAGCCGTCGATGCGGGCCTGGCTGCAGAGCATCTCCCTGCGCCCGCCGATCGCGGCGATCCGGCGGTGCCCCATGTCCAGCAGGTGCTCGGTGGCGGCGAGGCCGCCCGCCCAGTTGGTCGCGCCGATGCTCGGCACGCCGTTGTCCGGCAGGTCGATCGGGTCGATGACGACCAGCGCCACCCCGCCCCGCTCGACCTGCGCGCGCTGGGCCTGGGTGACCGAGGCGGTGACGAGGATGACGCCGTCGCTGTGGTGCCGTACCGGCAGGGCGGCCCAGCTCGACGGCGTGGCCTCGCCCGGCGGTACGAGCGACACGACGGTGCCGACGCCCCGCTGGGCGCACTCGGCCTCGACCCCGCGCAGTATCTCCACCGCCCACGCGCTGTCCAGGCCGCCGATGATCAGGTCGACGAGGCCGGATCTGCGAGCCCTGTTCTGCCGGCCGGGCTGGAGGTAGTTGTGGGATCGCAGCAGAGCCTCGATCCGCTCGCGTGTCGAGGGCGCGACGTCGGACCGGCCGTTGATCACCTTGGAGACGGTGGCCTGGGAGACCCCCGCCTCCGCGGCGATGACCGCCAGGGTCGCACGCTGCTCGCTCAACTTCTCTCCTCCTCGACGCCGTCGGTCGACGACGGGTATCGCAAACTTTCGAAGAGTTTCTGGTCGGCGCGACTGCTTGTCAAGCCCGGGATCAAGCGGTCTTCCAAGATAGATCGGTGAGAAGTCTTGACCGTGCAGCCCGGCGTTCCTAGTTTATGGCACCACGGAATTCGAGAGTATTTCGAAAAGTTTTCGAGCGCGGAACCGGAGATGAACCCGGCAGCGGCGCCATCGAACCCGGCATCCCCTCACGGAGGTCCCATGGCCAGCACCCACCCGAGCCGACGAAACTTCCTGTCGCTCGCGGGCTTGACCGCACTGTCCGTCCCCCTGAGCGCGGCCTGCGGTGCCGACGCATCGGGCGGCGGGCCGGCGGCCGACGGCAAGGTGGCGTTCGAGTGGTGGAACATCGCGACGACGGAGCCGGGCAGATCCCTCTTCCCGCAGATCTCCTCGGCGTACACGACCGCTCACCCGAACGTCGCGATCAACACGACCTCGCTGGAGAACGAGGCCTTCAAGTCCAAGCTGACCGCCACCACCTCGTCGGGCAGACTCCCCGACGTCTTCCAGACCTGGGGCGGCGGGGTGCTGCGGCAGCAGGTCGAAGCGGGGCTGGTCGAGGACCTCACCGAGGCCCTGGACTGGTCGAGCGAACTCACCCCGGTCTCGCTGGAGCCCTACCAGTTCGACGGCCGCACCTATGCGGTGCCGTACGACATCGGCATGGTCGGCTTCTGGTACAACAAGAAGCTGTTCGCCGAGGCCGGGATCACCGCCCCGCCCGCCACCTGGGCCGAGTTCCTCGACGGCGTCGGGAAGCTCAAGGCGGCGGGCACCACCCCCATCGCCCTCGCGGGCAAGGAGAAGTGGCCGGGCCACTACTACTGGGCCTACCTCGCGATGCGCGTCGCCGGCCTCCCCGCGCTGCGGGAGGCCGCGACCACCAAGGACTTCACCGGTGCCGGCTTCGTCCGGGCGGGCGAGCACCTCAAGGAACTCGTCGACCTCCAGCCGTTCCAGACGGCCTTTCTCGGCGCGGGCTACGCCACCCCCGGCGGACAGGCCGCGACCATGGGCAACGGCAAGGCCGCCATGGAGCTGATGGGGCAGTGGGGGCCGTCGGTGCAGAAGGACGCGGGCGCCGACCTCGGGGCGGACCTGGGCTTCTTCCCCTTCCCCGCCGTCGACGGAGGCGTGGGGGCGGCAACCGAGGTGCTCGGGGGCGGCGGCGGCTTCGCGTTGCGCAAGGGCGCTTTGAAGGAGGCGCTGGACTTCCTGAAGTTCTTCGTCCTGGAGAACCAGTCCAAGCTGCTGGCCTCCAACGGCTACCTGCCGGTGGTGAAGGGCGCGGAGAGCCAACTCACCGACGCCAACAGGAAGGTGGTGGCCGCGAGCCTGGTCGAGGCGACGGGTTTCCAGCTCTTCCTCGACCAGGCGTACCCGCCGGCGGTCGGTCAGGAGGTCAACGACAGCGTCGCCGACCTCATAGCCGGCAAGAAGACGCCGGAGCGGGTCACCACGTCGATCACCGAGGCTGCGAAGAGTGCCTAGCTCCCTGTCCGCCCCGGCCGAGGAGCGGAAGGAGGAAGCCCCGCCGACGCGGCCGCCCGCCCCGGCCCGCTCGCGCGGGTGGGGCGACTGGGTGTCGGTCGCCTGGTTCCTCGTCCCGGCTCTCGTCCTCTTCCTCGTCTTCGTCCTCGCCCCGATCGTCGTCGCCGTGTGGACCGGCTTCTTCAAGTGGGGCGGGATCGGCCCCATGGACGACTTCGTCGGCTTCGCGAACTACACCAGGCTCCTCGACGACGAGGTCTTCCTCGGCGACCTGGGGCGCGGACTGTACCTGATCGTCCTGTCGATCACGATCCAGCTGCCGTTCGCCCTCTTCACCGCGGTCCTGCTCAACCAGAGGCTCCGCGGCCGGGCCGTCTACCGGATGCTGTTCTTCGCGCCGTACATCCTGTCCGAAGTGGTCACGGCGGTCCTCTTCACGATGGTCTTCCTGCCCGGCGCCGGCATGGCCGACCACCTCGCCGGCCTCCTGGGCCTGGACGGGCTGCAGGGCAGGTGGCTCGCCGATCCCTCGACGGTCATGCCCACCCTCTTCGTGGTGATGGTCTGGAAGTACTTCGGCTTCCACATGATGCTCTTCCTCGCCGGACTGCAGAGCATCCCGTCCGAGGTCCTCGAGGCCGCCGCCATCGACGGCGCCGGGGCCTGGCGCCGCTTTCGGCATGTGACGCTGCCGCTGCTCGGCCCGACCGTCCGGATCAGCGTCTTCCTGTCGATCATCGGGTCCATCCAGCTCTTCGACCTGGTCTGGGTCATGACCGCGGGCGGACCCAACCACTCCTCCGAGACGATGGCGATCGCGATGTTCCAGTCCGGGTTCCAGCGGTACCAGGTCGGCTACGCCAGTGCGATCAGTGTGGTGCTGTTCATGATCAGCCTGGTCTTCTCCCTCTTCTACCAGCGCTACGTGCTCCGCCGTGACCTGAGCGGAGCCGTCACCTCGGGAGGAGGCCGATGAACGCCCGCCGGACCGCACGCGGTCTGTCCCTGCACGCCGTGGTCTGGCTGATCGCCGCGTTCGTCGCCGTACCGCTGCTCTACGCGGTGATCTCCGGATTCAAGAGCAGCGGCGAACTCACGACGAATCCGTTCGGGCTGCCGGAGCAGTGGAAGACCGGCAACTACACCGGAATTCTCGGCGACGGAATGTTCTGGCGGCAGATCGCCAACAGTGCGGGAATCGCGATCGGCACGACGGTCTGCACGGTCGCGGCCTCCGCGATGGCGGCTTTCGTGCTGGCGCGCTATGCCTTCCGGGGACGGGAGTTGTTCTATACGCTGTTCACGATCGGGCTGATGTTCCCGTTCGCGGTGGCCGTTCTGCCGCTCTTCCTCATGCTGCGCACCTTCGGCCTGCTCGACAATCCGCTCGGAGTGATCCTCCCGCAGGCGGCTTTCGGGCTTCCCCTGACGATCGTGATTCTGCGTGGTTTCTTCCGCACCATCCCGGCGGAGATCGAGGAGGCCGCCACCATGGACGGCTGCGGCAAGCTCCGCTTCTTCTGGCAGATCCTGCTGCCGATGGCACGTCCGGCGCTCGGTACCGTCTCGGTGCTGGCGGTCGTCGCGAGCTGGAACAACTTCTTCCTTCCGCTGCTGGTGTTCAACGATCCCCGATGGCAGACGATCCCGGTCGGCGTCCAGCAGTTCCAGGGCCAGTACTCGACCGACTACGCCCTGGTCCTCGCCTACATCGTGCTCGCCATGGTCCCCGCGCTCGCCTTCTACGCCGTGGCCGAACGGCAGTTGATCGGCGGCCTCACCGCGGGAGCCACCAAGGGCTGACCCGCGCCACGCGACCCGCACCCCCGAGGAGACCCTGTGAAACGTCCGACCACTCCGAAAGGCGTCGTAATGTTAGCGCTAACATTACAGGTCGGGGCTCCCTCGCCCCGACCCCTGGCCGAAATCTCGGGGCCGACCCCGTACGGCTGGGCAGCCGCCGAAGGGCGGCGCGGCGCCACCCCCGCCACGGCGGCCGTCCCGTACGCGGCGACGTGTCGGGGCCACAGGGCCCGGGGCAACCGCTCTTCGGCGTGTACGCCCCTCTCCACGCCTGTTCCGTCCCCGTCCTGCTGACGGGGGCGGCCGCCGCGCGGTTCGTCCGCTTCTCCACCCACCCTCGAAGGAGCCCTTCTGATGAGGTTTCGCCATCCACCCCTGGTCCTGAGTCTCGTCCTCGCGGTCCTGTCGTCCTTGCTGCTCGGGGCCGCTCTCCTCAACGCCCCGCCCGCCGCCGCGGCCACCATCGACACCAACGCCTGGTACGTGCTGGTCAACCGCAACAGCGGAAAGGCCCTGGACGTCCACAACCTCGCGACCGGCGACGGCGCCCGCATCACCCAGTGGACCAGGAACGACCAGAACCAGCAGCAGTGGCAGTTCGTCGCCTCCGGAGACGGCTACTACCGCGTCAAGTCCCGCCACTCGGGCAAGGTCCTGGACGTCCAGAACCGTTCCACCGCCAACGGCGGCGCGATCGTCCAGTGGACGGACGTGAACGGCGGCAACCAGCAGTGGCGGCCGGCCGACAGCTCTGACGGTCACATCAGGCTCGTCGCCCGCCACAGCGGCAAGGCCCTCGAAGTCCAGGGCGGCTCCACCGCCGACAACGCCAACATCGTCCAGTACGACGACTGGGGCGGCACCAACCAGCAGTGGCGGCTCGTCAAGGTCGCCGACGGCACCCCCGGCACCTGTGCCCTCCCCTCGACGTACCGCTGGTCCTCCACGGGCCCGCTGGCGCAGCCCAGGGCCGGGTGGGCCTCGCTCAAGGACTTCACCGTCGCCCCGCACAACGGCAGGCACGTCGTCTACGCGACGACGCACGGCACCCCGGGGACGGGAGTGGGCTGGGGCACGATGAACTTCACCCCGTTCACCGACTGGTCCCAGATGGCCACGACGGGCCAGAACAGGATGCCGCATTCCGCGGTCGCGCCCACGCTCTTCTACTTCGCGCCGAAGAACGTCTGGGTGCTCGCGTACCAGTGGGGCAGGACCGCCTTCTCCTACCGGACGTCGAGTGATCCCACCGATCCGAACGGCTGGTCGGCGGAGCGGGAGCTGTTCTCCGGGAGTATCGCCGACTCGAGTACGGGGCCGATCGACCAGACGCTGATCGCCGACGACCGCAACATGTACCTGTTCTTCGCCGGTGACAACGGCAGGATCTACCGTGCGAGCATGCCGATCGGGAACTTCCCCGCGAGCTTCGGCTCGTCGTACACGACGGTCATGAGCGATACGACGAAGAACCTGTTCGAGGCGCCGCAGGTCTACAAGGTCAAGGGCCAGAACCAGTACCTCATGATCGTCGAGGCCCGGGGCGCGAGCGAGCAGCGCTACTTCCGCTCGTTCACCGCCTCCAGCCTGAGCGGTGCGTGGACCCCGCAGGCGGCGACCGAGAGCAACCCCTTCGCGGGCAAGGCCAACAGCACAGCCACCTGGACCGACGACATCAGCCACGGCGAGCTGATCCGCGACAGCGCCGACCAGACCTTCACGATCGACCCCTGCAACCTGCAGTTCCTCTACCAGGGGCGTGATCCCAACTCCGGCGGTGACTACGGCCAGTGGGCCTACCGCCCGGGTCTGCTGACGCTGCGGCGCTGACGAAGCGGCGGGCTCGGCGGTCGTCCGAGCCCGCCGTGGTCACGGCCGGGGCCGCGTTCGGGGCCGGAGCGGCCTTCGCCGTCCTTCCTTGAGCGTGTGGCCGTCCGCTCTCCCTTGGGCAGGTGGCCCTCTGCCCGTACGGCGGCGGGGCGGGGGGGGGGGGGGGGGGGGGGGGGGGGGGGGGAGGGGGGGGGGCAGGGAGGGGAAAGACCCCCTCCTTTTCCCCCCCA
>NZ_JBWKCM010000009.1:88882-109080 GCF_056436485.1 Streptomyces sp. NPDC043746 | reverse complement strand
AGGTGGAGGCCCCCCCCCCCCCCGCCCCCCCCCCCCCCCTTCCCCCTCCCCCCCCCCCCCCCCCCCCCCCCCCCCCCCCCCCCCCCCCCCCCCCCCCCCCCCCCCCCCCCCCCCCCCCCCCCCCCCCCCCCCGTACGCGCGGACCCTGCTGGCACTGACCGGTCCGACTCCCGTGCCTGCCGCCCACCGAGCGACGCCGGCGGACCGGCCCGGTCCCACGTCGTATTCTTTGCCGACGCAGAGGCAGGTCACCGTACTCCGGGCGGCCGTTCACCTGGAGAAGGCGGGAATGGGGCTCATCGACGTGGACCACGCGGGGCTGGTCGTCGCGGCGCAGGCAGGCGACGGCCGGGCGCGCGAGGAGCTGATCGCCGCTTACCTGCCGTTGGTCTACAACGTCGTGGGGAGGGCGCTGAACGGACACGCCGACGTCGACGACGTCGTCCAGGAGACCCTGCTGCGTGTGGTGCGTGACCTGCCTGCCCTGCGCACCCCCGAGAGCTTCCGGTCCTGGCTCGTGGCGATCACGCTGCGCCAGATCACCACCCACCTGCACCGGAAGAAGGCCCTCGCCGACCGGACCACCGCCATCGACGAGGCACACCGGATACCGGATGCCGGCGCCGAACCCGTGGACACGGCGATCCTCCGGCTGCATGTCTCCGACGAGCGCCGCCGCGTGGTCGAAGCCGGCCGGTGGCTCGATCCGGACCATCGGGTGCTCCTCTCGCTCTGGTGGCAGGAGTGCGCCGGTTCGCTGAGCCGTGAGGACATCGCCGCCGCGACGGGGCTCACGGTCGCCCACGTCGGAGTACGTCTGCAGCGCATGCGCGAACAGTTGGAGCTGTGCAGGACGATCGTCGCCGCGCTGGAGGCCGACCCGCGCTGTCCCCGACTGGACGAGGTCCTCGTCGGCTGGGACGGTCAGCGCGCATCGGTGTGGCGTAAGCGCATGGCGCGGCACACGCGTGACTGCCCGGTCTGCGCGGGGGCGGCGACGGAACGGGTTCCGGCCGAACTGCTCCCCCTCGGCCTCGTGACCCTGGCCGTCCCGGCCGGACTGGTCGCCGCGCTCGTCGCCAAGGGCCTGCTGCCGGGTACCACCGCCGTCGCCGCCGGGCCGGCCGCGGCTCACGTCGCCGTAGGCACCGCCACGGGGGGAGGCGGCCTGCACGCCGCACCGGCCGGCAAACTCACGGCGATCACCGCCCACCCGCTGGTGAGCCTCGCCGCCGGCGCGGCGCTCGTCGCCGGAACCGCCACCTACGTGGCCTGGCCGGAACCGGCGCCTCGGGTATCCGCCGTCACCGCCGCCCCCACGGCCGGCACCGACTCACCGGCCCCGTCGCGCCCCCCGACGTCGGACGACCCGTCCACCCCCGGCCCGTCCACCCCCGGCCCGTCCACCCCGGGGCCGTCCACCCCCAGTCCGTCCGCCGCCGCGGCCACTGTCCCGCTCGGTGCGCGGTCGCTGGAGTCCGCGGACGAACCCGGGCTGTTCGTCACCTTTGCCGGCGACCACGCGACGCTCGGTCCCCTCTCCGCGTCCAGCGGTGCGCAGACCCGGAACCGCAGCACCTTCACGGTCATCGCGGGGCTGGCCGACACACGGTGCGTCACCTTCCGCGCCGCGGACGGCCGGTACCTTCGCCACTCCTACCTCCGGCTGCGGCTCAGCAACGACGACGGCAGCGATCTGTTCCGCGAAGACGCGACCTTCTGCCCGCGCCCGGGGTCGGTGGCGGGTTCGGTGACCCTGCACGCGCACAACTATCCCGGCTCCGCCCTCCGCCACCGTGACGGAGGGATCTGGCTCGACGGCTCCGACGGAACACGGGCGTTCGCCGGGCAGGCATCCTTCCTCGTGCGCGGTGCCCAGCCCTGAGAGCTGCCTCCGCGCACGCCGCTCCCCACCGGGCAGCGTGCCGGGTGCCGCCTCCGCGGGACGACCGAACTGCGGGGCCCGGCACAGCACTTTCCGCCCTTGGTGCGGACCGTCCCACACCGTCCCGGGTTGTCACGAGGATCCGCGGAACTCCCGCGTACCGTGATCGCCTGCCGCATGGAAGGTCCATGTGTCCGGCGGCCCGTGCGAGGCAGGCCGGTGGCGAGCGATGGGGCTGTGATGAGCGAACCGACGAAGCCTGTGATCGAGATTCCGGAAGGGGCTGCGCCCGTCGAACTGACGCTCCGGGACCTCGTGGTCGGGGACGGGCCCGAGGCGCGGCCGGGCACGGTCGTCCAGGTGCACTACGTAGGGGTGACGTTCGCGTCCGGGAGGGAGTTCGACTCCTCCTGGGAGCAGGACCGGCCGTTCAAGTTCGCCGTGGGGGGTGGCAGGGCCATCAAGGGCTGGGACCGGGGGGTGAGGGGGATGAGGGTCGGCGGGCGACGTGAGATCATCGTCCCCCCGCGTCTCGGCTACGGCAAGCAGTCACCCTCTCCGCTGATCCCGGCGGGCTCGACGCTGATCTTCGTCGTGGACCTGCTCACGGTGGTGGGAGGCCCGCCGGAGCGAGGCCGGGCCTGACGGACTCGGCGTCGGCTCGGCGGCGAGGAGAGCGAAGCCGTACACCAAGACCTGAGCTGCGCGGCCTCGGCTACCTCGCTCCGGACGCCACCACGGCCTCCGGTGTGGGGGAGCGGCTGGTCGTCGATCTCACCCCGGCCGTGGAAGCCTGGCTGATCCCGCGGCGTCGCGGATTCGGCCCGCTCGCTGACGAGGGCTGACCACCGCAACCCCCCTGCCCTGCCCTGCCCTCGGCTCGCCCCGCTTCGGAGGCCTTTGGACGCTCGGGAGCTGTGTTCCGGCCCGGGAGCCGGCGCGGGTTCCGGTCCACCCGGCCCGGCCGCTCGGGTCATGGGCCTCGCACTCCTCCCGCGCCGACGACGTCGTACGGGAGACCAACACCCACCGCGTGCCATCGGGTGTCGGGGCCGGGTGGCGGGCGGCGGCACGGGGCGCGTTCTCGGGGCTCAGGGGGCGAGCAGGGCGGAGAGCATCCGCCTGACGACCAGGGTCAGTTCGGCCGGGTCCGGCGCCGGGCGGCCGGCGGCCGGGGCTCCGGCGAGGCGGTCGTACAGCAGGCCGTCGGTCCAGGCGACGAGCAGGTCCGCCGCCCGTGCCGGGTCGGGGGCGCCGAGCGAGGCCAGCAGCATGGCGGCCCTGGCGCGTGCGGCGCGGCCGGCTCTCTCCAGGTCCGCGCGGAGTTCGGGGCGGCGGGCCGCCTCCAGGCTCAGCTCGAAACGGGCCAGTTGGCGGTCGCGTCCCGTGGTCAGCCAGTGGTGCAGCAGTGCGGCGAGGGCTTCGGCGGCGGAGTCCGGGTCCGGGGTGCCGTGCCGAGCCTCCCAGTGGTCCACATCGGCGACCGTCAGCGTGGCCAGGCGGAGGTAACAGGCGCTGATCAGGGCGGAGCGCGTGCGGAAGTAGTACGACGTGCTGCCGGCGGGCAGCCCCGCCGCGGTGTCGACCGCGCGATGGGTCAGGCCCCGCAGGCCTGCGGCGGCCACGGTGGCGATGGCGGTGTCGGCGATCAGGTCCCGGCGGTCGGGGCGAGGGGCAGGCATGCTCCGCACTCTATAGCTGTAGAGTGCGGAACGTGACCCTCTACAGGTGTAGAGGGCGTGTGTGGGGAGGGCGGTCCTTATGGGTGTTCGTCGTGCTGTCGTGGCCGGAGGCGGGATCGGGGGCCTGACCGCTGCGGTGGCGCTGAGCCGTCGCGGATGGCGGGTGACCGTGTGCGAGCGGGCCCCCGCCCTCACGGGGACCGGCGCGGGCATCGTGCTCGCCCCCAACGCCCTGCGTGCCCTGGACTCGATCGGCCTGGGACCCGCGGTCTCGGAGGGTGAGCCCCTGGCCGGTGCACTCGGGCTCCGTACCCCCGACGGTGCGTGGCTGAGCCGGACCGGAGCTGTGGCCTCCCGCTACGGGCTTCCCGCCCGTGCCGTGCACCGCGGCTTCCTGATCGACGCCCTTGCCACCGCCCTGCCGCCCGGCGCCCTGCGCCTCGGTGTCTCGGTGAGCGGCGTGGACGACGCCGGGGGCGCGGTGGTGGTGCGTACGACGGAGGGGGAGCTGCGTGCCGATGCCGTCGTGGCGGCCGACGGGCTGCGAAGCGTGCTCCGGGGGCAGCTCTTCCCCCGGCACCCCGGCCCCCGTTACGCCGGTGAGACCGGCTGGCGGGCGGTGCTGTCCGGCGGCGGCCTGCCCGCGCTGCCCGCGGCCGAGACCTGGGGGAGAGGGGAGCGGTTCGGGATCGTCCCCCTCGCCGACGGCCGGGTCTATGTGTACGCGACCGCCGTCACCGGCCCCGGTACGCGGCCGGCCGACCACCTCGCGGAGCTGATCCGGCGCTTCGGCGCCTGGCACGATCCGATCCCCGCGCTGTTGGACCGACTGGAGCGGTCGGAGCGGCACGGCCCCGGCCGCGTCGGCATCCTCCACCACGACCTCTACGAACTCGCCGCGCCCCCGCCCCGGTTCCACTCCGGTCGCATGGCCCTGCTCGGCGACGCCGCTCATGCGATGACGCCCAACCTGGGCCAGGGCGGCTGCCAGGCCATCGAGGACGCGGTGGTCCTGGCACACCTCCTCGCGGGCGACGCCGACGTACCGGCCGCGCTCGCCGCCTACACGGAGGCCCGGCACGGGCGCACCACCCGGATCAGCCGCCGCTCCCGGCGCATCGGCGCCCTCGCCCGTCTCTCCCATCCCCTGGCCGTCTCCGTCCGCGACTTGGCCGTACGGGCCACGCCCTCGGCGGTCACGGCACGAGGGCTGGACACGCTCCTGGGCTGGCAACCCCCGCGCGACCCGGCCCCGGCGACCGGTTCGGGCCCGGCGCCCCGTCACGCCGCGAGCCCGGCCCGGGGTTCCGGCCCGGCCCCGGCCCCGCCCTCCGCACCCGCATCCGCCCCGCCCCCGACACCCGCCCCAGCCGCCCGCCCGTCCGTCGACATCGAGGAGCAGCAGCCGTGACCACCGCGACCCCCGCCGCCCGGACCTCCGCCGGAGCCGGCGCCGTACGGCCCTTCAAGGTCGGCGCCTACGGATACGTCGTCCTCGGAGTCGGCCACCTCGCCCTCTCCGCCGTCATGGCCTCGGCCGCCCGGACCCCCGAGCAGCGTACGGCCGACACCGCCCTGCGGGAGTCCGCCTTCACCCTGCTCGGCCTGGAACGCAGCACCCTCGATGTCACCCACGGCATGAGCATCGCCATGGCCCTCTTCGCCGTCACCTGCGGTCTGCTGATGCTCGCCGCCGTCCGTCACGCCCCCGGCCTCGTCCAACGGCGTACCGCCTTCGTCCGGGTGCCCCTGGTGGCCTCCCTGACCGCCCTCGGGGCAGCGCTCCTCCTGCTGCCCGTTCCGCCGATCGCGGTCCTCACCGTCACCAGCTGCGCTTTCGCCCTGTCGCTGCGGAGAGGAGCCGCCGCCTGACCTACGACGTACGGGCCGGGAACCCCGCCCCATGGCGCCGCCGCCCGTCGTGCCGCGATACTGCGGGCCGACTGTTCCTGCCGAAAGGGCCCCCGTGACGCACCCGTTCCCCGCAATCACCCGGTTCGGCCTCGGCGGCGTGGCGCTCGCGCTCGCCCTCGCGGCCTCCACCCTGCCCGCCACGGCCGCCCCCGCCGACGCCGTACGCGTCACCGAGCGGCCCACCGTCGAGGAGCGGCGACTCGACCGGGCCGCCCCGCGGGAGATCCTGCGGCGCAGCGGATTCGACGCCCTCGCCCCGCGCTTCGCCCGCTCCCTGGAGGGCTCCCGCAGCTACGCCCAGGCGGAGCGGGAGGTCACCCGCCACGCCTCGGCGCTGTGGCGGCGGGCCGTGGACCGTGCCCAGGGGCGGGGCCCCGCCGGGGGAGACCTGAGCCGGGGCGACGACCGGCCGCTGTACTGGGCCCGGCTCGCCCTCAGCGGCGAACTCCGAACGTGGACACCCCGGTTCGCCCTGGACGAGCAGCGGCGCGCGGCCCTGCACACCGCTCTGGAGACCGCCTCGCGCGGCCAGGACGACGTCCGCCGCCCCGGGCCCGGGGTGAAGCGGGTCCTCGTCACGGGCTTCGACCCGTTCACGCTGGACCGGGACGTCCGGATCGGCAACCCCTCGGGCGCGAGCGTGCTCGCCCTGGACGGCACCCTGGTGCGAACCGCCCAGGGACCTGCCCGGATCGAGACCGTGGTCTTCCCGGTCCGCTGGACGGACTTCGC
This sequence comes from Streptomyces sp. NPDC043746, assembly GCF_056436485.1. Classification (NCBI taxonomy): domain Bacteria; kingdom Bacillati; phylum Actinomycetota; class Actinomycetes; order Kitasatosporales; family Streptomycetaceae; genus Streptomyces; species Streptomyces sp. NPDC043746. Next base: position 102,867 of record NZ_JBWKCM010000009.1, on the reverse strand, counting down.
CGACGGGGCCGTCGAGCGGGCCCTCGCCCGGCACCTGCCCCACCTGGACCTCTTCACCACCGTCAGCCAGGGCCGCCCGGGCCGGTTCGACGTGGAGCGCACCAACGGCGCCTGGCGCGGCGGCTTCTCCGACAACGAGAACCTCTCCCGAACGGGGACCGTCCCCGTCACCGATCCCGCCTCGCAGCCGCAGTGGACCTCCACCACCCTCCCGTACCGCCTGCTCACCGAGGCGGACACGGGCCGCTTCCCGGTGTACGACAACACCGAGGTCACCGAGATCCCGGCGGGCGCCACCCAGCCGGTGACCAGGCCGAACGGGCCCACCCCGGGCTCGACCGCACGGGCCGGTGGCGGCGGCGACTACCTCTCCAACGAGATCGCCTACCGGGCCACCCTGCTGCGCGACCGGCTGGGACTGCCCCGGCTGCCCGGTGGCCATCTGCACACACCGGTGCTCCAGTTCGGCACGGGCAACACGGACCCGGCGACGGGCACCGTCACCGACCCGGAGTTCGAACGCAACCGTGCGGACATCGTGCGCCAGGTACGGGCCCTGGTGGTGACGGCGGTGGGCGCGGCACCCGGAGACCGGGCGACCGGTTCGGGGGGATGAGCCACCGATGAGTATTCGTGCCCGGGGCGGTCCACCCGGGTATGAAGACGCACACGCTCACCACAGACGATCTGCACGCCGTGATCGGGGTGCTCGGCGGCGGCCCGGTCGAGATGTTCGCCAGCAGCGGTGGCGCGGTCACCGCGCTCGCGCTCATCGCACGCCACCCCGGCGATGTCTCCGTCCTGGTCGCCCACGAACCGCCGCTCATCACCCTCACCCCGGACGGCCCCGCCGCCGTGCGGGCCCGCGCCGCCGTCCGGGAGGCGTACGAGCAGCGCGGGTGGGGCGCCGGGATGGCCGCCTTCATCGCCATGACCTCCTGGGACGGCGAGTTCACCGACGCGTACTTCGCCCGGCCGGACCCCGACCCGGCCGCGTTCGGGATGCCCACCGAGGACGACGGGGCGCGGGACGACCCGCTGCTCTCCGACCGGTCCTGGGCGATCAGCGACCACCGCCCGGACGTCGAGGCCGTCACGGGTGCGCCCACCCGGGTGGTGATCGCCGTGGGGGAGGAGTCGCGGGCCGTCCAGACCGGGCGTACGTCGGATGCCGCCGCCGCACTCCTCGGGCAGCGGGCGACCGTGTTCCCGAGCCACCACGGCGGCTTCCTGGACGGGGAGTTCGGCTACCCCGGCAAGCCCGACGAGTTCGCCCACCGGCTGCGCGAGGTGCTCGACGGCGCCCCGTGAGCCGGAGCGCGCCCGGCCCACCTGCCCCGTCCGACCGAGTGATCGTTCCCGGGCGGGGTAGCGAACGGATATGACCACTCACAGAACAGCACCCGATCCCGACGGATATGTGCAGCCGCGGCTCGACGTCCCGGCCCTGACCGGGCTGCTAGACGGCGAGTACGCCGAGGTCCGCGACCTGGTCCGCACCAACCTGGTGACGTACGCCTCCGTCCTGGAGGAGGCCGACGAACTCGGCATCGACGCGTTCCGCGAGCGGGTGCGCGAGCTGGTGGTCGGGATGGCGGCGACGGGACAGACCGGCATGGGCTTCCCGAAGGCGTACGGCGGGGGCGGCGACGTCGGGGCCTCGATCGCCGCCTTCGAGACGCTCGCCTTCGGTGATCTGTCGGTGCTGGTGAAGGTCGGCGTGCAGTTCGGGCTCTTCGGCGGCGCGATCCTCCACCTGGGCACCGAACGCCACCATGACGCCTATCTGCCCCGCCTGATCACCGGGGAGCTGATGGGCTGCTTCGCGATGACCGAGACCGGGCACGGCTCCAACGTGCAGGCGCTCGGCACCGTCGCGCGGTACGACGTCGCCACGCGGGAGTTCGTCATCACCACCGAGGGCGAGCAGGCCCGCAAGGACTACATCGGCAACGCCGCCCGCCACGGTGAGCTGGCCGTCGTCTTCGCCCAGCTGGAGGTCGGCGGTACGTGCGAGGGCGTCCACGCCTTCGTCGTACCGATCCGGGTCGACGGCGAGGCGGCGCCCGGCGTCGACATCGAGGACGACGGCCGCAAGATGGGCCTCAACGGCGTGGACAACGGGCGCATCCGCTTCGACGGGGTGCGCGTGCCCCGCGAGGCGCTGCTCAACCGGTTCGCCGACGTCACCCCCGAAGGCGTCTACGAGAGCGCGATCGACAACCCCGACCGCCGCTTCTTCACCATGCTCGGCACCCTGGTGCAGGGCCGGGTCAGCGTCGGCGGGGCCGGGGTGAGCACGGCGAAGGTCGCCCTCGCCGTCGCCACCAAGTACGCCCTGCGGCGGCGGCAGTTCGCGGCGAACCCCCAGGGGGAGGAACAGCTGCTCCTGGACTACGGGCTGCATCAGCGCCGACTGCTGCCGCTCATCGCCCGTACCTACGCACTGCACTTCGCCCAGGACGTCGTCCGTCGGCAGCTGCACGACGTCTTCTCCGGCGCGGAGGACGACCCGCAGGCCCGGCGTCGGCTGGAGGCACGGGCCGCCGGCACCAAGGCGCTCGGCACCTGGCACGCCACCCGGACCATCCAGGAGTGTCGCGAGGCGTGCGGCGGGGCCGGCTATCTCGCCGTCAACCGGTTCGCCGCCCTCAAGGCCGACAGTGACATCTTCACCACCTTCGAGGGCGACAACCACGTCCTGCTCCAGCTCGTCGCCAAGGGACTGCTCACCGACTACGCGAGCGATTTCGAGGACCTGGACCAGCTCGGAATGGTCCGCTACGTCACCAACCTCGCCGTCGAGACGGTCATCGAGAAGACGTCGGCCCACAAGCTGCTCGAACGCGTACGGGATCTGCTGCCCGGCGGCGACGAGTGGGACCAGGAGGCCGGCCTGCTCGACTCGGAGTACCAGCTCGCCATGGTCCGCTACCGGGAGGAGCACATGCTCGCCGGGGTGGCCCGCAGGCTCAAGAGCGGTATCGACCGGAAGCGCGACGCGGGCGCGGTCTTCTCCGAGGTGCAGGACCACGTCATCGCCGTCGCCCACGCGCACGTCGAGCGGCTGGTGCTGGAGGCGTTCGTCGAGAAGACGCGTACGCTGCCCGAGGGCGGCAACAAGGTGGCGCTCGGCCTGCTCTGCGATCTCTTCGCCCTGTCGACGATCGAGGCGGACCGGGCGTGGTTCATGGAGCACGGCCGGCTCACCGTCCAGCGCTCCAAGGCGATCACCCGCGAGGTGAACGACCTCTGCCGCAAGGTCCGGCCCCTCGCGGGCGACCTCGTCGACGCCTGGGGCGTTCCGGCCGAGATGCTGCGTGCCCCCGACCTGGTGGGCTGACCCGCCGCGCTCCGCCTCCCGCGGCCCGCTACCCGCGGGGTGAGGCCGCCGCCAGCACCAGCCGCACGCAGTGCGCCTCCAGCCGCTCGCGCGGCACGTCGAGCGTGCCGTGCAGCCACCCCCCGAAGAGGCTCGCCAGGCCGCCCACCAGCGCGTGGGCGGCCATGCGGCGGTCGATGCCGTCTCCCGTACCGGCGAGCTGACCGCCTACGAGACCGGTGAAGACCGGCATGAGCCGGTGGCTGTGGGCACCGAGAGCCGGGTCCGCGAAGGGCTCCAGGAGCAGCAGCCTGCCCTTGTGCGGGAAGTCCAGGACCAGGGCGACGAAGGCGGAGACGGCGGCCCGGGCCCGGACCTCCGGCTGCGGGGCGCTCACCGCCACGGCCTCCTCCAGGGCCCTCCTGGCCTCGTCGGCCACCCGCTCGAAGGCGGCCAGGAGCAGCTCGTCCCGCCCGGCGAAGCTCTCGTAGAAGTAGCGGTCCGTCAGCCGCGCCCGTCTGCAGACGGAGCGGACTGTGACGGCCGCGCACCCCTCCTCCCCGGCCAGACGCTCGGCGGTGTCCAGCAGCGCCTGCCGACGGGCCGCGCGACGATCGGCGAGCGTGGTCCCGCCCCAGCTCCGCTCGGCCAACTCGCTTTCCCCTCCGCGCCGTTGCCTGCCCACCCATTGACGACATACGTCCTCACATTCTACCGTTCCAGGTGATGACAGGTGTCCTCAGAAATGGAGGCGCACGTGGAACCACCAGCCCGTGACCCGGGTGGTCCGCCGCCGACCGGACCTCGAACCGTCGACCCCCTCGGCCCCGACTCCCTCACCTGGCGCTGGTTCGGCGACTGGAGAGGGCTGCTCCTCGCCCCCTGGGCCGGGTCGATGCAGAACATGCACCCCGAGCTGGGCGCGGGCGTCGCCGCGCACTCGCGCTTCTTCGAGGAGCGGTGGGAGCGCCTCTTCCGCTCGCTCTACCCCATCGGCGGAGTCGTGTACGACGGCCCGCTCGCCGCCCGTACGGCCCGTGAAGTACGCGGCTACCACGCCTCGATCCGCGGGGTCGACGAGTACGGCCGCCCGTACCACGCGCTGAACCCGGGGACGTTCTACTGGGCGCACGCCACGTTCTTCATGCTGACCGTGCGGGTGGCCGAGTACTTCGGCGGCGGCCTCACGGAGGCGCAGCGGCACACGCTCTTCGACGAGCACGTCCGCTGGTACGCGCTGTACGGGCTCTCCATGAAGCCCGTCCCCGGCAGCTGGGAGGAGTTCCAGCGGTACTGGGACCACATGTGCGCCGACGTCCTGGAGGACAACCGGCCGACCCGGGACGTCCTGAACATGCGCCGGATCGCCCGGCCGCCCCTCCTGCGCCGACTGCCGAAGCCGCTGTGGGCCGCTCTCCGGGCCCCGATGGTCCGGCTGGCGCTGTGGATCACGGTCGGCCTGTACCCCCAGACCGTACGGGACCACCTCGGGCTGCGGTGGACGCCCCGCGACGAACGGCTCCTGCGCGTGCTGGGGCGGCTGGTGCACCGCGTCTGGCGGTGGGTTCCCGAGCGGTACCGCTTCCACCCGCGCGCCCGTGCGGGGTGGGACCGCGAGCGGGGCCGCCCGGTGCCCGGCCCGGTGGAGACCCCCGCCCGCAACCTGCCGCCGCAGGAGCGGCGGGGGCTTCGGCAGCACTACGTACCGGGGAGGTGACAGCGGGCCCTGCCGGACCGCTTCCGGTCACTGGCCTGTAGAGGCGTGCCGCTGCCGCGATCAGCGTCTCCGTGTGCGAGTGGGGCCCGCATCCGGGGGCCGGGGGTACGGCCTCTCATCCGCGCCACCACGGCTCACGCACGTACAGGCTCTCCTCGCCCGTGCACCCCAGACCGCTGGAGATCTCCTCCGTGTCCAGGTTCCAGCCCACGACTCCGCTGCCCTTGCGGCCCAGCTCGATCAGGCGGTTGCTCTCGGTCCGGGTGCCGTCGGTGACCTGGCAGCGGACGATCGAGGTCCATGCCCGCCCGTCCAGTGCCGAGACGAAGCACAGGACGGGGAGCGCCACGGTGGTCAGGCCCAGCGCCACCCACTGTTCGAGGGCCGCCGCCCGACGCAGCCCGGAGGACGGCCGACCGCCGCCCTCGCGGTGTGCCCCGGCCGCCGTCGGCCGCCCGGCACGGAGTCCGTGCGGACGGCGGCGGCCGGTGCGGTACTCCACCACGACGCCCTTGCGCAGCGCGTACGCGGCCAGCCCGGTGCCCAGCCCCCACCAGGGGCCGAAGAAGCACGCGTCCACCACCCCCACCGCGATCGGGTTGGCGGCGGTCAGCGCCGCCCGTCGGAGAGCTGCGGGGAAACCGCCTCCCACCGGTACCGCGCCGCGCGCGGCGAACAGGGCGAACACCACCCGGGAGACGACGACGGCCAGCACGGAGGCGAGGAGCGGATCGGTGAGGACCATACCGATCAGGACGTCCGGCCAGTTCGAGGGTTCCATGGCGACGAACACGTCACGGGCGGCGCCACCGCCCCCGACCGTGTACGCGACCTTCGCCACCGGAACCGCGAGGACCAGCGCCAGCAGGACCGTGTGCCCGGGTCCGCCCCTGCGGTCGGCGGACCGGGGCGGCTCCTCCCCATCCGGTCCGGTGCGGCCGCTGCTCGGGCCCGGCTCGTCCGCCATGGCACCTTCCGTGAGGCCAGGTCCGCCGACGGTGCCGACGCGTACCGTTCAGCAGTCTCCGCGGCTCGCGGGGGAGCGGCCACCGGCACTACGCCGACCGGAGGGCACCGGACGACCTGTCGCCATGGCCGGTCGGCGTCCGGCGGCGTGGAGGCGCGCCCCGAGGGGTCCCGGGGCGCGTGGCCGGGAGCTGCCCGCCCCACCGTTTGCGGAGTGCGGAGCATCGGGTTTGAGTGGGTGGGACCCCCCGCACCCGCTGCTCTGGAGCCGGCATGTCGATGGCCTTCGGTTCTCCGTCCGGTTCGCCGGACCCCTTCAGCGATCTGCTCAACCGCTTCTTCGGAATGTCACCGGCGTCCTCGCCCCCCGCCGTACAGCGTGTGCCCATCGGCCGACTCCTCACGGAACCGGCGCGGGAACTGCTGGACGCCGCCGCCGGCCGGGCGGTCCAGGACGGTACGTCGGACCTCGACACGGAGCACCTGCTGTGGGCCGCCACCCAGGTGGAGCCCACCCGCAGGCTCCTCGTCCGCGCCGGGGTCGATCCCGACGCGCTCGGTGACCGGATCGCCAAGGTGCTGCCCCGGGAGTCCCAGGAGCCCTCCTCCGAGCCCGGACTCACCCCGGCGGCCAAGCGGACCCTGGCTCTGGCGCACGCCCGCTCGCAGGCGGCCGAGGTCTCCTACATCGGGCCCGAGCACATCCTCGGCGCACTCCTGGGCGACGCCGACTCCGGCGCCTCCCGGTTCCTGCGCGCCCAGGACATGGACGTCTCCGAGCTGCGCGGCATGACCGACCGGGCGACCGGGGGCCAGGGCGCCCCGGGCGCCGCGGCGAAGGAACCGGCCACCACCCTGGACGAGTTCGGCCGGGACCTGACCGAGGAGGCCAGGGCGGGCAGGCTCGACCCCGTCGTCGGCCGGGCCGAGGAGATCGAGCAGACCATCGAGATCCTGTCGCGGCGCTCCAAGAACAACCCCGTGCTCATCGGGGAGCCGGGCGTCGGCAAGACCGCCATCGTGGAGGGGCTCGCCCAGCGCATCGTCGCGGGCGAGGTCCCGGACACCCTCAAGGACAAGCGGGTCGTCTCGCTGGACCTGTCCGGCATGGTGGCCGGAGCCCAGTACCGCGGCCAGTTCGAGGAGCGGCTGAAGAAGGTCATCGAGGACGTCCAGCGGGCCGAGGGCGAGGTCGTCCTCTTCATCGACGAACTCCACACCGTCGTCGGCGCGGGCGCGACCGGCGAGGGTTCGATGGACGCGGGCAACATGCTCAAACCCGCCCTCGCCCGCGGCGAGCTGCACGTGGTCGGCGCGACGACCATCGACGAGTACCGCAAGCATGTCGAGAAGGACGCCGCCCTGGAGCGCCGCTTCCAGCCCGTGCTGATCCCCGAGCCCACCGTCGAGGAGACCGTGCAGATCCTCGAAGGGCTGCGGGACGCGTACGAGGCCCACCACCAGGTCCGCTTCGCCGACGGGGCCCTGACGTCGGCCGCCGAGCTGTCCGACCGCTACATCTCCGACCGCTTCCTGCCCGACAAGGCCATCGACCTGATGGACCAGGCCGGTGCCCGCGTACGGCTGCGCAGCGCCAACCGCTCCACCGAGGTCGTCAGCCGGGAGGACCGCCTCGCGAAGCTGCGCCGGGAGAAGGACCAGGCCGTGGCCGCCGAGGAGTTCGGGCGGGCCAAGGAGCTGAAGGAGCAGATCGCGGAGGTGGAGGGCGAACTCGCGGGCATCGAGGAACGCCGCGAGGGCGTCGTCTCCGTGACGGCCTCTGACATCGCGGACGTCGTCTCCCGCCGTACAGGCATCCCGGTCGCCCAGCTCACCGCGGGCGAGAAGGAGCGGCTCCTCAAGCTGGAGGAGGAGATGCACGCCCGGATCGTCGGCCAGGACGAGGCCGTCACCGCGGTCTCCGAGGCCGTACGCCGCAACCGCGCGGGCATGGGCGACCCCGACCGGCCCGTCGGCTCGTTCCTCTTCCTCGGCCCCACCGGCGTGGGCAAGACCGAGCTGGCCAAGACCCTCGCCGAACTGCTCTTCGGCGACGAGGACCGGATGATCCGGTTCGACATGAGCGAGTTCCAGGAGAAGCACACGGTCGCCCGGCTCGTCGGAGCACCTCCCGGCTACGTCGGGTACGAGGAGGCCGGCCAGCTGACGGAGAAGGTGCGCCGCCGACCCTACAGCGTGGTGCTCTTCGACGAGGTGGAGAAGGCCCACCCCGACGTCTTCAACACGCTGCTCCAGATCCTCGACGACGGCCGTCTCACGGACGGGCAGGGCCGCACGGTCGACTTCCGCCACTGCGTCGTCATCATGACGTCCAACATCGGCGCCCACCGCATCCTCGCCCACGAGGGGGATGCCGCCGAGTTGAAGGACGAGCTGATGGAGGACCTGCGGGGACGGTTCCTGCCGGAGTTCCTCAACCGCATCGACGACATCATCGTCTTCCACAGCCTCACCGAGGACGACCTCTCCGAGATCGTCGAGCGTCTGCTCGACCGCAGCAGGCACCGCGTCCACGCGCAGGGGCTGACGCTGGAGGTCACCGAGGCGGCGAAGAAGCTGCTGGTGGCCCACGGTCACCAGCCCGCGTACGGCGCCCGTCCGCTGCGCCGCACCATCCAGACGGAACTGGACAACCGCGTCGCCTCCCTGCTCCTCGGCGGCGAGGCCGAGCCCGGTGACACGATCGTCGCCGATGTGAAGGACGACTCCCTCCACTGCACGATCCGCACGAACAAGGAGTGAACCATGTCCCATCACCACCACAAGTCCAACGAAGAGGTCGAGGGCGACCCCGACACCGGCCACAGCCGAGGCATGCCCCGCCGCCCTGACGAGGAGAAGCTCGACGAGCGGCTGGAGAAGGACCGCGAGGAGGTACGCCGCCCGCCGGAGGACGGCAGCCGGGCCGGCTAGAGGACCGGCGGGCCGACCACCTGCCGGGTACGACGGTCCGCCCGGAAGCGGCATCAGGTGGCGGGGGCCGTCCGGTCGAGGGCGGATCGGGGCAGACCCGGTGCGTCCTCGACCAGGGCTTCTCCTCCAGCCGCCGCCACAGGGGCGGCGCCCGTAGGGCCGGTTCGGTGTACGAGGGCCCCGCATACACCACCCGGAAGATCCGGGAGACCTCGTACGAGCTGCCCCGGACGTGGCGGGGCCCGAACAGCTCCAGCACGGTGACCCGGTGGCCGCGCGCGGCGGGGCGCCGGGCGGCGGACGCCCCGCCGCGAGCGGCCACCCGAAGTGCCGGGAGCGTGTGCGTCCCTACCCGTGCCGGGCCGGTGGCGTACGCGGTGGAGGCAGGGCCGCCCGTCACGGCAATGTGCGTGTGAGCCAGGCCACTTCGCCATTCTCCTCTGTGGAGACGCGGTCCCGCTCGAACCCCAGCTTCTCCAGGACGCGGAGCGAGGGGGCGTTCCAGGTGCCGACGGTCGCCCAGAGCCGCTTCCGGCCGGTCGCCGCCGCCGCGCCCACCACCGCCCCGGCCGCCTCCGTGGCGTACCCCTGCCCGTGCGCGCGGCGGAACAACTCGTAGGCGATCTCGGGCTCCTCCAGGGTGGTGCGGCCGATGATCAGCCCGCAGTAGCCGATGAAGTCGCCCTCGACCCGGCGCTGGACGGGCAGCAGCGCGATCCCCGTCCTCTCCGTCGCGGCGAGCAAGTCCGCGATGGCGGTACGGACATAGTCCACCGTGTGCGTACCCGTGCCGCGTTCGGCGAGGAGGTCGCGGAACGCGGGGGCGTCGGACTCGGCCCACGGCCGCAGGATCAGCCGCTCGGTCTTCAAGTGGAACGCCATCGTCTCGTAGGTCGACATGCCCCCAGCCTGCCCCACGGGCCACCGCTGACCGCTACCGGGCCGACCGCGGCGGTCCGTAGCCCCCCGGCGGCTATCCCGACGACCCCGACCCGGCACCGCCGCCCACCGCCCCGCCCAGCACCCGGTCCAGCGCCCGCGCCTCGTCGTCGAGGCGCAGACGGACGGGATCGTCCGGGAACCCCTCATCCGCGACCTGGCGCCCCAGCACCCTGAACAAGTAGGCGCCTGACAGGACATGGGACCGGGCGTGCCCCCTGTCCGTCGGTACGACGCTGTCGCGCAGGAGGTTCGCGTGCCCGAGCGCCGCCTCGACCAGGCCGGACATCTCCTGCCGGACAGCGGCGGGCAGCGCCGAGCGGTCGAACTGCCGCAGGACGCGCTCGCAGGAGCCGGCCAGTTCGTCGAGCAGGCGCACGGAGAGGTTCACCCCCAACGCGGCGTCGGTCGTCGTCACGCCGCGCAGGAAGTCGGTGTGGCCGGCGGCGGACACCCTGCCGTCCGCGTCCTCCCCGGACACGCTCAGGGCGCTCCGCCCTCTGCGTGTGAGGCAGTTGAGGGCGGGTCGGAAGCAAGGATGCACATGCAGCTCGTTCTCGTAGGCCTGGACCGGAAGGGGCGAGTCGCCCGCGTGGACGACCCCGTCGCCGCGCCGCACCCCGAGGAAGCCGATACCGAACAGGGCCTCCACGATCGCCTGATGCGTGAGCTGCTCGCTGTAGGACGGGTGTGAGGCGAGGAGCGCCTCGCGAATCCGCTCGAACCGCTCCTCCAGCTCATGCCGCCGCACCACGTATCCGCTGTTCTCGAAGAGCGCGAACACCGGGCGCAGGAAGGGAAAGCCGACGTTGTACTCCTTGGCGAGATCGCTCAGCTTCCAGCGGGAGAACAGCTCGGTCGCCTCCAGGACGTCGTCCTCGTACACGGTGCCGTGACCCCGCCGCTCGGCGGTGTCCCGGCACAGGGTCAGGAACTGAATGGCGTCGCGGGGGCGGGCGAGAGAGCGGCGCGCCAGGTACTCGGGGGTGGGCTCCCCGCGTACGGTGGAGGGGAAGACGGCCCCCCAGAGCTGTTCGTGGCCGAGCGGCCGGTCGAGCGAGATCCGGGCCCGCGCCAGAGCCAGGTCCTTGAGGGCGTCCGGAGTCCACATGATGTGGACCTCGTCACTGCGGAACTTGTCGCCGTCGGCGAAGTTGAGCGAATCGTAGATGTCGGCCCGCACGAACAGCACGCAGCGCACCGCGCGTTCATAGTGTCCCGTCACGTACTTGGCCGCGAGCAACAGACCGGTGACCAGCGCATGGCTCTCGGTGTCCAGCCGCCAGACCTGCTCCAACTGGTCGACGAGAATCAGCAGCGGCTCATGCTCGTCGGCGCAGCGGAGTGTGTCGAAGGCCGCCTTCACACCGGCCTCCAGCGTGTCCAACTGCCGTGCCGCACGCGCGCCTTCGGAGAACGCCTCTTGCTGTCCACCCTCGGCGGAAGCCGTCGCCTCGACACCGAAGGCCTTGAGGGACAGCGATGCCGACTGGAGCCCGCGCGCGCCGCGCCGCAGCCTCTCGGTCAGCTTCGCGTCCCCGGACTCGTCGTTCGCGGCCAGGAAACCGCGCAGCGCGCGGACCGGGGCCGGTGTCCGGAGGCCGCCGTGGACGAGGCGGGCATGGTCGGTGACATAGCGCGCGGCGTGCACCGCGAAGATGTACCGCCAGATCAGGGACTTGGCGGTGTCCGCCGTGAGGCCCTGGAGCTCGAAGCGGCGGATCTCGTCGCCCGCCGCGTCGTCCGGGGTGATCAGCGCGGTCTCACCCGGGTAGGCGCCCTGGGCGAGATGGGCGCAGATGGCGCTCTTGCCGGACCCCTTGCGCCCGATGACGAGGGACTTGCGGCCGGTCAGGGCGGCTTCGTAGGCGTACGTGGGCTGGAAACCGCGCCGGAGCAGGCCGTTGGAGAAGTCCGTCTCCGCGTCGTCACGGCCGAAGAAGAGGCGGTCGACCGGCCGGTGTGCGTGCTGCAAGCTCTCCCCCTGTGCGCCTGGCGTCGCGCCCGCCGGCCCGGGGCGCACGGGCCCGCCTGCCCCGGGGGCCTCCCCGGTGGGGCTGCGGTCGGCCCGGCCGGCGGAGTGGTCGGGCGGTGTGCGTGGTGCGGCCCAACTCTACGACGGCGGCGGGCGGTCCGAGGGGGCTGCCGGGTGATTTCGGGTGTCCCCGTCGGCCCGTCGGCCCGTCGGCCCGTCGGCCCGTCGGCCCGTCGGCCCGTCGGCCTGTCCGCCCGTCCTCCCGGTCCGCAGGGGCGACCAGGTGACAGAAGCCGTCTCCGTCCGCCCGGACCGGGGGGCGGCCGGGTGACCGGGGGCGGCGTCCTGGTTCGCCCGCACGACTCTGCCTGTAGGGCCCCGCACGTACAGTCCCTGCGGTACGACCTCGCCCGGGCGGCCCTCCGTACAGGACCGGTCGTACCGGGCGGACGGGTGGCCCGACGCCCCGGCCGGGCGGGGCCGGTCCCTCGGTGGGAGGGCCGCATCGCCGCGGGAGGGCCGGGGCCGGTCGGGCGACCGGCGGGCTCAGGCCGGCCAGGTGCCCGTGAGGCGCCGGGTCACCTGGGCGCCCGAGCGTTCGACCGTGGCCTTGACCACGGCGAAGACCGCCCCCTGGAGGGCGGCGGCGAGGAGGATCTGCCCCCAGGGGCGGTCCTCGTCCAGGGCGTCGGGGGCGTCGCCCTCGGCCTCGACGAGCTTCCAGACCTGCCTGAACGCGGCGCCCGCGACCATCCCGCTCACCGCACCCAGGACCAGCCCCACCGGCCTGTAGGCGATGGTGGACGCCTTCATCGGTTGCGCCCGCGGCTACGGCGGATCAGCAGGAAGGCGACCAGCAGCGCACCACCCGCCAGGAGCGGGGCACGGTTGGCGCGGGCGGCCGTCGCGGCCCTGTCCGTCCTCTCCAGCAGCGGGTCGGGCGTACGGTCCGCCGCGTACCGCCGGGCCTGCTCCGTCCCGCCGCGCACCTGCGCGGCTGCCTGCGCCGCCTTCTCCCGTACGGCCACCGGCGTCCGGTCCTTCACCACCCGGGCCGCCTGCTCCGTCTTCTCGCGGAGTCGGCCGGAGGCGACGGCGGCCTTCTCGGCGGCCTGTTCCCTGACGGCCGCGGCCTGTTCGCGTACCACCGCGGCCGCCCCCTTCGCCTGCGCCGTGAGGTCTCCCTCGTGGGTCGGCGCCCCAGGGGTCCCCCCGAGTCCCTCGTGCGCCCGCTCGACCTGCTCGCGCAGCTCGTCGGGGGCGGGGGTGCCCAGCTGCCTCTGTGATGCGTCGCTCATCGGTGAGCCCTCTCCTTGACCTCGGTCGGGTATGCCCTCGCCGCCCGGCTACCCGGCATCCGCGCGGGCATCCCCCTGACCGGCCGGGGGAGCGCTACCAGGCCCCGGAGCCCGCCGGACCGCCGGACCGGGGGACGTCGAGCAGGGAGATCCGAACGCGGATGCGCTTGCCCACCGGTTCGCGGCACACCTCGAAGCTCTCGCAGACCGCGAGAACGATCTCCAGACCGTGCTGCTCGGCGCGCGTGGGGTCGGCCGGGCGGGCGGTGGGCAGCACCGAACCGGTGTCCCACATCGTGATGTCCAGGACGGTGTCGCCCGCTTCGAGGTCGAGCAGACACGGGCCCGGCGCGTACTTGCAGACGTTCGTGGCCAGCTCGCTCACCACCAGCTGCGCGAGGTCCATCGCCCGCTCGGAGACGTCCATGCCGTGCCGCGACCGCACGCCGGTCAGGAACTCGCGTACGAAGGCCCGGGCGCGGGCGATCTCTCCCGAACCCATGTCGTACGCGGCACTGCCCAGCACCGGGACCGTGTCCGTGCTCGCCGCGCACCGGTCCCGGCCGGTCCCTCGATCCGTCGTCAACAGTTCCACGTGGTGCTCCATGTCCCCCGTCGGATGGACCGCAGCGCACGGCCCGCAAACGTCACCCGCCTACCCGCTGCCGCGCCGTTCACTCCCGGTCCGTGCGGGGAAAGGCAGCGGAGCCCAACGGTCCCGGGGGGGGGGGGGGGGGGGCGTGGGGGGGGGGGGGGGGGGGGGGGGGGGGGGGTGCGGGGGGGGGGGGGGGGGGGGGGGGGGGGGGGGGGGGGGGGGGGGGGGTGGGGGGGCGT
>NZ_JBWKCM010000009.1:78466-88875 GCF_056436485.1 Streptomyces sp. NPDC043746 | reverse complement strand
GCCGGGCCCCCAAACGCCACCCGCCCACCCCCGACCGCCCAGCACCCCCCGCCCCCGTGGGGGAGAAGAAACCGGAGCCCAACGGTCCCGGGGGCAGGGCCGGTCGGCCCTGCCCCCGGGCGGGCCGGGCCGGGATGCTGGTTCCAGGGGCCGGACGGAGAGCCGGGCCCATGGACGTACGGAGGCATACCCGTGAAGAAGGCCGTAGTCGTAGGGGTGGACGGTTCGCCGGAGAGTCTGGCGGCGGCCGACTGGGCGGCGCGCGAGGCGGCCCTGCGGGGGCTGCCGCTGCGCATCGTGCACGCCTGGCTCTGGCAGCCGCTGGACATCCCGCTCGTCCAGAACCGGGAGACGGAGGCACAGGCCGCCCGTGCCGTGCTCCGGGAGGCCGAGAACCAGGTCGCGACCCGCTACCCCGAACTGCCCGTCTCCTGCCGGGTGCTGCCCGAGACGGCCGTCGTGGCGCTGCTGGCCGAGGCCGAGCGGGCCGAGCTGCTCTGCCTGGGCACCCGGGGCCACGGGGCCCTGCTCGGCTTCCTCCTCGGCTCCTACGGCCAGCAGGTGATCGCCGGGGCGAAGGGGCCCGTCGTCTCCGTACGCGCCTACGACGGCGAGTACCCGGTCAGGGAGGACGGCGAGGTCGTCGTCGGCCAGCAGGGCAGCCCCGAGGAGAGCGCCGATGTGCTCGACTTCGCCTTCGAGGCCGCTGCCGTACGGGGAGTCCCGCTGCGGGCGGTCCGTGCCTGGAGCCTGCCGCCCATCTACACCTGGAGCGCCTCCCTGGCCCTGGCCGACGCCGCCGGCGGGCTGGAGCCCTTCGAGCGCGAAGCGCTCCGGGAGGCCCTGGCCCCGTGGCGCGAGAAGTACCCCGAGGTGCGGGTCACGGAGCACGTGGAGATGGGAAGCGCGGGGCAGGTGCTGGTGGAGGAGTCCGCCGAGGCACAGCTGATGGTGGTCGGGCGGCGTGCCCGCCGGGCCCCGATCGGCACCCGGATCGGCTCGGCCGCCCACGCGGTCCTGCACCACGCCCGCTGTCCGGTCGCGGTCGTGCCGCACGCCTGACGCCCGCACGGCGCCGCGCCGGTCCCGAGTTCGCCCCGCTCCGGCCTTCCGCTCGACGAGCCCGCCCCGTCTCCCCACGGGGCGGGCTCCCGCCCGCGGCGGCGGCCCCATGGACCCCATGGAGTAGCGGGGCGGATGTCGCGGGAGGGGAGGAGGGGGGGAGGGACAGGCCGCGCCGGGCACGTCTCGTCGGCCCCGATGAGACGGTGATCCGCCGAGCGCGGTCAGCTCCCCGCCTCGTCCTCGTCCCCGGCCTCGTCCTCGTTCCCGGCCTTGTCCCCGGCCTCGGTGTCCACGACTTCGACCCGCGCCAGCGGCTCGACCGCGGGGCCCTGCAGCACCGCTCCGTCGACCCCGAAGCGGGAGCCGTGGCACGGGCACTCCCAGGTCGTCTCCGCCTCGTTGAAGGTGACCAGACAGCCCAGGTGCGTGCACCGGGCGGAGACGGCCCGGACCGTGCCGTCCAGGTCCCGGTGCACGGCGCACCGGCGGCCGTCCACCCGCACCACCGCGCCCTTGCCCGGCGGCACCTGGCCGACCGATTCCAGCCTGGGGACGCCGAGCCGGTCGCCCACGAAGTGCTCGGCGACCGCCGCCTGCCGCCGGAGCAGGGAGGGCGCCTCCCTCAGCGTGCTGCCCAGTCGTCGCGGGTCGTACAGACCGGCCCAGGGCGGCGGGGTGTCCCCGGTGACGAGGGCGGCCAGGAGCCGTCCCGAGAGGACGCCCCCGGTCATGCCCCAGCCGTTGAAGCCCGTGGCCACGTAGGTGTGACGGGCCCCGAGGTGCAGCGGGCCGACGCAGGGCACCGTATCGCCGGGATCGTTGTCCTGGGCTGCCCACCGGTAGGCGGTGGGGCCCACCGGGAAGCGTTCGCGCATCCATGCGTCGAGCCTGCGAAAGCCCTCGCCCGCGTCGCCCGTACCGGGCGTGAAGCCCTCGCCGGTGACGATCAGCAGGCGCCTGCCGTCGTCCAGAGGGGCGGAGCGCACCGAGCGCTTCCCCTCGTCCTCCGTGATGTACATCCCCTGCGGCGCCCGGTCGGCGGTGATGGGAGCGGCGACCACCAGCTCCCGCCTCGGCGCCAGCCGGGCGAAGAGCAGCGCCCGGTCGAAGACGGGGTAGTGCGTCGCCACCACCACGTGACGGGCGGTCACCAGCCGGGCCCGGTCGGTGGTCAGCCGGCACGGCGTCCCTTCCGACAGCTCGGTGACCCGGGTGTGCTCGAAGACGAGGCCACCGCGGGCCGCCAGGTCCTCGGCCAAGGCCAGGAGGTATGCGTGCGGGTGGAACTGCGCCTGGCCGTCCAGCCGGACCGCGCCTTCGACGGCGAAGGGCAGTCCCGTCTCCGTGACGTACTCCGTGGGCAGCCCGGCATCGGCCGTGGCAGCGGCCTCCGCCTCGACGGCCGCGCGGGAAGCGGGATCGGCCGCGTAGGAGTAGGCGCTGACCCGCTCCAGATCGCAGTCGATCCCCAACGCCTCGACGATCCCGGCCAGCCGCTCCACGGCGTCCTGCTGCGACATCGCGTACAGCCGCGCCGCCTCGGCGTCCCGGGTCCGGCGCAGCCGGTCGTACACCAGGGAGTGCAGTGCGGAGACCTTGGCGGTGGTGTGGCCGGTGACGCCGCCGCCGATGCGGCCGGCCTCCAGCACCGCGACCCTCAGACCCGCCCGGGACAGCTCCCACGCCGTGCTCAGTCCGGCGATGCCTCCGCCGACCACGGCGACGTGCACCTCGATGTCCTCGGTCAGCGGCGGGCGCTCCGGTGCGTCGGAGCCCTCCAGCCAGAAGGACCGGTCCTGCCCCGGCAGCGGGTGCGGGTTCGTCATGGTGGGCTCTTTCGGGTCGGTCGCTGGGCGGACGGGCCTGCGGGTTCCCCTCACGTCCCGTCCCACACATCGGGGCCGGGCCGGGGCACCGTGGGCCTCGGGTCCCGGCTTTGTCCCCGTGGCCCTCGGGGTGCCTCAGCCCCGCGTGCCTCCGCCCCCGGGCCCCCCTTCCTCACCCCTCGCCGCTCCGCCCCCGGCGCGTCATCAGCCGTTGGGCGGCGGTCAGTGCCGTGGCGGCCGGACGAGTCGAACGCAGCGCCGCACGGGCCGCGTCGGCGCCCGGCGCCCCGTGCACCCCGCCGCCCGGGTGTGCCGAGGCGGAGGCCAGGTAGAGCCCATTCACCGGTGTCTCCGGGCGGCCTGTGCCCGGTACCGGGCGGAATACCAACTGCTGGTGGAGGGCGGCCGTGCCCCCGTTGGCCGACGAGCAGGAAAGGGCGGTCGGGGACCAGGCCGCGGGCGAGCTGGGAGGCCCACCGGCTGAGCCCGTCGACGCCCTCCGCCAGGTGCACGGTGCCCGCCGTGGCGGCCGCCGGGCTGTTCCAGGGGACGGAGCCGTCCAGCGCCCAGTCCACCTTGAACGTGGCGAAGTCCCGCACGTTGGCCGCCACCAGACCGTTGGGACCGCTGCCGATCACTACCGCGTCGACCATCGCGTCGTCCTTCCCCGGGGCGCCCCGGCGGTGCGGGGTTCAGTCGGTCCGCACGCCGTCCGCCGCGGGGGCCGTGACGCGTTCGACCAGTCGGGCCAGGCGCGCCAGCATGGTGCGGTGGCGCAGTTGGAGCAGCGTGTCCAGCAGCGGGTTGTGGAGCGTGCCGCCCAGACCGCGCAGCGGGTGTTCGTCGACGATCACGAGGGTCCGCTCGCCCCACGGGCGGATGTCGAAGGCGATCCGGGCCGTGCCCCAGGGGCCGCCCTCGGCCTCCAGCTCCAGGGTCCCCGGACGGTCGATGCGCCGGACGACGGTGCGTCCCGAGAACCGCTTGGGCCCCACATGCACGTGGTATGTGATCGACGACCCGGTCTCCGGCCAGTCGCCCCGCTCCGGGTGGGAGTCCGAGGTGCCGACCACCCACTCCCCGTACCGTGTTCCGTCCTCCAGGACCGCCCAGACGGCTTCGGGCGGCCGGTCGATGAGGTGATGCCGTACAGCCATGACCCTCCTCGGTTCGTGAGGTCGCGATGCGTCCCATGATGCCGCGAGCCGGGCGGGTCCGCCGTGCGACGGCGCCCTCGCGCACGCGTCACAGGAGCAGCGCGTAGGCGAGGAAGAACGCGGCCACCACCACCGCCACCGCCACGATGGCGATCACCGGACCCGCGGCCCAGCCACGGGGCGGTGCGTGGCGCGGCCCCGCCTCCGAGGTGCTGCCCTCGGCCGGTGGAGTCTCCCCGGTGGGGACGGAACCGCCCGGGTCCAGCCCTGGGGTGTCACGCGGGTCGGGGTCGGGACTGTTGCTGTTCATGCCTGCCGAGTACCCCCTTGCGCGCCGCCGCACCGTGAGGAACCGGACGGATGCGTACGACGCGGACCGGGCGGCCGGGGCCGTGGGGGGCCGGTCGGGCGAGGCCGCTTACGGACCGGACGAAAGGCCGCGTCAGGTACGTGCGCCCCGGGGAAATCCGGCGCTTCCTGGGCGAAGCCGACGAGCACGGTCGGCTCGGCAGCGGATCCCGCCGCCGTGCTGGAACGGATCGCCCGGCTGCTGTGCGGGCACCGCGTCCGGGACCGGTTCCCCGCCGGAAGCTGACCGCCGAGACCGGGCGGGCCCCGCCGCGACCGCGCGACGGGGCGTGCCCGTACCGTCAGAAGGCCACCCTCTCCGCCGTGCGGACGGACGCGCTCATGTTCCGCTCCATCATGCGCAGCGCGGCCTCTGCCAGATCCTCGTGGATATGGGCCACCGCGTCCTTCGGCACGGTGACCCGCAGCTGCCGGATGTGCGCGTCGAGCGCCGAATACAGCACACACTGCTCCGTCACCTGGCCGCAGAGCACGACATGGTCCGCCCCGAGCTGCGAGAGCAGGTAGCTGAGCGGGGTCTCGTAGAAGATGGAATGCCGTGCCTTGACGACGAAGAGGGAATCGTCGTCCGGCAGGATGGGCTCGACCAGCTCCGCGTACTTCCCGGCGAGCGTCGTCTCGACGATCTCGCCGTGGTGGGACCGCCATTCACCGAAATTGTCGTTGGCGTAGATGACCGGGACGCCTTCGGCGCGGGCGCGGGCGATCAGCCGGGTGAGCTGGGGCAGGGCAGTGCGCACCGACCGGACGAGCAGCTCGGCGTCGGGGTGGTCGTAGGCGTTGATCATGTCGATCACGATGAGGGCGCTGTTTCCCATGGGAGCCATCGTGGCACCCGGACCGCGCCGCCACACGGTGGGTGTTTCACCCGGAGCCCCATGGGAACCCGGCAGTGGCCGCGGCGCCCGGGAGAGCAGCCGGGTACGGAATCCGCAGCATCTGGGGAATCGCGGCCGTGAACCCCGGGACATGCCGGACCACGCCCCCGGAACGGAACGCCGCCGGAACGACGCCGGAACGACGAGAACGTCCCGGCGAAACGCGCGAGCCGATCGCGCACGCCTGATGGAGACGGCGGGCATCGACCGCCTCACCGCCCTCCACACCGCCATCGACCTGGTCCGCAGGGGCGGCACGATCTCCGTCTGCGGCGTCTACGGCGGCTCCGCCGACCCGATGCCGCTGCTGACCCTCTTCGACAAGCAGATCCAGCTCCGCATGGGCCAGGCCAACGTGGAGCGCTGGGTCGACGACCTGCTGCCGCTGCTGGTTGACGGCGACCCGCTGGGCGTGGACTCCTTCGCCACCCACCACCTGCCGCTGGAGGACGGGCCGAAGGCGTACGAGACGTTCCAGAAGAAGGCGGACGGCATGATCAAGACTCTGCTGGTCCCCTGACCACCACCGCCCGACGGAAGGACACTCCGATGGAGACCAGCACCGAACGGCCCGGCGGCAGGCGCGTCGTGGTCACCGGAGCCACCGGCAACGTCGGCACCAGTGTGGTCCGCGCGCTGGCCGCGGACCCGGGGACCGGCTCCGTACTCGGCCTGGCGCGCAGGCGCCCGGACCTGGACATCGCGAAGGTCGCCTGGGACACCGTCGACCTCTCGCGCGACGACAGCGAGGAGCGGCTCACCGGCCTGCTGGACGGCGCCGACGCCGTCGTCCACCTGGCGTGGCGCTTCCAGCCCACCCACGACCCGGTCACCACCTGGCGGAGCAACGTCCTCGGCTCGCAGCGGGTCTTCCGCGCGGTGGAGCGGAGCGGGGTCCCGGCCCTGGTGCACGCCTCGTCCGTCGGTGCCTACTCGCCGGGCCCCAAGGACGAGCCCGGCGTGGACGAGCGGTGGCCGACCGACGGCTGGCCGGACGCCGCCTACTGCCGGGAGAAGGCCTACCTGGAGCGCGTCCTGGACACCTTCGAGCTGCGGCACCCGGACATCCGGGTGGTACGGATGAGGCCCGGCTTCCTCTTCAAGGAGACGGCCGCGCCCGAGCAGCGCCGGATCTTCGCGGGCCGCCACGTCCCGGGCACCCTCATCCGCCCGGATCTGCTGCCCTTCGTGCCCGACCTGGAGGGGCTGCGCTTCCAGGTCCTGCACACCGACGACGCCGCCGAGGCGTACCGGCTGGCCGTGCTCCGCGACGTACGCGGGCCCTTCAACCTGGCGGCGGACCCGGTGCTCGACGCCCACCGGCTGGCGGAGCTGCTCGACGCCCGTACCGTACGCGTCCCCAGGGCGCTGGTCCGTACGGCCCTCGCGGCAGCCTGGCGCGCCCATGCCGTGCCGGCCTCCCCGCACCTCTTCGACGCGGTGCTGCGGCTGCCCGTACTGGACTCCACCCGGGCGCACGAGGAACTCGGGTGGCAGCCGGCCCGTACGGCCGGGGACGCGCTCGGGGCCTTTCTGCGCGGAGTGCGGGAGGGCCGGGGCGAGGACACCGCACCGCTGGCCGGCCGGAAGACCGGCTGAGCGGCGGGGCGGCGTCCGCGCGGCCGGGCAGGGACGGAACCGGGGCGGTGTCCTCGCCCCGGATTCAGCCCCTGCTCGCCGCCCCCGCACCGACACCGGTCGGAGCCGCGGCCAGGTCCCCGATCACGAACCCGCTCCGGGGCGCCGTCGGGATCCGGTTCAGCGGAAGGCGGCCTCCGGCGGCTCGGTGAGGTCGAGCCGGGCCGCGGCGGCGAGCTGGTCGGCCCCGGGAGCCGCCGGGTGGGCCGCTTCTCCCTCCCGTGCCCCTCACGCGGATCCCGAGAGGGGCACGGCCCTCTTGAGGGTCCCGCTCTCCTTGAGGGCCCCGGCGCGGACCCGCGCGCAGGACTGGCTGATCAGCCGGGAGACGTGCATCTGCGACAGGCCGAGGTGCTCCGCGATCCCGAGCTGGGTCATGTCGCGGAAGTAGCGCAGGTAGAGGATGGTCCGCTCGCGCTCGGGGAGCTTGCGCAGCCCGGGTTTGGCGGCCTCGCGGTCGACGGCGACGTCCAGGGCGTGGTCCCAGGAGCCCAGCCGGTCGGCCAGGGTGGCACCGCCGTCCGCGCCCGCCGGTTCGGCGTCCAGGGACAGGGCGCTGTAGCTTTCCAGTGCCTCCAGGCCGAGCAGGACGTCCTCCTCGGCGAGGTTCGCCTCCGCCGCGATCTCGGCGCGGGTGGGGGCGCGTCCGCCCAGTCGCTGGGCGAGGTCGCGCCGCGCCGTCCGGACCTGGTTGCGGAGGTCCTGGACCCGGCGCGGCACATGCACGTCCCAGGTGTGGTCGCGGAAATGCCGCTTCAGTTCGCCCGTCACGGTCGGTACGGCGTAGGTCTCGAAGGCCTTGCCCCGCGCGGGGTCGTACCGGTCCACCGCCTTGACCAGCCCCATCGCGGCCACCTGGCGCAGGTCGTCCATCGGCTCCCCCCGATTGCGGAAGCGGGAGGCCAGACGGTACGCCATCGGCAGCCAGGCGCAGACGACCTCCTCGCGCAGGGCGTCCCGCTCCGCCCCCCGGGGAAGCGCGCTCAGCTTCCGGAATGCCTCGTCGGACGACGGGGCACCCGGGTCTGTGGAGGGCCGGGGGACAGGTGCAGCCTGCATGGTGCTCACTCCTCTGCGGTGACGTCCGTGTGACGGCGCTCGACCACCGTGGGAGCGCTCAGGAGTCGGACAGACGCCGCCCGGAACTCCCACGGGCGCCTCTTGTCCGAAGCACTTTCAGCCTCATACCCGTGCAGATAGGGGCCAAACACATGAAACAAGAATAAAACGGCGACATCGGCTCGGCCATGGGGGCGGATCGTGGCGTATGGGACCGGCCGGAACGGGTACCCGCCTCGGTCGAGCCACCCCGACCGAACGGGAGGAAACGATGGATCTCGCACCCCTGACGCGCCTGTACGAACGCCCCGGCCCCTGGGCCTCGGCGTACCTCGACACCTCGTTCGCCGACGAAGCCACCCTGAGCCGCCGCGAGCTCCAGGGACGGCGGATCAGCGAGGAACTGGCCGCGCAGGGAGCCGACGAGGAGACCTGCCGTGCCGTGCGCCGGGCCGTCGAGTCGTACGCGTACGGGCAGACGCCCGGCCGGGCCGTCTTCGCCGCCCACGGCGAGGTCGTCCTCGAACCGGTCCTGGCAGTTCCGCCGCCGGACGAGTCGTCCGCCGTCTGGGCCCCGCTCCCGCACGTGGCACCACTGTTGGAGCTGACGCCGGACGAACCGGACACGCTCGTCGTCCGGATCGACCGGATCGGAGCCGACTTCGAACTCCGTACGGCATCCGGCAACCGCCCCGAGGGCACGGTCGAGGGCCGCGACTGGCCGGTGCACCGTACGACCGCCTCCGACTGGTCCGAGCGTCATTTCCAGCTGAGCGTGGAGAACACCTGGGAGGAGAACGCCCGCTCGGTCGCCTCGGCCGTCGAGGAGGCCGTCGGCCGGACGGGCGCGGGGCTTGTCGTCCTGGTGGGCGATGAGCGGGAGCGGCGGACGGTGCACGATGCGCTGCCCGGCGCGCTCCCCGCGACCGTCGTCGAGACCGACCACGGCGGACGCGCCGCCGGCTCCGACAGTGCGCGGCTCGACGAGTGGATCGCGGCCCGGCGCCGTGAGCAGGCCCGCCTGCGCGGCGAGGAGACCCTGGAGCGGTTCGCCGCCGCCAAGGGCAGCGACGGCGCGACCGAGGCCGCCGAGGGCGTCGCCGCACTGATCGAC
Source organism: Streptomyces sp. NPDC043746 (assembly GCF_056436485.1). Taxonomy (NCBI): domain Bacteria; kingdom Bacillati; phylum Actinomycetota; class Actinomycetes; order Kitasatosporales; family Streptomycetaceae; genus Streptomyces; species Streptomyces sp. NPDC043746. Next base: position 79,769 of record NZ_JBWKCM010000009.1, on the reverse strand, counting down.
GCCGCCCGAGAACACCGGATCGCCACCCTGCTGCTCCGGCCCGACGGCCCGGACACCCGCCGCGAGGTCTGGGCGGGCCCGCAGCCCGGACAGCTCGCCCTGCGCCGCACCGACGCCCGCGCCCTGGGCGAACCGGAACCCTTCCCCGTGCGCGCCGACGACGCCCTGCTGCGGTCCGCCGCACTGACCGGTGCCGACGTGGTCGTCGTCGGCGCGTCCGCCGCCCGGGACCGGAGCCCCGCCGAGGACCTGGCCGCCGACAACCGCCCGGCGTCCGGGCAGGACGGGGCCGAACCCGTGGGCGGCCTCGGAGCCGTCCTGCGCTGGCCCACCGGCGGGGACCACCCGCTGGTGGAATCCGGCACCTGACCGCGCCGGGCGGACCGGGCCCGCGCGAGGCGGCCCTCGACGGCCCCGCGCCGGACCGGTACCGCAGCCGAGGAGACGATGACCATGCCGATCACGACGCAGGCCCCGCCGGTGCGGGGCGCCCCCTGCTGGGTCAACCTGCTGGTACGCGACCTGCCTGCCGCACAGGCCTTCTACGCGGCCGTGCTCGGCTGGAAGTTCGACGACTCACGCCGCCTCGGCGAGGGGTTCTCGGTGGCGTCGACGGACGGACGGCCCGTCGCGGGCATCGGCGCCCGTTCCCCGTCCCTGGCCGCGCCGACGGTGTGGACGCCGTACTTCCGCTCCACCGACCTGGACGGCACCGTCGCCCGGATCCGGGAGCGGGGCGCGACGGTCGCCGTCGGCCCGATCGCCGTGGGCGACGGCCGAGCGGCCATCGCCTCCGACCGGGACGGTGCCGTCTTCGGCGTCTGGGAGGGGACCGCACCCCTGTGGCCGAGCGGTGCGGCCGCCGCACCGCCGTGGCTGGAGCTGCGCACCCGGGACGCCTTCGACGCCGCTCTCTTCTACGGCGAGGTCTTCTCCTGGCCGCGCCCCGGCCCCCGCGGCATCGACGTCACGTACGAGGAGGACCGGATCGTCGCCCGCGTGGCCGGCCGACCCGTCGCCGTGCTCTCCGGCGGAGCCGTCGAGAGCGCCCCCGATCCGGCGGTCCGCCCGCGCTGGGCCGTCCACTTCGCCGTGGACGGCCCAGCGCGGGCGGCTGAGGCAGCGGTCCGGGCGGGCGGATCGGCCTTCCCCACGCGAGCCGTCGGGGCCGGTGCCGGCACGCACGCGGTCGAATACGTCGTCCGCGATCCGGAAGGGGGGGGGGGGGGGGGGGGGGGGGGGGGGGGGGGGGGGGGGTGGGGGAACTAAGTGAGGAGAGCCGGGTTGGCTAAGGCTGCCCGCC
>NZ_JBWKCM010000009.1:36689-78456 GCF_056436485.1 Streptomyces sp. NPDC043746 | reverse complement strand
TCGATCGCAGCATATGGGAGACGGTAGGCGCCGCTTTTACCATCGGCGTCACCCCCCCCCCCCCCCCCTCCCCCCGCCCCCCCCCCCCCCCCCCCCCCCCCCCCCCTTCCGGATCGGGCTCGGCGCACCGTACGTCTACGCGAACGGGCTCTCTTCCAGCCGGGCGTGCAGATCGGCCACGTCCCGGAAGACCGCGTCCGCCCCCGCCCGCTCCAGGTCCGCCCGGGGGATGCCGCCCGACAGCAGCGCCACCGACCGCACCCCGGCACGGCTCGCCGCCTCCATGTCCCACACCGTGTCCCCCACGAACACCGCCTGCCCCGGCTCGGCACCGGCCAGCTCCAGAGCCAGCTGTACGGGCTCCGGGGACGGCTTGCCCTCGTCCACGTCGTCCGAACTCGCCGTGTCGACCATGGCCTCGTCCGCGTCGACCGCCCGACGCAGGGCCGCCAGCTCCGGCCCGCTCGCCGAGGTGGCCAGCACCACGCGCCAGCCGCGCCCGGCCAGGGCGCGCAGCAGATCGCCCGCCCTCTCGAAGGCGGGGAGGCGGTCGAAGTACGTGCCGTAGAGCGTTCCGTGCGCGGAGCTGATGGAGGAGTCCTGGTCACGGTCGCGGTCCGGGCCGAGCAGCCGCTCGATCAGATCGCCCGAGCCGAGCCCGACCGCCCGGTGGATGTCCGGCATCGGCACGGTGTGCCCCGCCTGCCGGAACGCCTCCCACCACGCCACCACGTGCAGATGGTTGGTGTCGGTCAGAGTGCCGTCCACGTCGAAGACCGCCGCGCGCGCTGTCATGTGCACCTGATTCCTTGTTCCTTCGCTGCCGTGCCGTGTCCGTTCGCAAGGTCGGGGGGCCGGGGGTTCAGGTGCCCCCGCCGTCCTCGTCGGCCACGTGCACGGCCGCCTCCTCCGCCGACGCGGCCCCACCGTCGATGCCGACGTCCTCGGCGAAGATGTCGCTGTGCCGCCCGGTCGCGTCGTCCGCCTCGGTGAGCCGCCCGGCGCGGGCGTCGCCCTCGATCCGCTCCTGCGGTTCGCCCTCGCCCTGCGGGAGGTCGCCGATGCCGTCACCGGTCGGCGGCTCCACGTCCGCGACCTCCTGGGCGAGCCGCTGGTCGAGCGATTCGCCCTCTCGCTCCTCCGCGCCCGTGGTGCCGAACTTCGTCACACCCAGCGGACGCTCCGGCGGGGAGTACCCCTCTTCCATCCGGTCGTCCAGGCCTCGTTCGTCGAGTGTGTTCTCCAGATCGAGATCGTCGTTCGGGGGGTCCTGGCCGTCGTCCTGCTGCGGCTGGTACACATCGTCGCCGCGCGCCTGGTCACTCATGGAACTCCTCTGCTCAGGGGTGCTTCGGTGCTTCCCGCCGCTTCGGCGGGCGGGGGAGACCCCGCGGCCCGGGACGGGTCAGCGCCCGAGGGCCTTCTTCAACTCCGCCTTGTTCATCGAGGAGCGCCCGTCGATGTTCTTCTTCTTGGCCTCCTCGTAGAGCTGGTCCTTCGTCGGACCCTGCGCGCCTCGGTGCGAACGCTCGCCCCCGCGTTCGTACGCGGACTTCCTGTCCCGCGTCGACGTCCTGCTCGCCGTCTTCGACTCACCGGAGCGTGCCCGCTCCTTGTTCACCGTCCGGGCGGCGATCTCCTTGGCGCGCTTCTCGGAGGCGCCCCGCTCCTCCTGGCTCTCCTTGATGTGCTCGTACTGGCGTTCACGCTTCGCATTCGATCCAGCAGGCATGAGCTTCTCCTTTTCCGGGCTGCCCGCCCGCGCTCCCGGGGGGCCGCCACCCGCGTTTCCCGTACGAGCCCCAATAAACAGCGCGGAAGGGCGGGCGGCACGCCCGGCCCGTGGTCGCACGGCCACTGGAGTGACCCGCCTGTGCCCGCTTTTCCCGCCTAGGACCGGGCAGCGCCGGGGGCTGCTTTCCGAACCTTCCGGCGCCTGAGTTCCGCGTACGTCGGATACCTGCCAGGTGAGTACCCATGGCCCGGAGGCTAAACGTGTGAGGGCGAAGCTCCCACGCTTGCATGAATCGCACACGGCTGGGCACAGTTATATGGCTGGGTCAGGAAGCGGCCGACTCGATTCCGTCCGCGTTCCCCCAAGTGGGCCGTGTTGTCTCCGGGTCACTCCCGGCTATTTCTTTTCCTCCGCCGTACCCGTGCCGTATGCGTCATGCGCCGCCGAACGCGTGCTGTCCGTGTGCCCGTGGTTCGCCATGGGAGTCCGTCATGAGAGAAAGGCAGAGCACCATGCTGATGGCCCACCCCGCGGTACTCGAAGAGCTGCTGCGCCGTTACGAAGAACTCCGGACCCGGCACGGCGAGGGCGGCGAAGGGGCGGCCCGACGGCTGGAGGACGTCAGCTATACGCTCTGCGTCTCGACCGGGACCCGTGACATCGTCTCCGCGCTCACCGCGGCCCGGGAGCAGGTGCGCCGCTCCGCCCGCAGGCGGGACGACGTGGTCTCCGCCTGAGCGGCCGACCGGGACGGCTCAGGGGCGGGGGCGCAACGGGGGGCCGCCCGGCGGCATGCTCCCCGAGAGGGAACCCACGAGCTGCGCGCAGAGGTCGCGCAGCTTGACGTTGCGGTGCTGCGAGGCGCTTCGCAGGATCCGGAGCGCCTCCTCCGGGGTGCAGCGGCGCTGGTTCATGACGATGCCGGCCGCCTGGTCGATCACCGCACGCGACCGCAGCGCGGCCTGGAGGTCGGTGGTGAACGTCCGGGCGTCGGAGAGCCGCTGGGCCAGGGCGATCGCCCCCGTCGCCTGGGCCGCCAGGGCGCGCAGACCGCCGAGGTCGGCCTCCGCGAAGCCGTTCGTCTTGGGGGAGTACAGATTCAGGGCGCCCGCCGTGTGGGAGCGGGCGGCGACCGGCAGCGAGAGCGACGACCGGGTCCCGGCGGCGACGGCGAAGGCCGGATAGCCGTTCCAGCGGCTCTCCGCCGTCATGTCACCGACGCTGACCTCGTGCCCTTCCCGCAGGGCCTCCAGGCACGGGCCGTCGTCCTGCCCGTACTGCGCCTCGTCCAGCGGCGGTGCGCTCACCCCGGCGCTGACCACGGTCAGCGGCCGGTTCTCCCGCTCCAGGGTGATGCCGCAGCCGTCGGCTGCCGGCGCCTTGAGGAGGGCGCTCTCGGCGAGGACCTGGAGGAAGTCGTCCAGCGTGTCACTGTCGAGGAGAAGAGAGATCAGGTCGGGTGTCCCGGGGGTGAGGCCGTCGGTCATCGTCGCTCCCTTCCGGGCCGGAGCCCTCGCGGCCAGCATGGCACGATACGGGCGGCGATGCCGTAGCCCCCTTCCGTGCCGGTCCGTCCGCACCCGGCCCCTCGGCCGGAGAACGGCGGCGGAAGGGGTGTGGAGAGCGCGGGGGAGGGAAGACGCGCAGCGAGGTCAGGAAGCGGCCTTCTCTTCAGCCTGCTTCCAGGGAGTACGCGATGGTCCTGCTCAGCTACCACCTCGACGACGCCCACCTCGTCGTCGAACTGTCCGACGCCGTCGACCTCGACAACGAGGCGGCGATCGAGCGGGAGCTGCTGGGACTCGTGCCGTCCTGCGGCCCCAGCACCCTCATCGTGGACGTCGTCACCCCCTTGCTCACGGCGCGCGCCCTGGGTGTCCTGCTGCGGGTGCGCGCCGAGGCCGAGCAGCGCGGTGTGGCGATGGCGGTGGTGGCCAGATTCGAGACGGCCCGGGAGGTCCTCCGCGCCGCCGCGCTCAACCGGATCCTGCGCGTCGCGCACACCCTCGCGGGCGCGGAACTCCGCAGCCGGGGATGCCTGCCGGACGCGGAGGCACCCGGGGAGGACCGCCGTACGGGCGGGCGGCCCGGACGGCTGCGGCACGCCATCCGGACCGTGTACGGGGCCGCCGCCCCCGGCGCCCGCGCCGTCGGACCGTACGCCGCCACATCCCTGCCCCGCCTCCCCGGGCGCCGCACCCCCCGGCAGCGATGACGGCGCGGGCGGACCGGCGACACGGCGGACGGACGGCGTTCTCCGCTCGTCCCGCGGCGGCGCCTTCCGCCCACCGGGCGGGCCGGGCCGGGTGAGAGGGCATAATGGCGGGCTGGAGGTCAGGAAGCGGCCCTTGAGATTTCCTCCTGCCTCCGTGGAGTTCCCGTGAACCGCTCTCCCTTCCGTCGCCCTGCTGCCGCGGCCCCCGCCGCCGTCGCCTCCCGCGCCGCGTGTGCGACCGCCCCGACGGTCCCCGCCCGAGGCCGCCCGCCCGCCACCGGTCGCAGCAGAACCCCCAGCAGTCCTCTGAGCACGGCCGACGGCGCGCCTCCCGTACGGCGTCCGCTCATTCACCTCTGACCTCCCCCCACCGCACGCGCCGGAGCCCGTCCCAGGCACCCGTGCGGCGGTCGGACTCGCCCTGTCCCAGCGGCCCCGGACTGCGCCGCGCCAGCTCTGCCCCGCCCTTTCGGGAGGCGGGTCACCGCCCAGAACGAGATGAACATGACTGACAGGCCCGTGGCCGAGGCGCCGGACACGACCGCTCTGCTCCTGGAGACGGAGTCCCTGGACGACTTCCTCCAGGCGCTCGCCCGCAGCGCCCTCGCCCTGGTGGAGGAGGCCGACGGATGCGGCATCACGGTGCAGCGGCAGGGCCGCCCCGTGACCGTGTCCAGCGCGGGCGCCATCGCCACGAAGCTCGACGAGGCGCAGTACGGCCAGGACGACGGCCCCTGTCTCCAGGCGATGCGCACCGGTCTGGAGGTCAGCGTGCCCGACACGCTCGGGGAGAGCCGCTGGGCCGACTACCCCGCCTACGCGGCCGTCTGCGGCGCCCGGTCCTCGCTGTCGCTGCCCATCGCCCCGCACAGCCACACCGCCGGAGCCCTCAACCTGTACGCTCCCGTCCCGGGCGCCTTCGAGAACGCCGACCTGACAGCCCTGCGGCTGCTCACCGCCCAGGCCACCGGAGCCATCGCCCTGGCCCAGCGCATCGCCGACACCGAGGAGTTCGCCGCCGACCTGGAGGCCGCCCTGCGGTCCCGTACGGTCATCGACCAGGCGATCGGCGTGGTGATCGGCCAGCAGCGCTGCACCCCGGAGAAGGCCTTCGAGGTGCTCCGTACGGCCTCCCAGCACCGCAACGTCAAACTCCGCGACCTCTGCGCCGAGCTGATCGCGAGCATCACGGGCGAGACACCTCCCGAGGCGCGGTTCCAGCCCCGGGGGTGACACGGCGCCGGGTGGGCGTCCCACCGGACCAGGTGAGCGGATCAGGACGGGGAGTACGGGGCGTCGGCGAGCAGCCGGGCCAGATGGACGGCGTTGGCGGCGAGCGCCCGGGTCGTCGAGGCGACGGCCTCGGGCGTCTCGTCCAGATCCTGGTAGTCGGTGCCCTGCATCGCCTCGCCCACCCAGTACGTCACCGCCTGGGCGGCCAGCGAGAAGCCGACGTCGTTCAGCCCCTGGAAGACGTCGGCGCTCACCTTGTGCGCCCCGTCCTCGTTGCCCACGACGGCCACGGCGCCGACCTTGCCGTAGACGAGCGGGCGACCCTCGTCGTCGGTCTCGGACGACTCGGCGTTCAGGCGCTCCAGGACCCGCTGGCAGACGCTGGAGGGGTGGCCGAGCCAGATGGGCGTGGCGATCAGCAGGATGTCCGCCGCCAGGACCTTCTCCCGGATCGCGGGCCAGGCGTCGCCGTCACCGAGGTCCACGCCGATCCCCGGCCGCACGTCGTGGTCGGCCACCCGGACGATCTCGCCCCGCACCCCGTGGCTCTCGAGCTCGGTCATGACCTGCCGGGCGAGGTGGTGGCTGCTGGAGGAGGCGGGCGAGGCGTTGAGCGTACAGACGAGGGCGAGTGCGCGCATGACGAGGTGTCTCCTTGGACGAGGTGTGGGGTGTGCGGAACAGGGGTGCCGGTCGGGGCACGGCGGCACTGGTGCCCCGTCACCTCCCCTCGTACGCACGGCCACCGGGGAATTCCCCGAAAGGAAGTGGTCCGGCGTCCCCGGTGGCAGACGGGTTCCCGTTTGGACCCCGGCTCAGGGGTACACGGGGCAGAGCGTGCTCGCGGTGGTACGAGAGCGGATCGCGCGGGAAGGAGACCGGACGTGTCCATCACCACCGAAGGCGCGGTGTACGGGTGCCTCGGCATCGGAGCCTTCCTCGCGGCGGCGCTGCCCCGGCTGCTCTCCCGTCTCCCGGTCTCCGTGCCGATCGTGTTCCTCGCCGCCGGAGTGCTCCTCTACCTCACACCGCTGCCGCTGCCCGCGATCGATCCGGTCGCGGACCGGGTCTGGGCGCAGCACCTCGCCGAGCTCTGCGTGATCATCTCGCTGACGGGGGCCGGCCTCGCGATCAACCGCCCGTTCGGGTGGCGGTCCTGGGCCGCCACCTGGCGGCTTCTCGGCGTGACGATGCCGCTGACGATCGGAGCGACGGCGCTCGCCGCCTGGTGGCTGCTCGGCTGGCCGGCCTCCGCGGCGCTCCTGGTGGCCGCGGTCCTCGCGCCGACTGACCCCGTCCTCGCCTCCGAGGTGAGGGTGGGGGAGCCTTCCGACGACGCGGAGGACGAGGACGAGGTCCGCTTCGCCCTGACCAGTGAGGCCGGACTCAACGACGGGCTCGCCTTCCCCTTCGTCGCCGCCGCGGTCGCCCTGGCCGCGGCCGGGGACGTCTGGGCGGGGGGCTGGATGGTGCATTGGGTCTGGGACGACCTGCTCCTCCGCGTCGGGGTGGGCGTGGCGGTGGGGGTGGCCGTCGGGCTGTTGCTGGGGCGGGTACTCTTCCGGGCCCGGTCACGGTCGCTGCGGCTCGCCGAACACGGTGACGGCTTTGTGGCGCTGGCCGCGATGTGCCTGTCGTACGGCGTCGCCGAGATCCTGCACGGCTACGGCTTCCTCGCCGTCTTCGCCACGGCCTGCGCCCTGCGCAGGTCGGAGCACAGCCATGGTTACCACAAGGTGATGCACGCCTTCGTGGAGCAGGTCGAGCGGCTGCTGATGGCCGTGCTCCTGCTCGGCGTGGGCGCCTTCGTGGCGTCGGGCGGCCTGGCCTCCCTCACGTGGAGGGGCGCGGCGGTCGGGGTGCTGCTGCACCTTCTGATCCGTCCGGCATCAGGATGGCTCGCCCAGGTGCGCGGTCCGGGCACGCCTGCCGAGCGCGCGGCCACCGCCTTCTTCGGTATCCGCGGGATCGGCTCGTTCTTCTACCTCGCCTACGCCTTCGGGAAGGGGAGCTTCGGGCCCCACGAGGAGGAGATGTGGGCGGTCGTGGTCTTCGCCGTCCTGATCTCCGTGGTGGTCCACGGGGTGGCGGCCACCCCGGTCACCGCCTACCTCGACCGACGCGCGGCCAAGGCCGCGGACGGCAGCGGTAACTCCTGAAGCGGCGGGCCGTCACGGGCCTTCGCCCTCGACGCAGACCCGGATGCTCTCCAGCTCCGGATCGGCGGGATCGGGAACGTTCATGCCCGCGGCGACGCCCGAACGCAGGTAGCGCAGCAGCGGCTCGGTGATGCGCTCACCCGGCAGCACGGCCGGGATGCCGGGCGGGTAGGGCGTCATCATCTCGGCGGCGACGCGGCCCACCGCCCGCCCGGCCGGCACGTCCTCGGTGCGGGAGAAGTAGGCGTCGCGGGGCAGGCACACCTGGTCGGGACGGAGCTGGTCCGGTGTCGGGACGTGCACCTCGGGGGCGGGGCGCAGGGTGTGCGCCTCGCGTGACAGGTGGCGCAGGGAGGTCAGCAGCCGGGCCGCGGTGGACACGTCGTCTGCATGGGTGAACTGGGCGCTGATCCGGCGGTGGTCCACCAGGTGCATGTCGATACGGTGGTGCTCGCGCAGCCAGTCGGCGGCCCGGTAGCCGGTGGTGCCGAGCCCCGTGACGTCGATGATCACCGGCAGGGGATCGAACTCCGCGGACGCGTCCGGCCCGCAGAAGTCGTCCTCGCCGTTGACGTGCAGGCCCTCGATCTCCTCGATGCGCTCACGGACCGACCGGGTCAGTTCCAGCGCCCGGCCGAGCAGGTCGTGCCCGTCCAGGGCCATCTGGCGGCGCCAGCCGTCGATGCCCGCGTAGAGCAGCACGGAGGGGCTGGTGGTGCCCAGCAGGTCGGCACGGGAGGCGAGGGTGTCGTGGTCCACCAGGTCGCCCTGGAGGTGGAAGACCGAGCCCTGCTCAAGACCGCTGCCCATCTTGTGGATGCTGGTGACACAGACATCGGCGCCCGCGTCCATCGCCCAGGACGGCAGCTCCGGATGGAACGGCAGATGCGCGCCCCACGCCTCGTCCACGATCAGCGGCTTCGACCTGCGGTGGCAGACGTCGGCGATCGCCCGCAGGTCCGCCGCCGTCCCGTACGGGGTCGGGCTGGTCACCAGCGCGCCCCGGGCGTCCGGGTGCGCGGCGAAGGCCCGCTCCACGGCCTGGGCCGACGGCGGGTGCGCGAGGTGCCGCTCCGGGTCCCACTGCGGCTCCACCCAGACGGGCTCGACGCCCGACAGGATGAGCCCCGCGATCACCGACTTGTGGGCGTCCCGGCCGACCAGCAGCTTCTGGTGCGGGGCGGCGACGCTGAGCATGGCCGCCTTGACCGAGAGGGAGGAGCCGCAGGTGGAGAAGAAGGTGTGCTCCGCATGGACGGCGTCGGCCATCAGCTCCTCGGCCCGCCGCAGCACGGCCGACTTCTCCCGCCGGTCCTCCAGCCCGCCGGTCGCCAGGACGTCCCCGAGGAAGACGGCGTCCCCGAGCACGGCCCGTACGGCCGGGGAGGCGCCCCGGGCCTGCTTGTGCCCGGGCGGGGAGAACCCCACCTCGCCCCGGTCCTGGTAGGCGGCGAGGGCATCGAGAACGGGTGCTTCATGGTGGTTCAGGGGCATTCTCGAGGTGTTCCCGGCCGTGACGTCGGTCAACCAGGGTCACGGCAGCGGTGTGCCGCCCGTGGCGTTCATGATCTCGCCCGTGATGAACGACGCGTTGGCGGAGGCGAGGAAGACATAGGCGGGCGCCATCTCGGCCGGCTGCGCCGGGCGCCCCAGCGGGCTCTGCTTCCCGAACTCCGTGGTGTCCGGCAGGGTCGCGGGGATGAGCGGCGTCCACACGGGGCCCGGGGCCACCGCGTTGACGCGGATCCCGTCGGAGGCCAGCATCTGGGCGAGCCCCTGGGTGAACGTGACGATCGCGCCCTTGGTCATGGCGTAGTCCAGCAGGTGGGGACTGGGTTTGTACGCCTGCACCGAGGTGGTGTTGATGATCGAGCCGCCCGACGGGATGTGCGGCAGGGCGAACTTGGAGAGCCAGAACATCCCGTACAGGTTGGTCCGCACCACCCGGTCGAACTGCTCGGTCGGGATCGCGGAGATCCCGTCGGGCTGGGACATCTGGTACGCCGCGTTGTTGACCAGGACGTCGATCCGGCCGAAGTCGGAGACGGCCCGCTCGACGAGGGCCCGGCACTGCTTCTCGTCCCGGATGTCACAGGGGACGGTGACCGCCGTGCGGCCCGCCTCCCGAACCAGGCGGGCGGTCTCGCGCGCCTCCTTCTCCTCCTCCGCGAGGTGGGTCACCAGCACGTCCGCGCCCTCCCGGGCGAAGGCCAGCGCCACGGCCCGCCCGATACCGGAGTCGCCCCCGGTGATCACCGCCTTGCGGTCGGTCAGGAGCCCCGAGCCGCGGTAGGACTCCTCGCCGTGGTCGGGCGGCGGGTCCATGGGACCGGTCCAGCCAGGGGGCTCCTGGTCCTGCTGGGGGAGGTCGGGGCGGGGGTGGAGCCGGTTCGGGTCCTCGGGCTGTTCGCTCCGCGTCATGGCGGCCTCTCTGCTCGGGGGTGGCGTGGCGTGAGACGGTGTCCGGACCGGGCGGGGGCGGAGGGGGTGCCCGCTCGCCCGGCCCGGCCGGTCCGGTCGGCCGGACTGTCCCGGCCGCCGGGCCGCTACGGGTGGTCGGCTCGCTCCTCGGGCGGTGTGCCGCCGCCGGGCCCGCCACCCTTGCCGCCCTTGTCCGTACCGTGCGCGCGGCCGCTGCCCCGGGGTGTCCCCGGCTGCCTGGCCTTCAGCTCGGCACTGTCCTGGGGCGTGGCTCCGCCCTTGTCGCTGCGCCGCTGTTCCGGCTGTTGCGGGTTGGCCATGACGGACGCTCCCTCGCTCTGTGGGGTACGGATGGTCGCGCCGGACGAGTGCCCGTGAAGGTGAGACCGAAACACCCCTTTTCGCCGGAGCCCTCCTCTCAGGCGGCCCAGTGCCCCGGCCGCCGCAGACCGGCCGGGATCCGGGTGGCCGCGTCGCCCCGGGCAGCGTTCAGCTGCGGCTGGGTCAGGAAGAGGGCGCCGGTCAGATCGGCGCCGCACAGGTCGGCGTCGCGCAGGTCCGCGCCGATCAGGTCGGCCTGGCGCAGATCGGCGCCGGAGAGGTCGGCGGCGATCAGGCAGGCGCCGCGCAGGGTGGCCCCGCGCAGCTGCGCGCCGCGCAGCCGGGCGCCCAGGAGATCGGCGCCCCGGTGGTTCTTCCTCCGGCCCGGCACCGTGGCGCGGGCCAGCTCGCCGGCGCGCAGGAGATGGGCGTTCACCTCGGCGCGCAGGGCCGGTACGTCGACGGCGAGCAGGGTGTCGGCGCTCTCCCGGGTCAGGGCGTCGATCCGGGCGCGGGCCTCGCGCAGCTCCGGGTGGACCGCCTTGGCCGCGGGCAGGTCCAGGGCCTCGGCGGCGTACCGCAGCAGCTCGTGCAGCTGCCGCACCACGGGGAAGACCTCGTACATCGCCTGGGCCGAGCCCGGCTCCGCACGCCAGCTGCGCCCGCCGAAGGTGACCTGGGAGACCTTCTGGCCCGCCCCGAAGCAGTCGAAGACCGTGCAGCCCGCGTAGCCGCGCTCGCGCAGCCGGTCATGGGTTCGGCAGCCGAAGTCCTCCCGGAGGTTCCCGCACGGGGCCCCCGCCGCCTTGTCCGCGGCGAAGTCCGCCGAGCGGGCGAAGGGCAGCGCCACACAGCACAGGCCGAAGCAGCTGCCGCAGTCGGCCTGGAGGTCGGGGTGGTCGGCGTGTGGGGTCCGCGGGGGCGAGGGGGGCAAGGCGGTGGTGCTCCTGACGGACGAGCGGACGAGTGGACCGGCGGGCGGGTGCGGGGTGCCGGGGTGCGTGCCGGGTGCCGGGCTGGGCGTGCCGGTGCCGGGTGTGTGCCGTCCATTGTGCCCGGGGGGTGGCGCACCTTGATCGCGGGGCCACGGCCGGGGACACCGGGTGAGCCGTGTCTCACCGGGCCGCCGCGACTTGCCTATGCAACGAGTTGCATAGAAGGATCGCGGTATGGCGCTCGAACACGCGATCCTCGTCTCCCTGCTGGAGAAGCCCGGCTCCGGCTATGAGCTGGCCCGGCGTTTCGAGCGGTCCATCGGCTACTTCTGGACCGCCAGCCACCAGCAGATCTACCGTGTCCTCGCCCGGATGGAGGCCGACGGCCGACTCCTCGTGCGCGAGGTCGAGCAGCAGGGCCGGCCGGACAAGAAGGAGTACTCCGTCGCCGGGCCCGGCCGCGCCGCCCTCGCCGAGTGGCTGCACAAGCCGATCGAGCCCGAGAGCCTGCGCCACGACCTCGCCGTCAAGATCCGGGGCGCCGCCTTCGACGACCCGGCCGCCCTGGTCCGCGAGGTCGAACGCCACCATCAGGCCCACCGCGAGCGCCTCGCCCACTATCTGGCCGGGGAGGCGCGCGACTTCACCGGGCCCCAGGCGCCCGCCCCCCTCGACCCCGGCCAGGAACTCCAGCACGTCGTGCTGCGCGGCGGCATCGCGTACGAGCGCATGACGATCGCCTGGCTCGACGACGTACTCGACACCCTGCACCGGCTGGCCGGCCCACCGCCGGGCCCTGGCGCCTGACGGCACCGGCCGCGCCGCCCCCCCCGTGCCCCTCCCTCCGTACCGCCGAACAACCCGCAACCCTCTCTCCGGAAGGCGATCTCCATGGCCGAGCCCGCGTCCCTCCTCTTCAACCCGCGCACCTACGACCCCCAGCACTTCGACCCGGAGACCCGCAGGCTGCTACGCGCCACCGTCGACTGGTTCGAGGAGCGGGGCAAGCGCCGGCTGATCGAGGACTACCGCTCCCGCGCCTGGCTGGGCGACTTCCTCGCCTTCGCCGCGAAGGAGGGCCTGTTCGCCACCTTCCTCACCCCGGCCGCCGCCGCGAAGGAGACCGGCCGGCGCTGGGACACCGCCCGGATCGCCGCCCTCAACGAGATCTTCGGGTTCTACGGGCTCGACTACTGGTACGCCTGGCAGGTGACCATCCTCGGACTCGGCCCCGTCTGGCAGAGCGACAACGCCGAGGCCCGCGCCCGGGCCGCCGAACTCCTCGCCCAGGGAGAGGTGTTCGCCTTCGGTCTCTCCGAGAAGACCCACGGCGCCGACATCTACTCCACGGACATGCTGCTGACCCCCGACGGCGACGGCGGTTTCCTGGCCTCCGGCTCCAAGTACTACATCGGCAACGGCAACGCCGCCGGTCTCGTCTCCGTCTTCGGCCGCCGCACCGACGTCGAGGGCCCCGACGGCTATGTCTTCTTCGCCGCCGACAGCCGCCACGACGCCTACCACCTGGTGAAGAACGTCGTCGACTCCTCCAAGTACGTCAGTGAGTTCCGCCTCGCGGACTACCCGGTGAAGCCCGCCGACATCCTGCACACCGGCCGCGCCGCCTTCGACGCCGCGCTCAACACCGTCAACGTCGGCAAGTTCAACCTCTGCACCGCCTCCATCGGCATCTGCGAGCACGCGATGTACGAGGCCGTCACCCACGCGAGCAACCGCATCCTCTACGGCCGCCCCGTCACCGCCTTCCCGCACGTGCGCCGCGAACTGACCGACGCCTACGTCCGGCTCGTCGGGATGAAGCTCTTCAGCGACCGCGCCGTCGACTACTTCCGCTCCGCCGGGCCCGACGACCGCCGCTACCTCCTCTTCAACCCGATGACGAAGATGAAGGTCACCACGGAGGGCGAGAAGGTCATCGACCTGATGTGGGACGTCATCGCGGCCAAGGGCTTCGAGAAGGACGACTACTTCGCCCAGGCCGCGGTCGAGATCCGGGGCCTGCCGAAGCTGGAGGGCACGGTCCACGTCAACCTCGCGCTGATCCTGAAGTTCATGCGCAACCACCTGCTGAACCCGGTGGAGTACCCGGCCGTCCCCTCCCGCCTCGACGCGGCCGACGACGACTTCCTGTTCCGGCAGGGACCGGCCCGGGGGCTCGGCTCCGTACGCTTCCACGACTGGCGCCCCGCCTTCGACGCGTACGCGGAGGTCCCCAACGTCGCCCGGTTCCGCGAGCAGGCCGACGCCCTGTGCACCTTCGTCGAGACCGCCGCCCCCGACGAGGAGCAGAGCCGCGACCTGGACCTCCTCCTCGCCGTCGGCCAGCTCTTCGCCCTCGTCGTCCACGGCCAGCTCATCCTGGAGCAGGCCCGGCTGACCGGCCTGGACGAGGACCTGCTGGACGAACTGTTCGCCGTCCTCGTACGCGACTTCTCCGCGCACTCCGTCGAGCTGCACGGCAAGGACTCCGCCACGCGGGCGCAGCAGGAGTGGGCGCTCGGTGCCGTACGGCGTCCCGTCGTCGACGCCGGGCGTTCGGCCCGGATCTGGGAGCGCGTGGAGGCGCTGTCGGGGGCGTACGAGATGGCCGAGTAGACCCCGGACGAGCCCCCCGGGTCACTCCGGGATCGTCAGTCGGCGGGTGACGCGCAGCGCCGAGGACAGGAGCTGGTCCCTGACCTCGCTGGTCCGGTACATCCGGTCCGAGCGGAAGGAGATGCCGAGCGAGCCGACCTGGTCGCCGCTGTACACGCGCACGGCGATGCAGGTCGTGCCGCGGCGGTACTCCTCCCGGTCCCTGGCCAGCGGGGCCATCGGCGGCACCTCCAGCTCCCGGAGCAGCTCCTCGCGGCGGGTGATGGTGTGGGACGTGAGATCGGCCAGGGGGTGGCGGGAGAGGTAGTTGGCGCGGGCCTCCTCGTCCAGGCCGCCCAGCACGCTCTTGCCCAGAGCTGTGGCGTGTGCGGCGTCCTCGAAGCCGACCCACAGGTCCACCCGGGGCGCCCGGGGGCTGTCGACGATCTGGAGGACCCGGATCTCCCCCTCGTCGTACAGCGTCAGGTACGCGGCGGCGGACAGGTCGTCGCGCAGGGAGGTCAGCAGCGGGCGCAGGCGCTGGGCCCAGGTGTCGTCGCCGCTCGCGGTGAGCGGGGGCGGGCCCTGGTCGGGCAGGGCGTACGCCCCGTCGTCCAGCTCCCGCAGATAGCCGTCCTGGACCAGCGCCCGCAGGTGCTCCTCGGCCACGGGGCGCGGCAGCCCGGCATCCCGGGCCAGCCGCTCCGCGGGTGCGCCCGCCGGGTGCGCCCCCGCGGACTCCAGCAGCCGGAGGTCCCGCCGGACGGACTCGGAAGGCTCGGGGCCGGCCTGGTCACCCATGCCACCAGCATGGACCCGGTGCCGGGGCGCGGCATCCCGGGTAGCGGAACCCGCCGTGGCGGGTGGACGGCGCCCGGCCCACCCGCCACGGTCTCACCTCACCCCGTCACAGGGAACGCACCTCACCCGGTCACGGTGAACGCGGAGGACGTGCCCGTGAACGGGGTGATCTTCCCCAGCAGGTTCTTCGCGTCCCCGTGGTGCACGATCCGGTAGGTGCCGGGTGCGCTCCGCGCCCCGATCTTCCAGGTGACCGTGGCCTTCGACGTCCCCGTCAGGCCGTTGATCCTGGTCCAGCGGTACGTGGTCTCCCAGTCGCCGTCGTCCAGCACCCGCGTCCACCGCCCGTCGGCCTCCAGGCGCTGGACCTCCAGGAAGGTGCCGCCCCGGCGGAGGTTGTTCTTCGGGTGGCCGGTGGCGAACTCGACGGTGGCCGTGGAGCCGCGGGCGTAAGAGGAGGCCGGGGCGGTCAGGACCGAGCCGAACGACGTGCCGAGCGGCGGGTTGTCGTAGACCACGCCCGTCTGGAACGTGAACTGCCGGGCCGACTCGTCCGGCGGCAGCGTGCCCCGCTCCACCGGGGTGCCCCGGCGCAGGGCAGCCGCGACCCGGGCGTACTCCTGCTGGTACGCGGGGAGCGTGTGGCGGCCGTAGAGCGTGGAGCCGCCCTCGTAGTTCTGGGTGTCGTACTCCTCCGGCGTCGTCACGTACTGGCTGTAGGCGTTGGCGTACCCCTGGAGCAGCACCCGCTCCAGCGGTACCCCCAGCTCCTGGGCCACGGTCCGGCGGACCCGCAGCCCGGCGGTGATCGTGAACTCACCCGGCCCGGCCACCAGGTACAGCTCCCCGATCCGCATGATCTGGAGCGGCAGGATCCTCGGGGTCACCGGGTGGACGTTGCTCAGCAGCCCCGTCGGGATCAGGCTCGCCTTGGGGTACTGGCAGGTCGCGAGCCAGGACGGGGTGTCGAGGCGCAGCGCGTCGATGATGGACGCCACCGGGGTGCGCATCCCCTCCTCGAAGCCGGGGATCGCCGGGCCGTCCTCCACACTGCCCGCGAGCGTGGAGGCGCCCACGACGGCCGGACAGGTGCGGGCCTCCTTCCCGTCGCTCGTGTACTGACCGCGTACGGTGACGTTCTCCATGTCCACATAGGTGAGGCGGGCGTCCACCCCGCCGGAGACCGGCCGCGCGTCCCGGTAGACCTCGCGGGCCTTGTCGAGCTGGCGCTCACCGATGATGCGGGCGTTCTCGAACTCCTCCTCCGTGGGCCCCGATCCGGGCTCGAGGTTGAGGTTGGGGGACATGTCGCCCGCGTTGGTGTTGGGGAACGCGGCGACGAATCCGGGAGTGTTGTCGAGATAGCGCACGCCCTCGTGGTCGTGCTCCCACGCGTAGGAGGCATAGCCCTTGTTGTCCGGGCTGATCAGCGTGTTCTTGTTGGTGATCGAGGTGTTGTGGGTGGCGAACCAGCTGATCGCGCCCGCGTCCGTGTCGCCCTGCCGGAACCGCAGCACGGTCATCGCCGGGTCGATCCCGTCGGGGAAGGCCGCCCGGTCGGCCGCCGGGTTGCGGTCGAAGGCCTCCCGGGAGCGGTTGACGCTGGCGTTGGTGAGGGTGCCGGTGCCCAGGCTGATGGAGCCGGGCTTCAGGTCGTCGTGCGCCTTGGCCACGGACTGCGCGATGCCGTCGACGACCGCCCGGTAGGTGCCGTTCTGGAAGCCGAGCACGGAGAGGTTGTACGCCACGTGATGGGAGTACCCGCCGGGGCCGGAGTGGGTGTGGGTGGCCGAGAGGAGGACGTTCTCCTCCCCGTACAGGCTGCCGTACCGCTCCTGGAGGCGGGCGAGGACGCCCTGGCGCACCGACTGGAAGATCATCGCCAGGTCGGCGTTGACGTAGACCACACGCTTGCCGCTCGCCCGGTCCACCACGACGTACGCGCGCGACCGCTGGCGCTGGTGGACGCCGGATGTCTTCTGGTCGAAGCTGGAGTAGCCCATCATCCCGGTCTCGGCGGCCTCCCCGGTGACATCGGCGATGCCGCGTCCGACGAGGTACTCCGCTTCGGCGGTGGGGGCCTGCGAGGTCGAGGCGGCCTGCGAGGCCGCAGCAGGGGAGGGGGCGCCGAGCGTGACGGCTCCCAGGGCGGCGGCGAGCGCGAGGACGGAGAGCCTGCGGCGGGAGCGCGGGAAGCGGCTGAGGGGCGGTGGCATCGGACCTCCTGGGGCGGGAGACGTGCGGATGCCCGGGACCCGGTCGGCGGCTCACCGACATCGGCGGGGCCCGGGGCGCTGCCCCGACGGTAGAGGGGCACGACCTGCGCCGCATAGGCCTCTACCGACGGGTAGATGAACAAACCTCAGGAACGAGCCGTCAATTCTGGTCCTGCCCCTGATCCGCCCGGCAGCCGGTGCCGGGAGCGACCCGCTCCAGCTTCACCAGGTAGGCGTCGACCTTCGCGGTGACGCAGGCGTCGCCCCGGCCGTACGCGGTGTGGCCCAGCCCCTCGTACGTCAGCAGCATCCCGGCCGGGAACTGCTTCGCCAGGCTCACCGCCTCCGCGTACGGCGTGGACGGGTCGCCTGTCGTCCCCACGACCAGGACCGGCGGCACACCCTTGGCCGCCACCTCGTGGGGCCGCCGCTCGCCGGACGGCCAGTCGCGGCAGGTGAGTTCGGCGGTCACCCCGGCGGTGCCGTACACCCCGGCGGCTTTGTCGGCGGGGGCGAGGGCGTCCCAGTAGGGGCGGACCGAGCGGGGGTGGGGGACGTCCAGGCAGTTGATGGCGGTGAGGGCGGCGTCGCTGTTGTCGGCGGGGACTTCGGGGGTCCCGTCCTCCTCCGACGCCTCGGCAGTGGGGTCGGTGCCCTCGGACCCGGTCTCGGGCTCCTCCTCGTCGCCCAGCGCGCCCAGCTTCGTCGCGTCGCCCCGGTCCGCCTCCCGCAGCGCCTCCGACAGCGGCTCCCACTGGTCCTCCGGCGTGTACATCGCCATCGAGACCGCGTCCAGTACGGCGGTCGCGTCCATGCCCCCGTACTCCGCGTACGAACTGTCCTCTGCGACCGGCAGCGGCTCGCGCTCCGCCCGCTGGTAGAGGCGCTCGATCAGCGCCCGTATCTCCCCGGGGGTCCGGCCGGGACAGCGGTCACCGGCGATCTCCGCACACCGCTCGGCGTAGTCGTCCACGCTCCGGCGGAACCCGGCCGACTGGCTGATCACCCGCTGCCGCCAGTCCAGCGACGGATCGATCGCACCGTCCAGGACCATCGCGCGGACCCGGCGCGGGAACTGCTCCGCATACGAGGTGCCCAGGCTCGTCCCGTACGACCAGCCCAGATAGGTGAGCTTCCGCTCTCCCAGAGCCGCACGCAGGATGTCCAGGTCACGGGCGGAGTCGTCGGTGCCGACGTGACGGAGGATGGGGCCGCTGTGCTTCGCGCAGCCCTCGGCCGCCGTCCGGGCGCCCGCGGCGGCGGCCGAGCGGTCGGCCTCCGTACGGGGGTAGAGGGGAGCAGCGCCGCCGGGGGATTCTTCCGCCGCTTCCTCCCCGGTGCTCTCCTCCTCCGTCTCCTCCTCCGTCTTCTCCTCCGCCGGTTCGCAGGTGAGGGCCGGCACGCTGCCCCCGACGCCGCGCGGGTCGAAGCCGACGATGTCGAAGCGGGCCCGCACCGCCGGGCCGAACGACTCGTCCATCCCCTCCTCCAGGGCCCCGGCCCCGGCCGCACCGGGCCCGCCCGGGTTGAAGACGAGCGAGCCGATGCGCTGTCCCGGTCCCTTCGCGGCGGCGCGCGCCACCGGGAGCACGAACGTCCGGCCGTTCCCCGGCCGCGCGTAGTCCAGGGGGACCGTGAGCCGCGCGCACTCGTACCCGTCCGTCGCGCAGTCGGTCCACGCCAGCCGCTGGCCGTAGAACGGCTTGAGGTCGGCCCGGGAGACCGGGTCGGCGGTGCCCGGGGTCTTCGCCGCGCCCTGGTCCGGGAGGGCGCCGCCCGTACAGGCGGTGAGGGAGAGGGCGCCGAGGAGGGCCAGGGCGGTGGTGGTGGCACGGGTGGTGCGGTTCAACGGAGTGCTCCCTGAAGGGCGTCGGACGGGTCCGGCCCGAAGCATCCCTGAACGATGCTGAGGATTTGATGAGGCGCCGTACGGTCAGCCGCCGGAGGGCGGGCCCCCGGCGGGCAGCCGCAGCACGAACCGGGCCCCGCCGCGCCGTCCCGGCTCCGCCGTGAGGCCGCCGCCGTGGGCGTGGGCGACCCAGGAGGCGATCGACAGGCCCAGCCCCGTCGAGCCCGAGCCGCTGTGGAACCGGTCGAAGAGCGCGCCCGCCACCTCGGGCGGGAGCCCCGGGCCCGCGTCCTCCACCGTGACGGTCGCGGTGGTCCCCTCGCCGTCGACCGCGACCTCCACCTCGGCCGGCTCCCCGGGCAGGTGTCCGTGGACGAGCGCGTTGCCGACGAGATTGGCCACGGCACGGCGTACGAGGTCGGGGTCGGCGGCCACGACCACGGCCCCCGGAGCCCGTACCGCCACCCGCTGCCCCCCGGCGGCCGCCTCTTCCACGACGGCGTCCTCCACCACCGCCTCCACCAACTGGTCCAGCCGCAGCGGCTCCACCGCGAGCGGGGCCGTCTGGGACATCAGCCGGGCCCGGGTGAGCAACCCGTCGACCAGCGTGCCCATGGTCTCCGCCAGCCGGAGCGTGCGCCGGTGCACATCGGTGCTGTCCGTCTCACCGCGCAGCGCGGTCTCCGCGAGCGTCCGCAGCGAGGCCGCCGGGGTGCGCAGATCGTGCGCGGCGTCCGTGAGGAACGCCTCCTGCCGGTCCAGGACCTCCAGCGCCGGCCGGACCGCCCGCCCGGAGAGCAGATGCCCGACCCCGGCCGACAGCAGCACCAGCAGGGCGCAGCCCCCGGTCACCACCCAGGTCAGCCGCCGGTGGTCGGCCCGCTGGGCCGAGGCGTCCGCCACGGTGACCAGGGCCCCCTGCGGCAGCGCGTCCTCCTCCGCGTCCGGCGGATAGAAGGGCAGCGCGAACATCCGCACCGGCTCCCCGTCCACCGTCCGCCCGTCCCGGGACCGGGGCTCGTCGGCCCGTACGGCGGTCACGGCGGCCTGCCGGACAAGGGCGGTGGAGACGGTCAGACACGGCCGGCTCGGGGCGTGTTCGACGACCAGACCGCCGGGAGCGCCCGGCGCGGCGGACGCGGACGGCACGGTGAGCACGAAGAGCGGCGGGCACGCGGTCCCGGCGTTGTCGAGCAGCACCTCGGTGTCCAGCCGGCCGTCCCCGTCGGTCTCCAGCAGACCCAGCGCCCAGTTGGTGTCGGCGCTCATGCCCTGGTCCAGCTGTTCGCGCCAGCGGACACCGTCGCTGCGCACCGCCAGCACGGCCATCGCGACCAGCCCCGCCGCGCTGGTGAGCGCGAACAGCACGGTGATGCGCCGACGCAACCGCCGTACCCGCGCGGTCGGCGTCAGCGCCCGGCGCGCACGGAACGGATTCCGCACGCCCCGCGACGCACCGCCCCCGGACACACGGCCCCCCGTCCCACGCCCCCTCATCGGGTCGGCTCGTCGGCCAGGCGGTAGCCCACACCGCGCACGGTGTGCAGAACCGGCGGTCCGCCCAGCTTCCGCCGCAGCTGCGAGACCAGCACCTCCAGCACGTTGGACTGCGGCTCCGCCATCTCGTCCCAGCAGCTCTCGATCAGCTCGGCCCGCCCCACCGCCTGATCGGCGCGGGTGGCCAGCACCTCCAGGACCGCGAACTCCCGCCGCGTGAGGGTCAGCAGGACACCCGCCCGGCGCACCTGGCGCCGGGCGGTGTCGACCTCCACGTCCCCCACCCGCAGCACCGGCGGGGCGACTGCCGGGGCACGGCGGCACAGGCTGCGCACCCGGGCTACCAGCTCCGGCACGGCGAACGGCTTGACCAGATAGTCGTCACCGCCCCGGGCGAACCCCTCCACCCGGTCGGCCACGGTGTCCCGGGCGGTGAGGAACAGCACCGGAACGGCCCGCCCGGTCCGCCGCAGCTCCTCGACATAGGCGGCGGCATCCCCGGAAGGCAGCATCCGGTCGAAGACCACGCAGTCGTACCCGGTGACGAACAGGGCCTCGTCGGCCTGCGGCAGATCGACGGCCTCGTCGACCGCCAGACCGGCCGCCCGCAGCGCGGCGGCCACCCCGAACCGGAGGTCCGCGTCGTCCTCCACCAGCAGCACTCTCACGGCGCCACCCTAGATGACCTGCCGCGGACCGGCGTTCAGGGGCCGAGGTCCCCGCCCGGCGCCCTCGCCTCGGGAAGGAACAGCACCGAGTTGATGTACCGGGTCCGCCGTGGCACCAACGTCCGGCGCAGCAGCCCCTGGTGGACCAGGTGCTCCGTCCGCGCCTGGTGGGCGGGCAGGTCGAAGCCGGTCAGCGGGGTCCAGCGGCGGCCCGCCAGGACCCACCCCGCGTACCCGTGGCCGGTGAGCAGGTCGACCGCCGGGCCGATCGGGCCGAGCCGGCTCTCCAACTCGACCAGCAGCGCCGGGCGGTCCCGCCGCAGCAGCTCCGCCGCACCCCGCAGCGCGGCCACCTCCGCGCCGTCGACGTCCATCTTCACGAAGCCGACCCCCTCCAGGCCGAGGCTGTCGATCGTGAGGGACTCCACCTCGACGCTGTGCGCGTGGATGTCCCGGCGCTTCAGCGAGGAGATCCCCCGGTCGCCCTCGTCCCCCTCCGGGAGCCAGAGCCGGACCCGGTCGCCCGCCCGGTCCGTCGCCGCCCCCTGCACCACCCGGGCGTTGGGCGGCAGCGTGCGGCGCAGCCGGTCGGCCAGGTGCGGCACGGGTTCGACGGTGACGACCTCCGTGCAGCGCCGGGCGAGCCGGTGCGACCAGGGCCCGTACCAGCCGCCGACGTCCACGGCGGTGGAGCCGGGCGGGCAGAAGTCGGCCAGCCGGCGCAGCTCCGGTTCCCAGCGCGGGTAGAGGGCGACGGCGGCCCGGGCGACCAGGCCGGTCGGCAGCCGGGAGGCCACCGCCGCCGCGAACGTGGTCACGTGGCCGGGGCCTTCCGGCGTGCCAGGTACCTCTCGTGCTCGTCGGTGTCGACCTTCTGGCCCGAGGAGGGCAGCAGCTGGGGTATGCCCTCCAGGATGGGGTAGCTCAGGCGCAGACGGGGGTTGTAGAGCGCCTCCTCATCGGTGAGCAGGGTCAGCGGTCCCTTGTCGAGCGGGCAGGCCAGGATCGCGAGCAGCGGGTCGTCGGGGTTCATCGGGTCTCCCTCGGGGACGGGGGCGGACGGAGCACAGCGGTCGTACGGAGTACGGGGGTCGGGGGCGGGATCACGACGGTGCCGCCGCCGGAGGCGGGTTGTGGCGGGTCGTGGCGGGGCATGGCCAGCAGGACGGTCAGGGCGAGCAGCGTGCCGACCACCCGCAGGGCCAGCAGTAACGGATCGTCGGGGAGGGACTCGCCGAAGGCGAGCGTCCCGGCGACCGCGGTGAACAGACAGGTCACCGTGGTGCAGACGGGCACGAGGAGGGAGGCCCGGCAGCGC
This sequence comes from Streptomyces sp. NPDC043746, assembly GCF_056436485.1. Lineage (NCBI taxonomy): Bacteria > Bacillati > Actinomycetota > Actinomycetes > Kitasatosporales > Streptomycetaceae > Streptomyces > Streptomyces sp. NPDC043746. The sequence goes on along the minus strand of NZ_JBWKCM010000009.1, from coordinate 56,493 downwards.
TGCAGGGCCGTCTGGGACATGACGAGACCGGCCACGGCGGTGAAGAGCAGCAGATACGGGTAGGGCGAGCCGAACAGCGAACGGGCCGCCTCCCCGAGGTCGGTGGTGGTCAGCCGGCTGGAGGTGCCCTTGACCGCCAGCGAGCTGACGCCGTACAGCAGTCCGACCGCCACCCCGTAACCGACGCCGCTGGTCGGCACCCGGTGGCGGTTGTTCGCCCGGCTCTCCACCCGCACGTAGAGCCAGACGCCCGCCGCCAGCGCCGGGACGCAGACCAGGAGCACCAGCATCCAGGGGGCACCGCTGCCCACCGCGTCCTCGCCCTCGCGTACCGAGGCGACGACCATGAGCAGCGCCACCAGCACCCCGCCCAGGGCGTACCGTTCGCGCCCGGTCGACTCCTCGCCCAGGACGGCCGAGGAGAGCAGGAGCAGCAGCACCAGGCCGGAGACGAAGATGCCCTGCGCCGCCGCGATCGGCAGCGCCCGGTAGACCACCAGCTGGGCCGCGAAACCGGCCGCGAGCGCCAGTGCGCCCACGATCCACAGCGGGCTGGTGAGCAGCACGAGGATGACGCGCAGCGGCCGGCCCGCGGAGAGCGCGGGCAGCTTGCCGAGCGCCCGCTTCTCCACCACGAACCCCACGCTGTACAGCAGGTTGGCCACGAGCGCGGCCCCCACACCCCACCACATCGCGCTATCGCCGCCGAGCGTGGGCCAGCAGGATGGACGCCGCTCCGGGCAACGCGCACGCCGCCCGGTCCACCAGCCGCAGCGGGCGCGGCACCCCGTGGAAGGGAGCGCCGGTGATCTTCACGTCCTCGAAGCCGGAGGAGGTGAGGAACGAGCGGAGCGCACGGGCGGTGTAGAGCCGCAGATGGCCCACCACCTCCGAGCCGGGGCGTCCGTGGATCCCGCGCAGGCTCACCTCGGAGAAGACCGGCTGCACCCCGGCCAGCAGCAGCGCCCGGTTGTACCAGGCGGCCAGGTTCGGGGTGGACAGCATCAGATGGCCGCCCGGCTTCAGGATCCGGCGCAGCTCGTCCAGAGCCTGGTCCGGGTCGACCAGGTGCTCCAGGATCTCGCTGAACAGCACCGCGTCCGCACATCCGTCGGCCAGGGGGAGCCCTCCGTGCTCCAGCTCGCCGCGGACCACCGAGCCCATCCGGGGGCGGGCCCGGCGCAGGGCGTCCTGCGACCAGTCGATGCCGATCAGCCGGTGTCCGGCCAGCAGCGGCGCGGCGGTGGCGGCGGCCGTTCCGTCGCCGCAGCCGACGTCCACCACGGTCCGGCCCTGCCGTCCGGCGAGTGCGGCGGCCAGCAGCCGGGCCTGGCGCAGGCTGCGCCCGTCGCCGGAGGCCACGGGGACGGCCGGGTTCTCGTAGAAGTCCCGCAGGCCGGGCGGAGGGGCGGCCGGGGTGCCTCTCCCCTGCGGGGCGGCGGCGGGCCCGGCGGCCGCCTGCGGGAGCGGTGCGGTGTCGGTCATACGGTCTCCGGGGAAGTCGCCGCCAGATGGCGGGTGAACAGGCCGAGCAGCTCCCGGCCGTCCTCGTCACCCAGCAGGGTCCGCGACCAGCGCAGGGCCAGATGGAGCCGACCGCCGGTGGACGCGGTGGTGAACGTGAGCCCTCGCGGGAGCCGGGCCGGAGCGGAGATCCACAGGGCGGTGGACCTCCCCGCGTCGCCGAAGTCCAGCGGGTACGGGATCCGCCCGACGTTGCTGAGCAGCGTCGTCGAGGTCCACGGCCCCGCCATCACCCGCAGCCCCCGGGTGTACGCCGCACGGGCGGCGACCGGGAGCAGTGGGGTGGTCAACAACGACACCGACCGGCCCAGTTGCGGACCGGGCAGCGCCTTCAGGGCCCGAGTGCGCTCGGCGGTCAGCCGCAGCAGTACGGGGATGTCCGCGCCGGGCGCCACCTCGGCCGGGTCGAAGCCGACCTCGACCAGCCGGGTGCCGTTGCCGATGGGCATCCCGGGCCCCCGGTCGCGGCCGTCGACCGGCATGGTGATGCGCAGCGGGCGCTCGGCCGCCCCCTGCCGCCGGTTCCAGTCGGCCACCGTCAGCGCGGTGGCCACCATGAGCTGGTCGTTCACCGTGTACGAGGCGCCCGACTCCCGCCGGGGCACCGGCAGTTCGACCAGGAGCTGGGAGTTGCCCGGGACCTTCCCCGGGGTGCCCGCCGCCACTCGGGCGGGCCGGGCGAGGGCCTGGGCCCGGGACCGCGGGGGCACCGGGGCGGTGGCCGGGCGGTCCGGGGCGGTCGGCACCGGAGCCGGTCGCCCGCTGTAGATCTCGGCGGCGGTGGCCGCCAGCCGCAGGCAGGCGGGCCCGTCCAGGGCGGTGTGGTGCACGGTGAACACCAGCACGCACCCCTCCCTCCCCGGCTCCTCGACCACGGTGACCCGCAGCGGAGGCGAGAGGGTGAGCGGCGGTGCGGCGGCGAGCGAGTCCGCCCGCGCCCTCTCCAGCGCACCGGGCGCGGCGGGCGGGAAGCCGACCGGGTCCCGGTCCGGGCCGTCGGTCAGCTCCCACTCGTACCGCCGGGCGAGCGGGCCGCGCGGCCGCTCCCGCATCAGCGCCCGCGGATGGCGGGCCAGCGAAGCGGCGAACGCGGCCCGCAGCCGGTCCTCCTCCAGCCGCCCGGGCAGATGGACCTCGATGTGGATCGTGCTCGGCTCGGCGTCCTGCGCGCAGTGCCGGTCCACCTCGTCCACGACGGGGAACGGAACCCGGGGCAGCCGCCCGGCCGCGAGCGGCCGGGCGGGATGCGTGGCGGTCATCCGTTGGTTCCTCCGCCGTCGGACGGGGAGGCAGGGGAGCCCGGGCCGGGGGTGGGCGGGTTTGTGGGCTCCTTCCCGAGGTGCGGCTTCCCGGTACCTGAGCCGGCGCCGGTGCCTGTGCCGTCCGGCTTACGGGCGTCGGCGGAGAGGGTCCGGCCGGACGGCGGCACCGCCTGCTGCGGGATCGTCGCCTCGGTGCCCCCACCGTCGGAGGCCACCGCCGAGGGCGCCGGTGAGCGGCCCGCCGCGCGTCGGCCCCGGACCGGTGCGGACACCGTGACCAGTGCGGCGAACAGGGCGATCAGCGCCAGGAGTTGGGCGGTGGCCCCGAAGGCTCCCTCACCCCTGGCCGGGTACTCCCCGGTGCCGATGGCGACGACCACCCCGGCCGCCGCCATGGAGGCGAAGGCGACGGGTGCCAGCCACGACGGTCGAACGTGGGCGAGCACCGCGAGGACGGGCACCACCAGGGCGACCGGACCCGCGATCACGATGCCCACCAGGGTCAGCGCCACCGTGCCCAGGACCAGCCCGGGACCCGGCGGAACAGGCTGATCCGCGTCAGCACCCTCGTACGCGCCCTCGGCACCACCGGAGTCCCGGCGGCGGCCGAACGCGAGCCCGGCCAGCACGAGGAACAGCACCGCGGCACCGATCAGCCCCGCCTGGTAGATCCGCGCGGGCCCGTACTCCAGGGTGACCGTGCCGCCCTCGCCCTCGGGAACCAGCCAGGCCTGCTGCCAGCCGTCGATGCGCAGCGGCGTCAGCTCCTTGCCGTCGAGCGTGGCCTTCCAGCCCCTGTTGTGGTTCTCGTGGAGCTGGAGGTACGAGGCCTCGCCCGCGCCGATGGTCAGCGTGCGGCGGTCGCCCTCGCCCTCCTTGACGTCGACCGTCCGGGCCGTGGCCGCGGGAGCCTTCGTCTCGCCCGCGGAGAGGGTGACATCGGTGATCGCGAGCGGACCGGCGTCACCGGCCTCCACCGTGTGGGTCGAGGCGCCCAGCTCCACCTTGCTCTGCTCGGAGCAGAGCGAGATCGCGATGGGGCGGCGCTGGGTCAGATCCCCGATCCGGCCCTCCGCCCTGGTCTCCATCAGCGTGCCGCCGATGGCGAGGACCGGGCCCTTGCCGCAGGGCAGGCTGAACTCCTTCTCCGGGTCCGGCTGCGGCGAGCGGAACGTGTCCAGCGCGGGGATGTAGACCTCGCTCAGCCCGACCGGCAGCTGCAACTTGTCGCCGGCGAACGGGTTGTGGACGGTGAGCGGTGCCGTGCGCGAGATGGTGATGTCCATCGTGTCGGTGGTGATGGGGGAGAAGCGGGCCATGCCGTTCTCGTCCACCGCCGCCACCGCCGTGCCGTCCGGCGAGCTGATCTGCACCTGCTCGGGCCGGGCGGAGATCCCGCCGGCCGCCGCGAACACGATCTCCCCGATCTGGGTCTTCTCCGGCCACGACAGGCGCAGTACGGGGCGGTCGCCCGCGATCCACGCCGTGGTGAGGTCGCCGTCGGTGAGGTTGCGCGCGGTGATGTTGGTGCCGAGCCGGGCCGTGGAGTCGGCCCTCACCAGGATCTGGTCGCGCTTGCCCGTCAGTTCGAACAGCAGCTCGTCCAGGGCGTCGCCCGGCACGGGCACCGCGCTCGCGGCGACCGTGTACTCCCCGGCCCGACCCGTGGTGAACTGCCGGTGCAGTCCGGTCTCCGCGGCCACGGCGGAGAGCCCGCCCGGGTCGCTGCCGCGCTTCAGCGCGTAGACCGTCGCGTCGGCACCCTCCCGCGGGGCGTCGGAGGGCAGCTCCAGCATCCGGGTCACCTGCACCCCGGGGACGGCGATGTCGCTGAACCCGGCACCGGTCAGACCCGGGCGCCCCTGCTGGGACTTGAGGATCGTCACCTTCAGCCACTGGGCCGGACCCTCGGGTGCGGCCACCTGCTGGAGGGAGCCGTCGGGGCGGAGCGGGCTGTCCTTGTGGCCCCGGTCCGTCTCGACGCGCACCTCGGTCGCCGCCGCCCGCACGCCGTTGCCGGGCAGGGGAGTGAGCTGGAGCGAGGCCGGGATCTCCTGCGTACCGGAGAAGTCGATCCGCACCCACTCGCCCCTGGGAGAGGCCGCGGAGCCCTCCGCCCACGCCGTGTCCGGGTTGCCGTCGAAGGCGTTGACCGGGTCGTACTGCGGCAGATGGAACAGCCAGTTGCCGATCGACGACGCGGTCACCGACTTCGCGCCCCGCAGCACCGCCGTGGTCTGGTGCTCCTTCCCCTCGGTCGGCAGGATCTGACGCGGCTGTGCCCCCGGGTCCTGCTCGGCCTCCGGCGCGTTGCGCTCGTTCGCCGTATAGGTGTGGGACGTATTGGTGTTGACCAGGCCGAAGCGGGTGTCGGCGCGGCGCAGTCCGTCGCCCGCCGCGTAGAGCGACGGCTTCCCCACGCCCGGGTGGGCGTCACCGGCCAGCACGGTGGGCCGGCCCTCCAGGACCCCGCTCGCCGCGAGCGGCAGCAAGGACTCCGGGCCGCCGCTGACGACGGCGGTCGAGGAGACGGGGACGGCCCTCGCCCGGCCGGGACGCTCGGTGCCGGTGGGCGGCTCGTAGATCTCCACCGCCTGCTGGCGCGGGTAGAGCCCCTCGATCTGCACCGGGGTGCCGGCCGCGATCCGGCCGCCGGTCATCACCGGGCCCTCGCTCATGACCCGCCGGTAGCCGGAGGCCTCCAGGGTGCGCTTGACCGTGGTGGTGGGGACGTACCCCAGCTGGTCCGGGTCCAGGTCGTTGCGGACCACGACGTAGTGGAGCCCCGCCCGGTTCAGGAACTCGCTCAGGCCGGGCACCTGCCCGCCGGAGGTGAGCGCCTGCTCGACCGCGTCCATCGCCCGCCGGTTGCCCGGCGTGCCGAAGGGGACGTAGTCGCGCTGTGCGTACGGCGTGTCGGCCAGCACGTCCAGCGGCTGGTCGATGGTGGAGCCCCAGGCGTAGATGCCGTGCGCGGTGGCCGGGACCACCAGGGCCCGGTCGTTCGGGGAGTTCTCCTTGAGCCAGTCCGCGGCCTTCGCCCAGTGGTCGGGGATCTCCTTGAACGAACCCGGCTGCAGGATCGATCCGTTGACGTACGGCCAGGCGAGTCCCGGCAGCACGAGCACGGCGGCGACCACGGGGGCCAGCCGGCGCGCCCGCACCGGCACCCGCCCGTCCTGCCCGCTCCGCCCGAGCCGCAGCGCGACCACGGCGGTGATGTGGGCCAGGCCGAGCGCCAGGGCCAGGGCCAGCCCCGTCTGGAACTTGTAGATGTTGCGGAACGGCACCAGCCAGGTGTCCAGCCACTCCTGCACGGTCCCGTGGAAGAGACCGCCCAGCGCACCGCCGTACCCGGCGAGCGTGACCAGCGCGACCGAGAGCACGGTCAGCACCAGCCAGCGGCGCTCGGGCAGATCGCGCCGGGCCAGACCGGCCAGACCCAGCGCGGCGGCCAGCGCCGAGCCCAGGATCGTGACGGTCGCGGTGACGACGGTCCACCCGGCGGGCAGCCACGCCTCGCCGAAGTTCAGATAGCCGACCCAGTTGCCCGCACCGCGCAGCGCCTCGGCAGCCGACATGGTCGTCGTCGTGGTGAACGACGACTCCACGTACGGCATGAAGTTCTCACCGTAGACGCCCAGCAGCAGCAGCGGAACGATCCACCACGCGGTCGCGAGGATCACGCCCGGTATCCACCACAGCAGCAGCGCCCGCTTGCGCGGACCCCCCGGCCGGGAGAGCAGATAGAGCCCCACCGGCAGCAGCGAGGCCAGCGTGGAGGCCGCGTTCACCCCGCCCATCAGCGGGATCAGCAGCGCGGAGCGGGCGGCGGCGATCCGCGGCGCGAGCCGCGCGTCCGTCAGCGGCAGCAGCACCCAGGGCAGCATCGCGCCCGGCAGGGCGGCGGCCGAGGTCGAGCCGATCACGATCGTGTACGTCGGCCAGAGCGCGTACACGAGGGCGCCGAGCAGCCGGGTGGCCGAGGAGCCCACCCGCAGCCGCTCCGCCAGCCGCAGCGCACCCCAGAAGGCGGTCGCCACGATCAGCGAGAGCCAGAACCGCTCCGCGAGCCAGGTCGGCACCTTCGCCAGCTCGGCCAGCCCGTAGTACGGCAGCATCGGCACGAGATAGCCGATGTACTGGTCGGCGATCCCGCCGAACCCGTTCCGGCTGTGCCACAGCTCGCCCAGGTCACCGAGGAACCGCCCGGGATCCACGACGACCCCGAGCTTGGTGTCGAACGTCATACGTCCCGGCGACACCGCCAGGAACGCCGCGAACACCGCGGCCCAGACCCCCAGCAGCCAGCGCCGCGAACGCGGCGCCGTACCGTCGGCCGGTGATCTGCCGGAGGGCGGCGGATCGCCGTCCTCCGGGGCCTGGTGGGACGGGAGGTGGACTGCGCTGGTCATGAACACCGCCGGAGAATGAGAAGGAGGTTCCAGGTGGCGAATTCCCGCACCCCGGGCACCCGGGTGACAAGTTCGGGCAGGACCGGCCAGTACCGCGACCGCGCGGACACGATGTCCACGTCGGTGCGGCCCCGCACATGCCGCAGCGTCGGGCCGACGCCGATCCTGAAGAGGTTCTCGCCGAGGCGGTGCTTGGCCGGCCGGCCGGTGCGCCGCTCGTAGCGGGCGCGGGCGCGCTCGGCGCCCACGTAGTGCCAGGGCGCCCACTCGTGGCCGCCCCACGGCGAGTACCAGTTGGTGAACGAGACGTAGATCAGCCCGCCGGGACGGGTGATCCGCGCCATCTCGCTGAGGAAGGTGTGCGGGTCCTCGACGTGCTCCAGCACATTGGAGGAGAACGTGACATCGGCCGCCCCGTCCGCGAGGGGCAGCAGATAGCCGTCCGCGACGACCGCGCTCCGCGGCCCCCGCGCCGACCGGTCACCCAGCACCCCGGGGTCCGGCTCGAAGAGATAGCTCTGCGCGCCGCGCCGCCGGAACTCCCGGGTGAAGTAGCCGGGGCCGCCGCCGACGTCGACGACGACCTTCCCCTCCAGGGGGACGTGCCGCTCGACCTGGTCCGCCGCGTCCCTGGCCAGCAGGGTGTAGACGGTCTCCGGGTCCTCGGGCTCGCGCAGGAAGGCGCGGAACAGCGCCAGGGACCGGCGGAAGGACGGGTCTTTCACGGGCGGGCACCCGTCGACAGGGACCGCGCACCGCTGATCGCCTCGGCGGCCACGGCCTCCAGCTGGGTCACGCTGCTGCTCCACCGGTAGGCGGCGGCCCGCTCGCGAGCGGCCTTGCCCATCGCCTCGCGGCGCTCCTCGTCCAGCGCCAGCGCGCACCAGGCCGCGGCGAAGGACGACTCGCCCCGGGCGAGGATGCCCGTGACCCCGTCCTCGACGGAGTCGCGCAGCCCGGGGACGTCGAAGCCGAGGGTCGGCGTCGACCGGGTACCGGCCTCCGTGACCACCAGCCCCCACCCCTCGACGGCCGCCGGGTGCAGCAGCATCCAGGAGGCGCAGAGCAGCCGGTGCTTCTCCTCCTCGGAGACGTGCCCGGCGAACTCCACGTCCGGACCGGCCATCCGCTCCAGCCGCTCGCGCTCGGGACCGTCACCGACGATCACGAGCCGGCCGCCGGTCACGGGCCGGACCCGCTCCCAGAGCTGGAGCAGCAGGTCGATGCGCTTGTAGTCGACCAGTCGGCCGAGCGCCAGGAAGAGCGGGGTCGCGGAGCGTTCGCTCTGCGGCAGCGGCTCCTGGACGCCGTTGTTCACCAGCCGTATCCGCTCGTCCGGAACCCCCAGCTCCCGCAGGGCGGTCGCGGTGGAGGGGGAGACGGCGATCATCAGGTGGTCCCGGTAGGCCCGGGAGAGCGCCCAGTGTTCGAGCTGGCGCCCGGCGCGGGCCACCGGCGCCGGGAAACGCATCTCCCACAGGTCGGTGTGGACATGGTTGACCAGGCACACCGTCGGACCCCGGTGCCACAGGGGCGCCAGGTACGGCATGCCGTTGCAGACCTCCACCAGCAGGTCGCAGCTGCCGACCTGCCGGGTGAACGCGGAGCGGGCGCCGAGGTAGTGCCCCAGCCGGGAGCCCGCGGAGACGACCCGGTAGGGCCGCCGCGCGGCCTGCCCGCCGCAGAGGAGGGTGACGTCGTGGCCTCGTTCGGTGAGGCCGAGGGCGAGCTGGTCGATGAGCAGCTCGGAGCCGCCCGCGGCCGGGTTGCCCAGGTCGCGGTGGGCGAGGAAGACGATGCGTCTCGGGGAGGCGGGAATCCTGGGGGAGACCGGGCCCTGACCCTGTGGCGCGGCTGCGTGGAGCAGCGGGGGAGGTACGTGCTGGGGCATGGGTGCTCCAACTCGGCTCGGGGAGCGGGGGACTCGGTGGGGCGGGGACGGGGTGGAGCGGGGACGAGCGGTGAGGGTTCCGGCGCCGGAGGGGCGGGGCGTACGGAAACGGGTTCGGGAACGGAAAGGGGAACGGGTGGAAACAGCGGTGCGGTGGGGCGCGGGATCAAGGTGTGACGAGACCGGGGGCCGTGCTTTGGTGGGGATAGACAGTTTTCGTCACGGGTAGGCGCCCGGCTACTCACCGATGCGACAACTTGCCGGTAACTCAGGTGGGCGAGTTCGTCATCATGTGAGTATTCGGGGCCTCCGGCTCGCCGCGGCGCCCCCGGACGACGAGCACGGTGCCCACCACGGCGAGCACCAGGCCGAGCGCGACCGCCCCGGCCGGCAGGGTCCCGCCGAGCAGCGCCAGCCGCCTGCTGTTCGCCGATGCCAGCTCGACCTGCCTCTTCTGGGTTTCCTCGGTGAACTCCACCCGCCTGCTCTCCAGCAGCGTGACGGCGTCCTTCGAGGAGCCCGGCGCCCGCAGCGTCTTCTTCGGGCCGATCGCCGCGTTGATGATCTGCCCGGTGCGACGGTCCACCACCAGCTCGATACCGCTGTTGGCGTACCACTCCTCGGCCAGGACCTGCGGTGTCTCCGGCTTGCCCACGAGGACCCCGGGCACCTGGCGCACCCCGGTCCTGGTCGGCTCGACCGTGCCCTTGAACAGGTACCCCTCGTACCCCTGGACCTTCCGCTCGCCCGCGTACTCCAGGCGCACGACGCCGCCGAGGGTGCCGTCCCACCAGCGGTAGGCACGCCTTTCGACATCGAAGGGGAACTTCAGATACGCCTCGCCGTCGAAGGTCGGGGACTCCTCGCAGCAGTGGACCGGCTCATTGGTGTACCGGTCGGTGACCCAGCGCTCCATGGTCCACTGCAGGGCGTCCCGCGGATCGGAGGCGGGCAGAGTGCCGGCGTGGTCCACCGACGTGGACACGTCCCACACGGCGTTGCCGCTCTTGAGGCTGTCGGCCACGTCCCCGCGCACCTGGCGGGTGATCGTGATCTCCTTGCCCGTGAGTGTCTTCACCTCGCCGGTGTCGAAGTAGCTGCCGGTCCCGGTGAAGACCGTGGTCGTGTCGATGTCGATCGGGGTGCGCTTGGCCTGCGGCTGGACGTACCAGACGAGCAGGGGCGCGAGGACGAGCAGGAAGACCCCTGCACCCAGTAGGAAAAGTGACAGAGGTGAAGCAGTGCGGCGCATCCGGGCACTCCTGGGTCGAATCTCTTCGCGGGAGGTGCACGGGCCCCGGGCCGGTCAGCCCTTGATTGGCGTGAACAGTAGGCAAGCCCTTGACGCCGTGTCAATGGACTGCCGACACTGTGTGCCAGCCGGAGGGGCCCGGCCGTACGGAGTGGGGATCGACTCCCAGCAAGGAGCTGACCCGACCATGCGCAGACTCATCACCGCCGCCGCCACCGCTCTGGTGGGCGCGGCGCTCGCCGTCGGCGCCGCCATGGGCATCGTGGCACTGCTCGACGCCGCGCCCGAGCAGCCGAACACCCCCCTGGTCAGCTACGAGACCGCGTCGGCGGGCTCGTGAGGTCTCACGCCTGGCAGGAGGTGCCCCGGTCGAAGGTGGAGCGGTTCGCCTCCATCGCCCTGGCCGAGGCGCCGGAGATGGCCCAGACGATCCTCACCGAGATCCGGCAGGACTACCCCTACCTCCAGCTCGTCGAGGACGAGTCCGGCGAGCCCATGGCGCTCGTCGGCATCCGCCGGGCCATCGAGGGCTTCGTACGCCACCTGGCCTCCGGCGCCGTCGACCCCCGGGTGCCCCCGGAGGTCTTCCAGGAGTTCGGCCGTGGCGAGGGGCTGCACGGCCGCAGCCTGGACTCCCTCCAGGCCGTCTACCGGCTCGGCGTCCGGCTCACCTGGCGCAGGTTCGCCGAGATCGGCCAGCAGGTCGACATCGCCGCCCCCGCCATGTACGAGCTGGCCGAATCGGGCTTCGAGTATCTGGACGGCCTCGTGGAACAGTCGGTCCTGGGCTACGCCGAGGCGGCGGCCCGCCGCGCCAGCGAGCGGCTGCGCCTCCAGCGCCAGCTGATCGACCTGCTCCTGGTGGAGCCCCGCGGCGACTCGGCCCGTACGCTCGCCGAGCGGGCGGCCCGCGTCGGCTGGGAGCTGCCGGAGACCATCGCGGTGGGCGTCCTGATGCGCCCCGCCCGGGAGGCAGTGGCGCCCGCGGTGGGGCAGGGGATCCTGCTGGAGATGGAGAGCGAGCAGCCCCGCGTCGTCATCCCCGACCCGGAGACGGCAGGCCGGGCGGAGACCCTGCGCCGGGCCACCGCCGGCTGGTCCGGCGCGATCGGCCCCTCGGTCCCGCTGGCCGCCGCCGCCACCTCGCTGCGCTGGGCGGAGACCGCCGTCCAGCTGATCAAGAAGAACCTGCTGCCCCAGGGCGAGGTGCTGCACTGCACCGAGCGCACCGAGGAGCTGGTCCTCCTGCCCTCCCGGGAGCTGATCGACGCCGCCGGCCGCCGCTGCCTCGCCCCGCTGGACGGCCTCGGCCCGACCGCCGCACGGCGGCTGGCCGAGACCCTCCTCGCCTGGATCGAGACGCCCGGCGGTGCCCCCGAGGTGGCCCAGCGGCTCGGCATCCACCCGCAGACGGCCCGCTACCGGCTCCGCCAGATCCGCGAGCTGTGGGGCGACGCTGTCGACGATCCCGACCAGCGCTTCGAGATGCTGCTGGTGCTCCGCTCGCAGCGGCTGAGGGGAGCACCGGCGCAAGGGGGCGAGTGAGCGGGCCCGCAGGCGTACGGGATCAGACCGGGGTGACGTACGCCCCGGCGATTCCGCCGTCCACCAGGAAGTCCGTCGCGTTGACGAACGACGAGTCGTCGCTCGCCAGGAACGCGACGGCGGCGGCGATCTCCGTCGGCTCGGCGAACCGGCCGACCGGGATGTGCACCAGCCGCCGCGCGGCCCGCTCCGGGTCCTTCGCGAACAGCTCCTGGAGCAGCGGGGTGTTCACCGGCCCCGGGCAGAGCGCGTTGACACGGATGCCGTCGCGGGCGAACTGCACCCCCAGCTCACGCGACATCGCCAGCACCCCGCCCTTGGACGCGGTGTACGAGATCTGCGAGGTCGCCGCCCCCATCCGGGCCACGAACGAGGCCGTGTTGATGATCGAGCCCCGGCCCTGCGCGCGCATGTAGGGGATGGCCGCCTTGCAGCAGAGGTAGACGGAGGTCAGGTTGACCTCCTGCACCCGCCGCCAGGCCTCCAGGCCGGTCTCCAGGATCGAGTCGTCGTCGGGCGGCGAGATCCCCGCGTTGTTGAACGCGATGTCCACCGAACCGTAGGTGTCGAACGCCGTCTTGAAGAGCGCCTCGACCTGCTCGGCGTCGGTGACGTCGGTACGGACGAAGAGCCCGCCCGCCTCCTCGGCGGCGGCCTTGCCGCTCACCTCGTCCACATCGGCGCAGACCACATGGGCGCCCTCGGCGGCCAGCCGCCGTACGGTGGCCAGGCCGATGCCGCTGCCGGCTCCGGTGACGACGGCGGTGCGGCCGACCAGGCGGCGGCAGACGGGGGAAGTGTCGGTCATGGTGCTCAGGCCTCCGTGCTGATGAAGACGTTCTTGGTTTCGGTGAAGGCGGCCAGGGCGTCGGGACCGAGCTCACGGCCCAGACCCGACTGCTTGAAACCGCCGAAGGGGGTCGAATAGCGCACACTGGAGTGCGAGTTGACGGAGAGGTTCCCGGCCCGCAAGCCCTGGCCGACACGGAGCGCCCGCCCGATGTCCCGGGACCAGATGGACCCGGCGAGCCCGTAGTCGGTGGCGTTCGCCAGGCGCAGGGCCTCCTCCTCGCCGTCGAACGGCAGGACCACGGCGACCGGCCCGAAGACCTCCTCCACGGCCACCGGAGCATCGGCCGCCACTCCGGTCAGCACGGTCGGCGGATACCAGAACCCGGGCCCCTCGGGGGCCTTGCCGAGGAGTGTCTGTACGGTGTCGGCGCCCCGGGCCCCGTCGACGAAGCCGCGCACCCGCTCCAGCTGGAGGGCCGAGATCAGCGGACCCATCTGCGTCCTCCCGTCGGCCGGATCGCCCACCACCACGGCCGCCAGCGCCGGGGCGAACCGCTCCAGGAACCGGTCGTACACCGGCCGTTCGACCAGGATCCGGGTCCGGGCACAGCAGTCCTGGCCCGCGTTGTCCAGGAAGGACATCGGGGCAGCCGCCGCGGCCGCCTCCACATCGGCGTCCGCGAACACGATGTTCGGGCTCTTGCCGCCGAGTTCGAGGGTCAGCCGCTTCACCCGCTCGGCGCACCGGGTCATGATGTGCTTGCCGGTCCGGGTGGAACCGGTGAACACGATCTTCGCGACTCCCGGGTGGTCGACCAGGGCGCTCCCGGCCACCGGCCCCTCACCGGGCAGCACCTGGAACAACCCCTCGGGAAGCCCTGCCTCCAGCGCGAGTTCGGCCAGCCGCAGCGCGGTCAGCGGGGTGGTCTCGGCGGGCTTGAGGAGGACGGCGTTGCCTGCCGCGAGCGCGGGGGCGAGCCCCCAGGCGGCGATGGGCATCGGGAAGTTCCAGGGGGCGATGACCCCGATGACGCCCAGCGGCTCCAGGACCGTGAAGTCGATGCCGCCCGCCACCGGGATCTGCCGGCCGAGCAGCCGCTCGGCGCCGCCCGCGCTGTAGTCGAGGAGGTCGCGGACGTTGCCCGCCTCCCAGCGGGCGTTGCCGATGGTGTGACCGGCCTCCCGGACCTCCAACCGGGCCAGTTCCTCGATGTGTTCGTCGACGGTGGCGGCGAAGCGACGCAGCAGCCGGGCCCGGTCGGCGGGCGCGGCGGCTGCCCAGGGGCGCTGGGCGGCGGTGGCGCGGGCGACGGCCGCGTCCACATCGGCCGGGGAGGCGGCGGGGACGGTGGCGATGACCTCGGCGGTCGCCGGGTTCAGGACGTCCAGGGTGGACGCCGCGGAGTGCTGTGACACGTACGGACCTCGATCAGGAAGAGGGGGCGGTCAGAGGCGTTCGAAGGAGCGGCGCAGCTCCCAGTCGGTCACCGCCGAGTCGTAGGCGGCGAGTTCGACCTTCGCCATGTTCAGGTAGTGCGCGACGACCTCCTCGCCGAACGCCTCCTTGGCGATGGGGCTGGCCTCCCACAGCTCGGCCGCCTCCCGCAGGGTCGTCGGCACCTGGTCGTAGGCGGAGGTGTAGGCGTTGCCCGTACACGCCTTTGGCAGCGGCAGCCGCTGCTCGACCCCGTGCAGCCCTGCGGCGACCAGCCCGGCCACGGCCAGATAGGGGTTGACGTCACCGCCCGGCAGCCGGTTCTCGAAGCGCATCGATCGGCCGTGGCCGACGACCCGCAGGGCGCAGGTGCGGTTGTCCACGCCCCAGGCGACGGCGGTGGGGGCGAAGGAGCCGGGCTGGAAGCGCTTGTAGGAGTTGATGTTGGGCGCGTAGAGGAGGGAGAAGTCGCGCAGGGCGGCGAGCTGTCCGGCCAGGAAGTGGCGCATCAGCTCGGACATGCCGTCCGGTCCGTCGCCCGCCATCACGTTCTCACCGTTCTCGTCGGTGAGGGAGAGATGGATGTGGCACGAGTTGCCCTCGCGCTCGTCGTACTTGGCCATGAAGGTCAGCGAGACACCTTCCTGGGCCGCGATCTCCTTGGCGCCGGTCTTGTAGACGGCGTGCTGGTCGCAGGTGGTCAGCGCCTCGTCGTAACGGAAGACGATCTCGTGCTGGCCGGGATTGCACTCGCCCTTGGCCGACTCGACGGTCAGCCCCGCCTGCTGCATCTCGTTGCGGATGCGCCGCAGCAGCGGCTCGACACGGCCGGTGCCGAGGATGGAGTAGTCGACGTTGTACTGGTTGGCCGGGGTCAGCCCGCGGTAGTCGCGGTCCCAGGCCTCCTCGTAACTGTCCCGGAAGACGATGAACTCCAGCTCCGTGCCGACCTGCGCGGTGCATCCGAGCGCGGAGAGCCGGTCGAGCTGGCGGCGCAGGATCTGGCGCGGCGCGGCCACGACCGGGCCGCCGTCGTGCCAGGCGAGATCCGCGATCACCAGGGCGGTGCCCTCGTGCCAGGGCACCGGGCGGAGCGTGGCGGCATCGGGAACCATGCCGAAGTCGCCGTAGCCGTTCTCCCACGAGGACATCGCATAGCCGTCGACCGTACGCATCTCGGTGTCCACGGCCAGCAGATAGTTGCAGCCCTCGGTACCGTGCTCCAGCACCTCGTCCAGGAAGAACCCGGCGGCGAACCGCTTCCCCTGGAGCCTGCCCTGCATATCGGGGAAGGCCAGCACCACCGTGTCTATCGAGCCCTCCGCGGCCCGTGAACGGAGTTCGTCGACGGTGAGCGGGGATGTGCGGTCTGCCACGGGATTCCTCCTTGGGTGAACCGGGAGGCTTAAGGTATGACAGGAAACCATTGCTTGGGAAGGGGATGCGCGGATGGTCACCAGGAGGAGAGGCGACGACACCCGTCCGGCGGCAGCGGAAGGCGCCCCGCAGGCGGTCGAGGGGGCGGGTGCGGAGGCGGCCGACGCCGGGCCGCTCGCCTCCGTCCTGCGGCCCGTCCGCGCGGGCAACGGCTTCGAGGAGACCCTGGAACAGGTCCTGCAGCTGCTCCGCCTCGGCCTCGTCCCGCCCGGTGGCCGGCTCCCCGCCGAACGCGAACTCGCCCAGCACCTGGGCGTCAGCCGCGTCACCCTGCGCGAGGTGCTCAAGGTCCTCCAGGACCAGGGCATGGTGGAGAGCCGGCGCGGCCGGTACGGCGGAACGTTCGTCCTGCCCCGCGCCACCGCCCCCGACGACAGCGGCGAACTCCGCCGCCGGGTCGCGGCGCTCGACGTGGAGGACACCCTGCGCTTCCGCGAGGTGCTGGAGACCGGGGCCGCCGGGCTCTGCGCCGACGGGCTCGCGGCGGACGGCGCCGACCGGCTGCGCGCCGCGCTGGAGGCCACCCAGGGTGCCCGGCTGGAGGACTACCGCCGCCAGGACACCCTGCTCCACCTCACCCTCGCCGAACTCTCCGGTTCCCCCTCGCTCGCCGCCCGGTACGCCTCCGTGCGCGCCACCCTCAACGAACTCCTCGACTGCATCCCCCTGCTGGTCCGCAACCTGGAGCACTCCCAGCAGCAGCACGCGGCCGTCGTCGAGGCGGTGCTGGACCGGGACGCGGAGGCGGCGCGCGAGATGATGCGCGAACACTGCGCCGGTACGGCGGCCCTGCTGCGCGGCTTCCTCTCCTGAACGGTCCCCGCGCGATGGATCCGCAACCACTCTTCAACGCGCGCCCCTTGCCATCCGCGCCGACGTTCCACAAAGGTGTGCGGAGGAACCTTTGAGTGACGGAATTCCGTCGACGGAGCAGACACACGTCTGGAGCACTTCATGGCCCAGGGAACCGAGACATCCGCAGGACCGCCCGAATCCGCGAGCCCGGGAACGAACCACGCCCCCGGCGCGGCCGACGCCTCCGCCACCGCCGCGTACCTCGACCGCCGCACCCTGCGCCGGGGCAGCGCCGGCTGGCTGCTGCTCACCGGGCTCGGCGTCGCCTACGTCGTCTCCGGCGACTTCTCCGGCTGGAACATCGGCCTCTCCAAGGGCGGCTTCGGCGGGCTCGCCGTCGCCCTGCTCCTGATGGGCGCCATGTACGCCTGCCTCGTCTTCGCCCTGGCCGAACTCTCCGCCATCCTCCCCACGGCAGGCGGAGGATACGGCTTCGCCCGGCGCGCGCTCGGCACCTGGGGCGGCTTCCTCACCGGCACGGCCATCCTCATCGAGTACATCCTGGCCCCCGCCGCGATCTCCCTCTTCATCGGTGACTACGTCGAATCGCTCGGCCTCTTCGGGCTCACCTCCGGCTGGCCGGTCTATCTCGCCTGCTTCGCGATCTTCATCTCCATCCACCTCTGGGGTGTGGGCGAGGCGCTCCGCTTCAGCCTGGTCGTGACCGCCGTCGCGGTCGCCGCCCTGCTCGTCTTCGCCGTCGGCGCGTTCACCGAGTTCGACGCGGGCCGCCTCAACGACATCCCGGCCGACACCACCGCCTTCGGCTCCAACTCCTGGCTGCCGTACGGACTCCTCGGCATCTGGGCCGCGTTCCCCTTCGGCATGTGGTTCTTCCTCGGCGTGGAGGGCGTCCCGCTCGCCGCCGAGGAGGCCAAGGACCCGGTCCGCTCGATGCCCAAGGCCTTGGCCATCTCGCTCGCCGTCCTGGTCTTCCTCGCCCTCATCACCTTCGTCTCCGCCACCGGCGCCCGGGGTGCCGACGCCATCAAGGAGGCGGGCAACCCGCTCGTGGTCGCCCTCCAGGGCGGCGGCGAGCCGACCGCCCTGAGCCGTTTCGTCAACTACGCGGGCCTCGCCGGGCTGGTCGCCTCCTTCTTCTCCCTCGTCTTCGCCGGCTCCCGCCAGCTCTTCGCCCTCTCCCGGGCCGGCTATCTGCCCCGCTTCCTCTCCCTCACCAACCGCCGCAAGTCCCCCTACCTCGGTCTCCTCATCCCCGGTGCCATCGGCTTCACCCTGGCCGCCTGGAGCGGCGACGGCGGCCGGATGCTCAACGTCGCCGTCTTCGGGGCCACCATCAGCTACGCGCTCATGGCCCTCTCCCACATCGTGCTGCGCCGCCGCGAACCCGAGCTGCCCCGGCCCTACCGCACCCCCGGCGGCGCGGGCACCTCGTCCGTCGCCTTCGTCCTGGCATGCTCGGCGCTGGTGGCGACCTTCCTGGTGGACCGGGACGCGGCGTTCATCGCCCTCGGCGTGTACGCCGTGGCGCTCGCCTACTTCGCCTTCTACAGCCGCCACCGGCTGGTCGCGGGCGCCCCGGAGGAGGAGTTCGCCGCACTGGCGGCGGCGGAGACCGAACTCAGGCGCGGCTGACCGCCCGCGCCACCGATCCGTCAGCGAGACAACCGAAGGAGCCGTCCCATGTCCCGGCCCGTCATCGGCATCAGCACCTACCAGGACCCGGCCCGCTGGGGCGTCTGGGAGATGCCCGCGGTGCTCCTGCCCGCCGCCTACCCCCGCCTGGTCCGGGCGGCGGGCGGACTCGCGGTGCTCCTGCCGCCGGACGAGGCCGAGGACGCGGCCCGGGAGGCCGTCGCCGCCCTGGACGGGGTGGTGATCGCCGGGGGAGCGGATGTCGAACCCGTACGCTACGGAGCCGATCCCGACCCCCGTACGGGACCTCCGGCCCGGGAGCGAGACGCCTGGGAACTCGCCCTGATCCAGGCGGCGATCGACCAGGGCGTCCCGCTGCTGGGCATCTGCCGGGGCATGCAACTGCTGAACGTGGCCCTCGGCGGCACCCTGCACCAGCACCTGGACGGCCACACCGGAGGCCACGCCGTCTTCGGCGGCCACCCGGTGGACCCCGTCCCCGGCACGGCGTACGGGGCGGCCGTCCCCGAACAGACCACGGTCCCCGCCTACCACCACCAGGCCGTCGACCGCCTGGGCACCGGCCTGATCGCCTCGGCCCACGCCCCCGACGGCACGGTGGAGGCGCTGGAGCTCCCGGACCGCGAGAGCCTGGTGCTCGGGGTCCAGTGGCACCCGGAGATGGGCGAGGACCTCCGTGTCATGACCGCCCTGGTGGAGGCGGCCCGCCGACGCCGGGAACGTACGCCGGTGTAGACCCCGCGGGCCCGGTCCGGCACCGGGCCGGGTCGGCGCGGGCGTCTGCGCCCGTGCGCTTCTCGGGGCCGTACGGGCGCGTGGTGACCGGGTGTCAGGTGCCCGGCGACCCGGGGCCCGAGAAACCCGGCCCGGTGAAGTCGGGGCGGGTGTAGGCGGGGCGGGTGTGGGCGCCGGGCCCGGAGAAGTCCGGAGCGGTGAAGTCCGGAGCGGTGAAGTCCGGGCCCGTGAACGCGGGCCGGGCCGGGCGTGGACCGCCGCCGGGGACCTCGTCCGTACCGTCCGCCGCCTCGGCCAGCTCCTGGAGCAGGAAAGGCCGGATCGCCCTGTCCCGCAGGGCGATGCGCCAGGCGTCCCGGGCACGGTCCAGATCCGCGGGGCGGTCCTCGCCGGGCGGCGGGCCGGGGGCCGACTGCAGCGCGGCGGTGCGGTAGAGGGCGACCAGGCTGATCAGGGAGGTGGCCGCCGCGATGGCCAGGCTCACCCACCCGACCCGCACCAGGGTGTCGGCCAGGTCCGTCAGGCTGTCGGTCAGCCGGAGCCCGTACCCCAGCAGGAGGAACGTCGTCGCGGCGACGGCGGCGAGGATCGGCGTCAGCACCCCGAGGACCGCCAGCACCCCGGCGCCCGGCCGCTCCTGGGCCCCGGGGCCCGACAGGGAGGGGCGCCCGCCGTCCGGGACCCGGTCGTGGTGGGCGCGCCGCAGGGCCGCGTACGCCCGGTACTCGGCGGCGGCTGCCGGGGCGGTCCGCGCCGCCGCGGCCAGGGCCCGGGTGCGCAGCAGGGCGCTGCTCACGCCGGACCGCTCCAGCAGCCGACGGATCTCCGCCGAGGCGAGCACCTCGTCGAGCACATCCGCGTAGTCGGATCTGTCCTCGTCCCCGAGCCGGGAAGGCCTGCCCATACTCTCCCTCGATCGATGTGTGGCCGTGGGGGGGGGGGGGGGAGGGGGGGGAGCAACCAAGGCCGCGCTAGGTGTCCGAGGGGGTGGTGGGGGGGGGGGTGGGGGGGGGGGAGGGGGGTCCTGGCTATCCAGATCTTCAG
>NZ_JBWKCM010000009.1:21718-36679 GCF_056436485.1 Streptomyces sp. NPDC043746 | reverse complement strand
CCTCCCAACCTCGCCTCCCCCCCCCCCCCCCCCCCCCCCCCCCCTTCTCCCCTCCCCCCCCCCCCCCCCCCCCCCCCCCCCCCCCCCCCCCCCCCGCTACGGCGTTGCTACAGGTGCTGCGCGACGGCGGGCATCAGGTCCTGGAAGGTGCGCCCGTCGGCCGCAGCGCCGATGGCCGCCATCTGCCAACCCGCCCCGGAGCGCTGGACCTTGGCCATGATCTGCGCGGTGTGCCGCCCGCCGCCGGTCAGCGTGTACCGGGCCAGCTCCTGGCCGTTGCTCTCGTCGACCAGACGGCAGAAGGCGGCCTCGACCTCCTCGAAGGTCTGGCCGGTGAACGAGTTCACCGTGAAGACGATCTGGTCGACATGGGCGGGCACCCGGCGCAGGTCGACGACGATGGACTCGTCGTCCCCGCCCTCGCCCGCCCCGCCGACCCGGTTGTCACCGGTGTGCTGGACCGAACCGTCGTCACTGGTCAGGTGCTGGAAGAAGACGACGTCCTGGGGCTCCTGGCCGGCGAAGAGCACGGCCGATGCGTCCAGGTCGATGTCACGGGCGGTCAGCCGGGCCAGGAAGCCCTTGCGGGGCGCCGACTTCCAGCCCAGCCCCATCCGGACGACGCCGAGTTCACCGCCGCCGGACTTGGTGAGACTGACCTGCTGGCCCTTGGAGAGGTTGATCGTCATGTTTCCGCCTTCGGTGGCTTCGCTGAGATGGGTACGTCCGGACCGGCCCGGAGTGTTCAGAGACCGACGCCGAAGTCGGCGACGATACCGCTCAGCCCGGAGGCGTAACCCTGCCCGACCGCACGGAACTTCCACTCCGCGCCGTGCCGGTAGAGCTCGCCGAAGACCATCGCCGTCTCGGTGGAGGCGTCCTCGCTGAGGTCGTAACGGGCGATCTCCGCGCCGCCTGCCTGGTTCACCACGCGGATGTAGGCGTTGCGGACCTGGCCGAAGCTCTGGCCGCGGCCCTCGGCCTCGTGGATCGAGACGGGGAACACGATCTTGGCGACCGTCCCCGGAACGGCGGAGAGGTCGACCTTGACGATCTCGTCGTCGCCCTCGCCCTCACCGGTCAGGTTGTCCCCGGTGTGCTCGACCGAACCGTCCGGGCTCTTCAGGTTGTTGTAGAAGACGAAGTGCTCGTTGGAGAGGACCTTGCCCGACTCGTCGCAGAGCAGCGCGCTGGCGTCGAGGTCGTAGTCGGTGCCGGTGGTCGTGCGGACGTCCCAGCCGAGGCCGACGAGGATCGCGGTCAGCCCCGGGGCCTCCTTGGTCAGCGAGACATTTCCGCCCTTGGCCAGGCTCACGCCCATGGTGTTCTCCCTTGTGTGGTCACGAGTGTGCACACGGACCGCACCGCCACGGGTGACGGCACGGACACGCTGCGGCAACACCATAAAATCTACAGCACTGTAGAGTTTCGGGATCGCCGCCGGGGGCCGACGGCTGGATACCATTCCCCGGTGCCCGGCGGGTGAACGGCCGCGACCGGGCCGCGGAGCGAAAGGGGGCCGGGGCGGTGGACGCCGAAGGAACCGGTGGCGAACAGGAAACGCCTGCCCGCAGGCGCGGCCAGGGCGAGTTGGAGTCCCAGGTGCTGTCCGTGCTGGGCGAGGCGACCGAACCGGTCACCGCCGCGTGGGTGCTACAACGGCTCGGCGGCGGCCTGTCGTACAGCACCGTGATCACCATCCTCACCCGGCTCCACGCCAAGCAGGCCGTCAGCCGGACCGGACCCAAGCGCCCCGTGCTCTGGCAGCCCGTGGCCAGCGAGGCCGGGCTCGCCGCCCTGCGCATGCGTCGCCTCCTCGACAAGCAGAGCGACCGGGACGCGGTGCTCTCCAGCTTCGTCTCCGTGCTGTCGGCGGACGACGAGGAGCTGCTGCGCTCGCTGCTGGCGGAGAGCGGCCCGGGCGGGGCGGCTCCCGGGGGGTCGGGCCCTGGCCGGTCCGATTCCGGTGGGTCGGGGCCCGGTCGGCCCGGCCCCGATCCGGTCGGCCCCGATCCGTCCGGCCCCGGTGGGCCGGACGCGGCGGCGGACCGGCCGGAGGGCTGACGATGGGTGTCTTCGTCTATCTGCCCCTGGTCCTGCCGCTGACCGCCCTGCCGATCGCACGCCTGGCCGAACAGCACCTGCACCCACGGAGAGCCGCACGCCTTCTGACGACCGTCGCCGTGATCCTCGCCTCCTGCAGCCTGGTCTGTCTCGGGCTGCTGGTGGTGGTCGGCACCGCGCAGCTGCCCGGCAACCCGCTGCCCGACGGCTGGTCCGACGACGAGGTCCGCGAGGCCGTCCCGCACGACGCCTTCGCCGGAAAGGCGTCCATCCTGGCGCTCGTCGCCGTCACCATGGCCTGCGGGTTCACCCTTCACCGCCACTACCGCTTCCGCGCCCGCGCCCACCGCGCGCTCGCCGGGCTGCCGGGCCGCGGCGACCTGGCCGTGCTCCCCGACGACGTGCCCTACGCCTACGCGCTGCCCGGCTCGCCCGGCCGGGTCATGGTCTCCACCGCCATGCTCGCCGGTCTGGACCCGGCGGAGCGCCGGGCGCTGCTCGCCCATGAGCGGGCCCACCTGGCGGGCCACCACCACCGGCTGCTGCTCGCGACCCGGCTGGCCGGGTGCGTCAACCCGCTGCTGCGCCCTCTCCAGGCGGCTCTCGTCTACTCCACCGAGCGCTGGGCGGACGAGGAGGCGGCCCGGGCCACGGGCGATCGCCGGCTGACCGCCCGGGCGGTCGGCAAGGCGGCGCTGATCTCCCGCCCGGACCCCAGGGCCGCCGCCGTGGCGGGCTTCGCGGCGGCCGGGCCGGTGCCCCGCCGGGTGGCCGCGCTGCTGGGCCCGGTCCCGCCGGACCGCGGCTGGCCGCCCGCGCTGACACCGGCCGGGGTCGCCGCGTTCGTCGCCGCCGCGGGCACGACGGTCTCCGCGCTCTCGGCGCTCAACGCGGCCGTCGCCCTCTATCTCGTACTGGAGGCGGCGACGACGCCGCTGTGACCTCCTCGCACGGGCGCCCCCCGGCGCCGGTACGAGGCCCCCGGCCCCGCCGGTCCACCGCCTCCACCACGCTCCACCACCCCGATCGGCCCGCCGGATCGCTCCGGCGGGCCGATGCCGTCGGGTCAGGACCCCTGGGCGTCCAGCGCGGCGAGGGCCTGTGCCCAGCGGGCGTACTTCAAGTTGGCCAGATCTGCCACCGTCTTGACGTTGAACGCCTCCTGGAGCAGCTCGCCGTCGCGGTCCGAGACGCCCTTCAGCGCCGAGACCGGCGCCGCGAGGATGGTGGCCAGGTCCTTGTCCGCGTAAGCCTTGTTGAGCACCTTGTCCAGGTCGATCTGGGCCACTGCTGCCTCCTGAGAACTCGTTCGTCCGCCGTCACGGCGGCCGGCCCCGGACGGGACCGTCAGCACAACTGCGGTGAGGCGCAGGGGAGTTCCCGAGGGGTTCGGGGGTCGCCGGAATCGAGCCATGTGAGGTGCGCGGCCTTGACATCTACGCGACTGTAGAGTGCGCGAGCCCGGCCACGAGGAGCGGGAGGGTGTCGGCGGGCCCGGGCCCGCCGGCACCTTCGGAGTACGGGCATCAGGGACATGCCGCTTCCTCGACCTCGCCGTGCCCGAGCGGCCGGCGACGTTCCCGACCTCCGGGCTGGGCGGCCTGGACGATCCCCCGGCCCGGCTGCTCCACCCCCCCTCGGTGCCCGGGAGAGGGGGCGGGTCAGGCTGGGGTGTCCCGCTCGGTCGTCTCCCCGCGGATCACCCGGGGGGACGGCTGGGACGGGCCGCCGTCCTCCTCCTTGAGCGCCTGCTTCTCGCTCTTGAGGATGCGCGCGGCCTTTCCGGCCGACCGCACGAGGTCGGGCAGCCTCTTCACGGCCAGCACCGCCACGATCACCAGGAGAAGGATGGTCAGTTCGCCGATTCCGAACATGATTGCCGCTTTCTCTGGGGAGGGACCGGCCGGCAAGGCCGTCCGGCCCCTGACGGTCCGGCAGAGGGGAACCTGAGCCGAATCTACAGGCCTGTAGAGTATCCGCTCGCGGGTTCTGTGATCAGGCTCCCCGTACAACCGCCTTTCAGGCCAGCCGTGTTCGGCGGGCCTCGGACGACCGGGGAAGCCCAGGATGACGGACCGTACGGCGCGGACGCCGCGCCGCCGGCAGGCGGTGGCCGCATGCTGCCGGGAGATCACCGAGGCCCGCTGGTTCGCCGCCCTCGTCTTCGTCCTCATCCTCGCCAACGCCGCGGTCCTCGGCATCGAGACGTACAGCGGGCTGAGCGACCGCTGGCGGCTGGGCTTACGCGCCACGGAGTACGCCTTCCTCGCCGCGTTCACCGTGGAGATCCTGCTGCGCGCCGGAGCCCACGCCGACCGCCCCAAGGACTTCTTCCGCGACCCGTGGAACCTCTTCGACCTCCTCGTGGTCCTCTCCGCGTTCCTGCCGGTCATCCGTGAGAACGGCACCGTGCTCCGGCTGCTGCGGCTCGCCCGCGTCCTGCGCGCCGCCCGCTTCCTGCCGCAACTGCGGATCATCCTGGTCGCCGTCGGCCGGAGCCTGCCGGGCACCGCCGGCTTCCTGGTCGTCGGGGGTCTGCTGCTCTACCTCTACGCCATGCTCGGCTGGATCTGCTTCTCGGCCCAGGACCCGGAACACTTCGGCTCCCTGGGCCGCGCGGTCCTGACCCTCTTCCTGCTGATGACCCTGGACGGTCTCGGTGACGCCGTGCACGCGGGCCTGGAGATCTCCCGGTGGAGCATCCTCTACTACGCCTCGTACGTCCTGCTCGCCTCGTTCGTGCTGGTGAACGTGTTGATCGGGGTCGTGATCACCTCCCTGGAAGAGGCCCGCTCCATGGAGGCGGACGAGGACGGGGCCGGGCCCGCGGAGACCCCGGCCGCCGGGGTGCGGCCTCCGTACACCGGCGACCCGGTCCTGCTCCGCGCCCGCGTCGCGGCGGCCCGCCGTGCCCTGGACGACCTCGAACGGGCCCTGGCCGACACCGCACCCGAAGTCGGGGCCCCGGACCCACCGCCCGCCCGGCCTCCGGGCGGCAGCCGTACGGTGGCGTCCGGGGGGTAGAGCCACCTGCTGAGCCCCCGACGCCCCGCCCGCCCGGACCGGTTCTCCCCCGACGGCTGCCCGGCCCGGCCGGTCGACGGAACCGGGCTCGGCGGTCATCGTGCGGGTGTGCGTCCGGGCCTCGGGGCGGGGACGATGCGGAACGCGGTGTTGAGGACGTGGTCGATCACATCGCGCGAGGGCTTGTCCGTGAGGTCGGTGAGGAGACGGGCCAGGGTGTTGAGGAGGAACGGGGAGTTCATGACGTACCGGTTGAGCACCGGCTGGAACCCCGAGCGGCTGAAGACCACGTCGGCGGCCGCGTTGCCCAGGCGGTAGTGGCGGCCCCAGCGGTGGAACATCTCCACCGGGTAGCCGCGCAGCACCTGCTCGCGGCGCGGGCCCTCCGGGTGGGCCAGGGCGAGCGCGGCGGTCTCGGCGGCGACCTCGCCGGCCTCCAGGGCCTGGGCGATGCCCTCGCCGTTCCAGGGGCTGATCATGCCGCCGGAGTCCCCGACGAGCAGGAGCCCGCGGGCGTACAGCGGGTGGCGGTTGAAGCCGAGGGGCAGGGCGGCGCTGCGGACCGGGCCCCGCGCGTTCTCCTCGCGCAGCCCCCACTCCTCGGGGGTGCGGGCCAGCCACTGGTCGAGGGTGGCCCGCAGGTCCGCCTTTCCGTGCCGGCGGTGGGAGAGCGCGCCGAGCCCCACGTTGACCCGCCCGTCGCCCATCGGGAAGATCCAGCCGTATCCGGGGAGGTAGGGGCCGTGGCCGGGGAAGCGCAGATCGGCCCAGAGCTCCAGATACTCCTCCTGGGAACGCTGTGGGCTGTGGTAGTAGCGGCGGGCGGCAGTGGCGATCTGCCGCCGGGGATCCCGCTCCAGCCCCAGTGCCAGGGCCAGCCGGGCGGAGGCCCCGTCGGCGGCGATGACGACCGGGGCGCGGAAGTCGACGGGTGTGCGGGAGGCGGCCCGAGCGCCGTCGTCGGCGGGCGTGCGCCGGACTGCCGGACCCGGGGCGTCCGACCGGGCGGCCACCCCCGTGACCCGGCCCGCCCGGTCCGTCAGCGGTGCCTCCGCCTTCCAGCCGCTGAAGAGCCGGGCCCCGGCCGCTACCGCGTGGCGCGCCAGGATGTCGTCGAAGTCGTGGCGGCTGCGGGAGAGCCCGAAGTCCGGGTAGCGGCCCAGCGCGGGCCAGTCGATGTGCACCCGGTGCTCCCCGGCCACCCAGCGCATCCCGCGCGAACGGATCCAGCCCGGCGCGGAGATGTCGACGCCCATCCGGATGAGCTGGTGCACCGCGCGCGGGGTGAGGCCGTCGCCGCACACCTTCTCGCGGGGGAACCGGGCCTTCTCCAGCAGGATCACGTCCACGCCCGCCCGCGCCAGGTGGTACGCGGCCGAGGCGCCGGCCGGGCCCGCCCCCACCACGATGACCTGGGCGTCCTCGCCCGTTCGTCCTGCCGCTCGATCCGCGTGTCCGCCCGCCGCCGCCGGTTCTGGTGACATGCCCCGCATCGCAACCCCTCCCACGGACGGCCGGTGCCCTGCCGGGGTGCCGACCCCGGGCGACATCATCATCGGCCAGGAGGGGCCGCGGCGGAACCAGGCCTCGGCCCCGTCGCGCCCCGTCGCCCCGCTCAACCCCCGTCGCCCCGTGCCGCCGCCAGGGCGACCTGGTGCAGGGTGCGCCCCGTACGGGCGGAGCGGGCGTGGTACGGGTCCGGTGAGCCGGGCCTGCCCCGTACGGCGAGCCGGTCGGCGGCCTTGATCAGCAGCCACGCCTCCCGGCCGCCGCTCTCCGGCTCGTCGCCCACCCGGAAGCGGGTGAGCGCGAACTCGCCGTGCAGCTTGGAGCCGTGGAGCCAGAACGTGGCATGGCCGAGGGCCAGCGACTGTGCGAAGGGGACGTCCTCGCCCTGCCGGTCGTGGCCGAGCGGCTCGTAGGTGCCCTGGTCCCAGACGATCACCGTGCCGCTGCCCGACTCGCCCTGGGGGATGACCCCCTCGAACTCGCGGTACTCCAGCGGGTGGTCCTCCGTCTCCACGGCGAGCCGCCGGTCGCTCGGGTTCTCCGACGGGCCGCGGGGTACCGCCCAGGACTTGAGTACGCCGTCGACCTCCAGGCGGAAGTCGAAGTGCATGCGCCGCGCGTCATGGATCTGCACGACGAAACAGGGGCGCGGTGCGCCGTCGGGCCGGGGCCCGGGTACGCCGTCGTTCCGCATGCCGTGCTCCCTACCGCCCGTACCGTCACTCCCGCCGGGCTGTCCGGTGCGGCCCAGCCGTGCGACCGGGCCGGTACCTCCACTCTGCCGCCGCCCGTAGGGAAGCGCATGGTGGGCCCGCCCGCCTTCAGGTGCATATGCCCATGACACGGTCCGGGGGTCTTCCGGTCCGGGCCAGGCCATTGACGGCTCCCGGGGCACTCCGCCCCGCCCTCTGCGCGGCCCCCCTGCCCTGTTGTTCTGCCCTCCCCGCCGCCCCACTCCCGACAGAGGGAACGGAATAGCATGATCCTCATGGAACAGCGCACACTCGTCAGGACCGGCCGTGACGTCTCGGTCGTCGGACAGGGCACCTGGCAGCTCGGCGGTGACTGGGGAGAGGTCGAGGAGAGCGACGCCTTCGGCGTCCTGGACGCGGCCGTCGACTCCGGCGTCACCTTCTTCGACACCGCGGACGTGTACGGGGACGGCCGCAGTGAACAGCTCATCGGCCGCTACCTCAAGAACCGCCCGGAGGCGGACGTCCTCGTCGCCACCAAGATGGGCCGCCGCGCCGACCAGGTGCCGGAGAACTACGTCCTGGACAACTTCCGTGCCTGGAACGACCGTTCCCGTGCCAACCTCGGCGTCGACACGCTCGACCTCGTACAACTGCACTGCCCGCCCACCAGCGTCTACTCCTCCGACGCCGTCTACGACGCCCTGGACACCCTGGTCGACGAGCAGCGGATCGCCGCCTACGCGGTGAGCGTGGAGACCTGCGCCGAGGCGCTGACCGCCATCGCCCGCCCCGGCGTCGCGAGTGTGCAGATCATCCTCAACCCGTTCCGCCTCAAGCCCCTGGACGAGGTCCTTCCGGCAGCCGTCGCGGCGGGCGTCGGCATCGTCGCCCGCGTCCCGCTCGCCTCCGGACTGCTCTCCGGGAGGTACACGCAGGACACGGTCTTCGGCCCCGACGACCACCGTACGTACAACCGCCACGGCGAGGCGTTCGACCAGGGCGAGACGTTCTCCGGCGTCGACTACGCGACCGGCGTCGCCGCCGCGGCCGAGTTCGCCGGACTGGCCCCCGAGGGTGCCACGCCCGCGCAGACCGCGCTGCGTTGGATCATCCAGCAGCCCGGCGTCACCAGCGTGATCCCCGGCGCCCGCTCGGTGGAACAGGCCCGCGCCAACGCGGCGGCCGCCGCCCTGCCGCCGCTGCCGCAGTCCACGCTGGACGCCGTGCGGGAGCTGTACGACCGGTCGATCCGGCCCGAGGTCCACGACCGCTGGTGATCCGGGGCGGCGGCCGAGGGGGTGGGCGGGACTCAGTCGTCCTGCTCGTCGTCCTCCCGCTCGGGGGAGCCCGGCTGCTGCCCGCCCTCCTGGTCGTCCCCGCCGCCCTGTCCGTCCTGGACGCCCTGCGAGGCCGGGCCGGAGGGAGCGGGGGCGGGGGTGTCGGCGGAGCTGGACTCCGGGGAGAACAGGATCATCCCCAGATAGACCGCCGCCAGGAACGTCGCCGCGCCCGCGATCGCGCTCGCCACCCTCGGCCGCCGCCGGATCGCCTCCCGTGTGGAGCGGCGGCGGGCCGGGGCGGACCGGGACGCGGTGCTGCGTCTGCGTCCCGTAGGCTGCGGCAGCCGGTAGGTCGAGGGGCCCACGGGGGCGGGCGGCGCGGCCGCCGCGGGGACCGGGGCGGGGGAGGGGGCCCGGCGGGAGACGGGCTTCGGCGCCGGCAGGGGCTCCGCGCGGCCGCGCCACGCGTCGGTGCGGAACCAGTCGGAGACCTGCTGCGCGGTGGGCCGCTCCTCGGGCTTCTTGGCCAGCAGGCCGAGCAGGTACGCGTCGAAGGCGGCCGAGATGTCCACCCCGCGCTGCCGCAGTGGGACGGGCGGGGTGTCGACATGCTGATACAGCGTGGCGGTCGCGGTGTCGGACGTGAACGGCGGCTTCCCGAGCAGCAGTTGGTAGATGACGCAGCCCAGCGAGTACATGTCGGACGCGGAGTCCGCCGTACGCCCCAGGGCCCGCTCGGGCGCCAGGTAGAGGCTGGTGCCCACGATGTGGCCGGCCGTCGTCAGCGCGGTCGACGGGTCGTCGACGAACTGGGCGATGCCGAAGTCACCGATCTTCACCGAACCGTCCGCGTCCAGCATCAGATTGCCCGGTTTGATGTCCCGGTGGACGATGCCCTGGCGGTGCGCGGCGGCGAGGCCGGCCGCCGCCTCGCCCGCGATCCTCGCGACCTGCTCGGGGTGGACCCGCTCCTGGGCGGCCAGCAGATCACCCAGGCTCTGCCCCTCGACCAGCTCCATCACCAGGAAGAACCGGTCCTCCCAGGCTCCGAAGTCGAAGACGGCCACCAGATGAGGGTGGCTCAGCCGGGCGGCGGTCTGGGCCTCCAGCCGGAACCGGGCGGTCGCCGACGCGTCGGCCTGGTCCCCCAGCAGCAGCTTCACGGCCACGGCACGGCCCAGCACCTCGTCCGTTCCGCGCCAGACCTCGCCCATGCCGCCCCGGCCGATGGGGGACATCAACCGGTACCGACCAGCTACCAGCACCTGTTCACCTCACTCGATTCGCGGCCCGCTCCGACTGCCGGCCCACCGCGCGGCGGCCTGCCCCCGAGGGGCCCTGCACGGCGGAGTGAACGACATGATCAGGATATCGGTCCGCGGGCCGCCGATGTCCCGACGGCCCCGCAGCGGACGACGGCTGACGCCCCGGCACGTTCAGGGGCGCGCGCCCGGCCCGGCCGGTCCGCCCGTGCCCCCCGCCCCGCCCAGCAGCCAGCCGTACGCGGCCTCCGCCGTGAACGCCGACTGCCCCCGGGCGAACAGCAGGTCGGTGGCCGCGAACGCCGGGTCGGAGGCGGTCTCGGGCACGTAGGGGACGGCGATGCACCGCATCCCCGCAGCGCGCGCGGCGGCGGCCCCCGGTGGCGCGTCCTCCAGCACCACGCAGTCGGCCGGTTCCGCCCCCATCCGCCGGGCCGTCTCCAGGAACACGTCGGGCTCCGGCTTCCCGCGCGCGACCTCCTCGGCGGAGACGTACAGCGGGATGTACGCGTCGAGCCCCGTGACCGCGAGCACCGCCCCGATGGCGGCCCTGGAGGAGCCGGAGGCGACCGCCATCGGCACCCCGGCGGCGTGCAGCCGCTCCACGAAGACCCGCATCTGCCCGAACACCTCGGTGGAGGCCCCGGCCAGCTCCAGATAGAGCGCGTTCTTCCCGGCGAGCAGCTCGTCCACCGGGGCGTCGATCCCGTACTCGCGGCGCAGGGCGACCAGGGTCTCCCGGGTGCCGATCCCGATGAACCGGGTGTGCTCCTCCCAGCCGAAGCCCGTGACCCCGTACCGGGCGAGCAGCCGCCGCCCGGCCTCGTAGTAGTTCGGCTCGCTGTCCACCAGCGTTCCGTCGAGGTCGAAGATCACCTGGGGTCCGGGGCGTGATGTCATGACCCCCAGCATGCCGTAGCCGGGTCCCTCGGCCCCCGCGTGCGAGCCCCGCTCCTCAGTCCTGGTTGCTCGCCGCCCGCCCCACGGATTCGACCAGCGGCAGGACCCGGTGCGCCACCCGCTCGCGCAGCGCCACGTCCGTCCGGGTCCGCACGACGCCCGGCAGCTGGATCAGCCGCTGGATGACGTCCTCCAGGTGCCCGTTGTCCCGGGCGACGACCCGGGTCAGCAGATCCCCGCCGCCGGTGGTCGAGAAGGCCTCGATGATCTCGGGAATGGCCGCCAGCGCGTCCCCGATCTCCACCAGGTGCCCCTGGGTGACCTCCAGGTGGACGAAGGCGAGGACGGGGTGGCCGAGGGCGGCGGGGGAGAGGGTCGGCCCGGTACCGGTGATGACCCCGTCACGCTCCAGCCGGTCGAGCCGGGCCTGCAGGGTGCCCCGGGCCACCCCGAGGGTGCGCGCGTACTCCCGCACGCTGGTGCGCGGCTGCTCGATCAGCAGGCGCAGGATCCGGGTGTCGAGCGCGTCCACGGCCATGGTCCGTCGGCCTCCTTCCGGTCCGGACGATACGGTTCCGACTGTACCGATGGTCCACTCGAAGGCCGGCCGACGTGATCGTTCGGTCGTCGGACGTGTACGGCTGTGCTGCCGAGCCGGTGGAGCCGTGCGCCGGGCCGGGGGATCGCCCTGGGGCGGCCGGTGAGAAGTGAGGTGGTCGGCCCGGATGTCCACGTTCGTCCCCGTACTGCTGCCCGCCCTGAGTGCGGCCCCGACGGCTGTCGCCGGGATCCGTGACCGGACGGCACGGAAAGGCGGCGCATCGTCGGTGGGAGCGCGCGGCCTTCTCCCGCTGGGATGGGTGGCCGCGGGGGTGACGGTCCTCGCCGCACTGGCCGGATCGGTCGTCGGCGGCCTGGCCGAGGAGAACCTCCGCCCGGTCCTCCTGCTCACCAACGCGGCATGGGGAATGCTCGCGCTGGTGTCGCTCACGCGGCTGCCCCGCCGGGCGCTCCGGACGGCCGAGGCCCTGGCGCTCGCCGTTCCCGTCGCCGTCTCCGCCTTCCTCGTCATGGGCGCGGTCCGCTGGGACCCGCCCCCTCTCCCCGCTGGTCCGTTGGCATCCTCCCGGCCGAAGGGCCACGGCGGAGACTATGCCATTGGTCCACCTTTTTCGCCCTCGTTTGATCCAAGCGCCCTCAGGATGCTCTGATACTGGTGTCGATGGCGCTGCGGACTTCCGCGGCGCCTTTTTCATGCCGAGCGCGCGGATCCCCCGGGGCACCGGCCACCGGGGACGCGGAAGGGGAGCAGAGTGCTGAAGAGGGTCTTCGTCGCGCCGGACCCGGGGCGGGTGCGGCTGCGGTTCGCGAGCCGCGCCGTCATCGGGGTCGGGCTCGCGGTCGTGCTGTGCGGGCTCGTCGGGCACTCGCTCGTCGCGGCCATCACCGGCGGTCTCGCGGCGCTGCTCGCCCTCTTCACGGTCACCGACGCCACCGTGCGGCAGCAGGCCGTCACGACCGCGCTGCTGCCCGCCGCCGGGCTCCCCGTCCTCGCCGTCGCCGCCGCGCTGCACGACCAGCCGCTCGCCCGTGACCTGGTCTTCCTCGCGGTGATGGGCGCGGGCGTCTACGCCCGGCGCTGGGGACCGCGCGGGCACGCGCTGGGCATCTTCGCGTTCATGACCTTCTTCGCCGCCCAGTTCCTGCACACGGTGCCGGGGCAGCTGCCCGAGCTGTACGCCGCCGTCCTGCTCTCCCTGGCCGCCTCCGCCACCGTCCGCTTCGGCCTGTGGTGCTACGAGCGGCGGCTGCCCGCCGCGGCCGTGCCCGCACCCCCGGAGGGCCGGGGGCTGGCCCGTATCACCACCCGGCAGGCGGTGCAGGCCACCCTGGGGGGCGCCTTCGCGCTGGGCCTGGGGCAGCTCCTCTCCGACCAGCGCTGGTACTGGGCCGTCGGTGCCACCTGGTGGGTGTTCGTCAACACCACCTCGCGCGGCGAGACCCTCGTACGCGGCTTCCGCCGGGTGCTGGGGACCGTGATCGGTATCGCGGCCGGCTTCTTCGTCGCCATCCCGCTGGAGGGCGCCGGGGCGCCGACCGCGGCCATCGTCGCGGTCTGCGTCTTCGGGATCTTCTACACGGCCGCGGTCTCGTACAGCTGGATGATGTTCTTCGTCACCGTCATGGTCGGCGTGCTCTACGGGGTTCTGGGCGTCCTGGACGCCTCCCTGCTCTGGCTGCGGGTCGCGGAGACGGCCGTCGGCGCGCTCGGTGCCGTCCTGGCCGTGCTGCTGGTCCTGCCCGTCACGACCCACGCCGTGACCGACGCGTGGATCCGCAAGGCCCTGCGGTGCGTGCACGCCTGCACGGCCGAGGCCGCCGAACGCCTCGCAGGCTCCCTGAGCGCGGACCCGGCGCCCCGCGTCGCGGAACTCGACGTGCTCCTGGGGCGGGTCCGGCTCTCGCTCGCCCCGCTGGTGCACCCTCTGAGCCCGCTGAAGGCCCGCAAGGCGCGGGCGCGCCAGGTGCTGGCCCTGCTGGACGACTGCGTACGGGAGGTGCGCGGGCTGGCCTCCATCGCCGCGGACCCGGCCGCCTCGCACGACGCCCGGCTGTCGGCCGCCTGCTCCCGGGTGGAGGAGGCGGTGGAGGAGCTGCTGCGCCAGGAGAGCCGGCAGGTGCGGGGCGCCGAGCGCGCGGCCGTGCAGCCCGCCGCCGCGCCGGACCACCCCGCCCTGGCCCACCTGCACGGCCTGGAGCGTGCCCTGGGTGACCTCGCCGCACCCCTGCGCAGCTCCCCCCGGGCCCCGATCGCGGCCTGAGCCCGCCCGCCCCGGGCCGACGGTCGCCCCAACGCCTCGCGCACCCACGTCACCCTCCCGCCCCCCGGGTGCAGCCGGCCAGGTCGTCCCGCGTAGCCGTCCCGACCGTCCCGCGAGATTGGTCCAGACCTGAGGGGGGCCGCCTGCTACCGTCGGCCTGGAGATCACGGCGACGGTGAAGTGGGGTAGTGCGATGGGCGGCAGCAATTCCGGGCGGGCATTCATGGGGTCGTTCACCTCGGCGGGCGGCCTCGGCGTCACCGTCGCGGAACTCGACCGGAACACCGGGGCGCTCACCGTGCTCGGCTCGTCGGACGCCGTCCCCGACCCCTCGTTCCTGGCCCTCGCGCCGGGCGGAACGGTCCTCTACGCGGTCGGCGAGAGCGCCCCCGGATCGGCGGCCGCCTTCGACGTCAGCGGCGACGTACCGGCCCTCCTGGGCCCCGTGCGCCCCGTCGACGCCGACGGGCCCACCCACCTCGCCCTCGCCGCGGACCACCTGGTCACCGCCAACTACGGCTCCGGCAGCGTCAGCGTCCTGCCCGTCCTCCCCGACGGCTCCCTCGGCCCGGTCTCCTCGGTCGTCCGGCACGAGGGCGGCGGCCCCGACAGCGAGCGCCAGGAGGGGCCGCACGCCCACCAGGTGCTGGCCGACCACTCCGGCCGCTGGGTGGTGAGCGTGGACCTCGGCACCGACTCGGTGCGGGTCGGGACCCTGGACCCCGCCACCGGCACCCTGGAGCCGCACGGCGAGAGCGCCCTGCGCCCGGGTACCGGACCGCGCCACCTGGCCTTCCACCCCTCGGGCCGCTACGCCTACGTCCTCAGCGAGCTGGTCCCCACCCTCACCGTGTGCCGCTGGGACGCCGAGGCGGGCCTTCTGGAGCCGCTGGGGGAGGTGCTGGTGCTGCCCGAGTCCGACCCCGCGGCCCACTCCGCGGACGGCTCCGTACCCACCTACCCGTCCGAGGTGGTCGTCGCCCACGACGGGCGCTTCCTGTGGACCGCCAACCGGGGCCACGACAGCATCTCGGTGCTCACCCTCGACGAGAGCGGCGAGAAGGCCGCGCTGGTGGCCACCGTCGGCTGCGGCGGCCACTGGCCCCGCGACCTCACCCTCGACCCGAGCGGCCAGTGGCTCTACGCGGCCAACGAGCGCTCCGGAAACGTCAGCTGGTTCGCCGTGGACGCCGAGACGGGCGTCCCGCGGCAGGCGGGCTCCGTGGAGGTTCCGGCAGCCTCCTGCGTCGTGCTCGGCTGACTCGGGGCGATACCCGCGAACGCGCGGAAGCCGTGGGGGGGGGGGGGGGGGCGTCTTCCTCCGGGGGTGCAGAGTTTCGTGGTGTTGTGTTTCTTCCCCCGAGACGGCGCGGCGGGGGCAAGGTGAGTCTCCTCGGGTGCTCTA
>NZ_JBWKCM010000009.1:0-21708 GCF_056436485.1 Streptomyces sp. NPDC043746 | reverse complement strand
TGGTTTCGTGGGAGGTTTCCTCTCCCCCTCTCGTGGCGTGCCCCGCGAATGGGGAACACCACAACGAAACACAAAAACCCTTCGCCCCACACCAGACCCCCCCCCCCCCCCCCCACCACGGCTTCCGTACGTCTGTGCCGCCTCCGTGGGAACCGGGTCGATGGACCCGGGTCAGTGCGCCTGGGCGCCTTGCGGCGTCGCGGGCGTGATGCCGAGAGCCGTGGCGTACAGGGAGAGCACGAGCTTGCCGATCGCCGGGTAGGCGCCCAGCGGCTCGGCGGTCGCGCAGCCCGCCTCCTTGGCGGCGGCGTCCAGCAGACCGGGGTCCACCTCCGGGCCCACCAGGTACGGCGCCAGCGCGAGCTGCGCGGAGCCGGAGCCCTGGAGCTGCTCCGCGATCGAGGCGACGGAACCCTCCACGTCCAGCGCGGCGGCCATCACGGGCACGGCGAGCCGGGCGGCCAGCAGCATGCCGGTGATCCCTGCGGCCCGCACGGCCTCCTCGCCGCCCACCGTGGCCAGCACGATGCCGTCGGCGGCGGTGGCCACGGTGAACAGCCGGGCCCGGTCGGCCCGGGCGAGACCGGCCTCCGACAGCCGTACGTGGAGGGCCTCGGCGAGCAGCGGGTGCGGACCGAGCACGTCGGTCAGCTCCACCTGCGTACCGCTGTCCATCACGGCCTGCCGTATCCGCCGGATCAGCTCACTGTCGGGACCCGCCAGCAGCGGGACCACGACGGCGGCCGGCCCGGTCGGCTCGGCGACCTCGCGGCCGGCCGCGACGGCCTGCTCGTAGCGTGCGACGCGCTCGGCCGCGGTGTGGGCGAGGACGGAGGAGAGCGCGGGGTACTCGGCGTCGTCGCCGTCGAGATAGCCGATCCGGGCGTTGAGGCCGGGCAGCTCGGAACGGGCGATGCTGATCACCTCTTCGGCCAGCGTGCGCGTGGCCGAGGAGGGGGTACCGGGAACGGCGAGAACGAGCGCGGCAGCGCCCTCGGGTGCGACCACCGGCTCCGGGCGGCGGTGCCGTCCGGACTGGCGAGGTCGCGGCATTCGTACAGGCAGGCCGGAAGCGGGCCCAGTGGGGGTGCTCATGGCGCCGCATGCTACTGGTTTTGGCTGGCCCTCTGTTCGGGGAGGGTCCGGTCGAGCGTCAACTATCCGCTTATGTCCGATGAGTGGCCTACCGGCGAAGTGTCCGCGTCTGTCGCCCTGTCCGTTCCCTCGCGTCGCCCCCTACGCGGCCCCGTGCGCCGGTACGTCGTCGGATCCCGGCTCCCCGTCCGGCACCGTCGCCGCCGCGCGTCCGGAAGGGGTACTTCCGGTCCGTACGCCCTGCACGGACAGCATCGTGGGGTGGTGCGGCAGCCGCAGGTCGTCCGTCGCCAGAGCGCGTGCGATCCGGAGTGCGCCGGTCAGTGGATCGCCCGCACCGGTGGTCACACGGGCCCGCGGAACCAGCCGTGCCAGCTCCTCGCGCACGGACCCGATCAGGAGCTCGCCCATCCGGAACAGCCCACCGGTCAGGGCCACTTCGTACCCGCCGTCGGCCTCGGGGCGGTCCGGCGGGCAGACGGCCGCCGCCGCTTCGGCGATATGGGCGCCCGCCGTCCGCAGAATGCCCGCCGCGACCTCGTCCGCTCCGGCGCACGCCGCCACCTCCGGGGCGAACGAGGCGAGCACCGCCGGGCGGTCGGAGCGCGGGTAGAGCAGCCCCGGCAGCTCCTCGGCGGGGCCGAACACCGCCCGCAGCCGGGCCAGCAGGGCGGGGGAACCACCGCGCCGGCCGTCATGGGCCCGCAGCGCCGCTTCGAGCCCCGCGCGACCGATCCACGCACCGCTGCCGTTGTCACCCAGAAGATGACCCCAGCCGTCGGCCCGCTGCCACCCGGTGAGGTCCGTACCGAGGGCGATCATGCCCGTGCCGCCCGCCACGACGGCCCCGGGTCGCTGCCCCACCGCTCCCGCGTACGCCGTCACCGCGTCCGCCGCCAGCGCCAGCCGACGGACGCCCAGCGCCGCCGCGAGGGCCCCGGGCAGCTCCGCCCGCAACCGCCCGCCGAGCGTGGCCATCCCGGCCGCCCCGACCGCCAGCGCGACGACCTGCGCGGGGCCGTCTCCCGTAAGACCGGATGCCGTAGACCCGTTTCCGGCGCGGCCGTTCTCCGAACGGCCGCCGTCGGCCGCTGCGCGCTCCAGCAACTCCGCCGTCACCGGCAGCAGTTGCTCCAGCAGATGGGCGGCGTCGATCCCACCCGCCCCCGTCCGCACCGGCTCGGCGCAGACGGCTGTGGAGAGCGGCCCGTCCGCGTCCGCCCGGCCGAGCGCCACCCGCAGCCCCGACCCACCGGAGTCGACCCCCAGGACATACGCGTCGGGGGAGATCGCCGGGGGCGGAGTGTCCGTCACGGCAGGCGCCAGTCGACCGGCTGCGCCCCCTGGCGCTCCAGCAGTTCGTTGACGCGGCTGAACGGCCGCGAGCCGAAGAACCCGCGGTCGGCCGACATGGGCGAGGGGTGCGCCGACTCGATCGCCGGGAAGTCGCCCAGCTGCGGGCGGAGATTGCGGGCGTCACGCCCCCACAGGACCGACACCAGCGGGGTGCCGCGGGCCACCAGCGCCTTGATCGCCTGCTCGGTCACCTCTTCCCAGCCCTTGCCCCGGTGGGCGGCGGGCCGTCTCGGCGCGGTGGTCAGCGCCCTGTTGAGCAGCAGCACCCCCTGCTCGGTCCACGGCGTCAGATCACCGTTGGACGGGCGCGGCAGGCCGAGGTCCGCGTTCAGCTCCCGGAAGATGTTCTCCAGGCTGCCCGGCAGCGGCCGGACGTCGGGGGCCACGGCGAAGCTCAGCCCGATCGCGTGCCCGGGGGTGGGGTAGGGGTCCTGCCCGACGACGAGGACCCGCACCTCCTCGAACGGCTGCTGGAACGCCCGCAGTACGTTGGCCCCGGAAGGCAGGTACGTACGGCCCGCTGCGATCTCCGCGCGGAGGAAGTCGCCCATAGCGGCGATGCGTTCGGCCACGGGTTCGAGGGCATCGGCCCACCCCGGCTCAATGATGTCTTTCAACGGTCGTGCTGCCACGCGCCGCACTCTACTGGTGATACGACCACTCCGATCAACTGCCGTCGGCCGAGGCCCCTGCCCCGCACCGGCCTCAGGCCAGGGTCACCGCCCGGACACAGAGCACGTCCGGCAGATGCGAGGCGAGCTGCTGCCAGCTGTCGCCGTCGTCCGCGCTCGCGTACAACTCCCCGTTGCGATTGCCGAAGTAGATGCCCGCCGGGTCCGCGTCGTCCGTGCAGAGCGCGTCCCGCAGCACCGTGCCGTAGTGCGCTCCACCCGGCAGGCCCGCCGTCAGCGGCTCCCAGGTGCGCCCCGCGTCGCGGGTGCGGAAGACGCGGCAGCGGTGCTCAGCGGGCACCCGGTCGGCGTCGGCGTTGATCGGGAAGACATACGCGGTGTCGCCCCGGTGCGGATGTGCCGCGGCCGCGAACCCGAAGTCGGAGGGCAGGCCCCCACCGATGTCGCTCCAGCTGCCACCCCCGTCGTCGCTGCGGAAGACGCCCCAGTGGTTCTGGAGGTAGAGGCGGTCCGGGTCGGCCGCGTCCCGGGTGACCTTGTGGACGCACTGGCCGAACTCCGGGTCCGGATCCGGCAGGAAGACCGCGGAGACGCCCTTGTTCGCCGGGGCCCAGCTCGCCCCGCCGTCCTCCGTCCGGAACACGCCCGCCGCCGAGACCGCGACCGTCACCGCACGGGGGTCCCGGCGGTCGGTGAGGATGGTGTGCAGCCCCTCCCCGCCACCGCCCGGCACCCACTTCGACCGGCTCGGGTGCTCCCAGAGCGGGCGGACCAGCTCGAACGACTCGCCCCGGTCCTCGGAGCGGAACAGTGCGGCCGGCTCGGTGCCCGCGTAGACCACGTCCGGCGCCTCGGGGCCGGCCGGCTGCAGCTGCCAGACCCGCTCCAGTGAGGCCCCGGTGAACTCGGGGAACTTCACCGCGGGGCGCTGCGGCTCGACCCAGCTCTCGCCCAGATCGTCGGAGTGGAAGACGGACGGCCCCCAGTGCGCGCTGTCGCCGCCCGCCAGCAGCCGGGGCGTGTCCCCACGGGTGTCGACGGCCACCGAGTAGATCGCCTGCGCGTTGAAATGCGGCCCTTCGATCTTCCAGTCCCCCTCGTGCCTGCGGCCGATGAAGAGACCCTTGCGGGTGCCCACGGTGAGCAGTACGTCAGTCATGGTCGAGACCTCCCGAAACGCCGTTGTGCCGGATGTGAGCCAGTCTGCACCCGACCACTGACAGTGGCTCGCGCACGCGCCCGGCACGCCCGGCCACCGGCCTCCGGATGCCTTGCCGCCCGCCCTCCTCGCCGACCCGGAGACCCGCGGCGCGGCGGGCCGGACGTCTACCGGGTCCGAGCCCGCGCCGCTACCAGGTCCGAGCGAGCGCCGCTACCGGGTCCGAGCGAGCGCCGCACGCTCGGCGGGCGCGGACGCCCGGAAGCACGTCAGCAGGCGTGTCGTGCTGCCGTCGTCCTCCTGGATGTCCCTGACGTGCTCGAACCCGATCCGGCCCAGCACCGCCAGGGAGGCGGCGTTCTCGGCGGCCACGGTCGCGTGCACCTCCGTCAGCCCGAGAGTGGTGAAACCGTGCCAGAGGAGGGCGAGCGCCAGCTCCGCACCGAGGCCACGGCCCCAGGCCGAGGGCGCCAGGGCGTAGATGATCTCGTGGCCGCCGGACGCCTCGGTCGGCTTGATCTCGGCGTGCCCGGCGAGTTGGCCGTCGATCCTGACCGCCCAGACCTCGAAGCGGCTCTCGGCGTAGACCGTGGTGAAGATCCGGCCGAAGAGTGCCCGTTCCTCGGCCTCCGTGGAGGGCCCGTCGCCCATCCACCGGGAGACCCGGACGTCCTGGAAGAGGGCGACGAACTCCTCCTCGTCGGCGGGCGTGTACGGGGTGAGCAGGAGGCGATCGGTGCGCAGCAAGGGGTTCATGGACGGTGAAGCTACGGTCAGGGCCGATGCCCGCACAACTGGATTCCCCTGGTCACGGCCGGTTCGGGGATCTCCGGCGCGGCTGCGATGCTGGAGCGGCACACACAGACTAGGGAGCGGGCGATGACGGCAGGCAGAAGGTCCACGGATGCCCACGGTCACGAGGGACCGGTGGCGGTGGAGGTCGCGGTGGTCCCGTGCGAGACCGGGGCTGACACCCGTGTCTCCGTAACACTGTCGCCAACGCCAACGCCAACGCCAACGCCGCCGACGGGCGAGCTGCGCTGGTCGTGTACCCCGGCGGCGGCCCGTGAGCTGGCCGCCGCGCTGGTCGGGGCGGCCGAGGAGGCGGAGAACGCGGTCGGCGAGGAGACCGTCACCGTCCGGGCGGACGAACTGCGCCGCGGTGACGTACGGCAGGGGGAGCGCTCCATGACCGTGGACGGCGTGCGGACCGACGGCTCCACGGTCCACATCACCTGGAAGTCCGTCGAGGGCCGCACCTGGACCCAGAGTTACGACGTCAACACCGCGATCACCCTCAGGCGTCGGCTTCCCGGTCCGCGCTGACCCGCTCGGCCGCAGGTCCGCCCGCCGGCGGGGAGCCGGGAGCGACGGCTTCGGCCTCCGGCCCGCTCCCGCCCTCGATAGGCTGGCCGCGATGTTCACCAAACAGGGCCCTACCCTCCGCGAACTGGCCGTCCAGGCGCTCTCGTCGACCGAGCGCGGCTACGACCTCCTCGCTCCCAAGTTCGACCAGACGCCCTACCGGACCCCGGACCGTGTACTCGACAGCGTCACCCGGGCGTTGGAGCCGCTGGGCTCCTTCGGCACCGGCCTCGACGTCTGCTGCGGGACCGGCGCGGGCGTGGGCGTGCTGCGGCAGGTGTGCCGTGAGCGGGTGGTCGGGGTCGACTTCAGTGCGGGCATGCTGGCCGAGGCCCGTGCGGCGCTGCCGCCGGGAGAGGGCGGACCGGCGGTCGACTGGGTACGGGCCGACGCCTTGGCCCTCCCGTTCGCCCCGGCCTTCGATCTCGCCCTGAGCATCGGCGCGTTCGGCCATTTCCTGCCTGCCGACCGCTTCGGGCTCTTCGCGGAGGTGTACGGGTCGCTCCGGCCGGGCGGCCGGTTCGTCTTCCCGATCGGCGCCCCGCCCGCCGTGGGGTCGCGCGCCTACTGGTCGCTCCTCGGCTTCGACGCGGCGATGCGGGTGCGCAACGCTGTGTGGCGCCCGAAGTTCATCATGTACTACCGCACGTTCCGGCTCTCCGACGTGCTCGACGACCTCACCGACGCCGGGTTCACCGTGGAGTTGAGGGCCTTGACCGATCTGGGGCAGCGCCCCGACGGCTCCCCGCGCGCCCGCCTCGTGGTGGCGACCCGCGAGTGAGACCGGGGCGCTCAGCGTTCGTCGCCCCGGGCCGCCGCCAGCAGCCCGGACCAGTCGGGGATCTTCACCGGCCCCCGCCCCAGCGAACGCCCCAGGGCCTCCTCCGCCCGCTCGATCGAGAGCCAGCCGTCCCACTCCACCGGCTGCTGCCCCCACGCCCGCAGCACGGCCAGCGGGTCGTCGGCGGCGGGCCGCCGGGCGAGCAGGGCGGCGTCCTCGATCAGCGAGGCGACGGTCTCCTTGGCGCAGGACCGGTTCGACCCGATGACCCCGGTCGGTCCGCGCTTGATCCACCCGGCGACGTACTCCCCGGGCGAGGGCACCCCGTCCCGCAGCACCCGCCCCGCCGTGTGCGGCACCGTCCCGCGCACCGGGTCGAAGGGCAGCCCGGGCAGCTCCACGCCCCGGTAGCCGACCGCCCGCAGCACGAGCTGGGCCTCGATGTCCTCGTATGCGCCCGTGTCCTGGACGCCCCCGGCGCCGTCCGGGACCGTACGGGCGAACCGCACCCCGGCCACCCTGCCCCCGCGCTCCAGCAGCTCGACGGGGCGCAGGAAGAACCGCAGCCGGATCCGGCGCACGCCGTCGGCGACCGTCCCGGACGGCGCGGGCTCTCCCTGCGCCGCCCAGCCCCGCAGCACCTCCAGGTTCCGGCGGACCACCGCGGGCAGCGGCAGCCCGTCCGGGGCCGCGTACGCCGGGTCCCGCGCCAGCTCGGCCGGGTCGACGACGATCCGGGCGCCGGGCAGCGCGCCCAGCTCCCGCAGCTCCTTGGTGGTGAACCGGGCCTGGGAGGGGCCGCGCCTCCCCACGATGTGAACCTCACGCACCCGGCTGCCCGCGAGCGTCCCGAGCGCGGCCCGGGGAACGTCGGTGGCACGCAGCTCGTCGGCGCCGCGCGCCAGGATCCGGGCCACGTCGACCGCCACGTTGCCGACCCCGATGACCACGGCCGAGCGGGCCCGCAGGACGAAGTCGTCGGGGGCCGAGTCCGGATGCGCGCTGTACCAGGAGACGAACCGGGTGGCGGAGCAGCTCCCCGGCAGCTCCTCGCCCGGCACCGCCAGCGGGCGGTCGGCGGCGGCCCCCACGCAGTACACGACCGCGTGGTACAGCTCCGCGAGAGCGGCAGGGGGGACACCGTCCGCCCCGCCGATCTGCACATGGCCGACGAAGGTGACCCGCTCGTCCTCCAGGACCGCACGCAGGCTGTTCTGGAGCGACTTGATCTTCTCGTGGTCGGGCGCGACCCCGTACCGCACGAGGCCGTACGGGGTGGGCAGCCGGTCCAGGACATGGACACGGACCTCGGGCACGACCGACTGGCTCAGCAGGGCCTGGGCGGTGTAGACCCCGCTGGGACCGGAACCGACGACGGCGACTCGGAGCACGGCGCACCTCTTCCCGGAGGATGCCTCCAGCATCGCACCGACGAGCAGATCGCGTGCTGCGCGCCCCGTCGGCACCGGCATACGCCGCACAGGGCCCGCGCCGACGACCGAACCACGTACTGCGTGGCGTCTGCGTCGACGTAGGCTGCCCGGCCCCGGCACCGACGTCCGCCACCCAGCGGCCCCGCGGTCAGGTCATCAGCCCGCGCATCCGGTTGATCTCCACCGTCTGCGAGGCGACGACATCGCTCGCCATCTCCTCGACGAACACGTCGTTCCCCTCGGAGAGCGCCTCCGTGGCCATGGTGATCGCCCCCTGGTGATGGGTGATCATCAGCTCCAGGAAGAGCCGGTCGAAGGCCTTGCCCCGCGCCGCGCGCAACTCCTTCAGCTGCTCCGCGGTCGCCATGCCGGGCATCCCGGCGTGGTCGTGGTGCTCCGGCTGTTTACGGTCCTCGGCGCCGTTCCTTTTGAGCCAACCTTCCATCGCGCCGATCTCCGGTTTCTGGCCTGCGGATATGCGCTCGGCGATGCTCTTCACGGCGGTGGACGAGGCACGTTCCGGGACGAGTTCGGTCATCACGAGGGCCTGGGCGTGGTGCTCGATCATCATCTGCGCGTAACGGAAGTCGGCGGAGTTCGCGGTGTCCCTGCTCGCCTCCTTCGCCGCCTCCTCGGCGGTGAGCGTCCGGGCGGGCTCGCCCGGTCTGCCGGGGGCCACCACCCCCGGACCTGCGTCCTTTCCCGCGGCAGGTTCCGCGGCGTCGCGGTCGTCGTCACAGCCGCCCAGGGCGAGGACGGCGGCGACCGCCGCCGCTGCGAGGGCGGTGGTGCGCGGCCGGGCGGACGGGCGATGGATCAACACGGCGACCTCCTGTGCCACATGGGTGTGTTGCGGACCGTTCCTGGCACGCTTCCTCGGGGGCGAAGATCGAAAACTTCACTGCGTCTCTGTCGCCCTCTGTTGATGTGTACATGGAGGGGACGATACTGCCGGGGTCCGAACCGTTCGAACCCCGAACGGACACAAGGGAGGACGCAGTGATCCCGTTGCACACCACCCGCGTGCGGC
The DNA here is from genome assembly GCF_056436485.1 of Streptomyces sp. NPDC043746. NCBI lineage: Bacteria > Bacillati > Actinomycetota > Actinomycetes > Kitasatosporales > Streptomycetaceae > Streptomyces > Streptomyces sp. NPDC043746. The sequence continues at coordinate 12,857 of NZ_JBWKCM010000009.1, read as the reverse complement.
GCAGACGTCTGGGCGTGGCGGCAGCCGCCGCCGGGCTGTTCGCCGCGCTGCTGACGGCCGCCCCCGCGGCGGCGACACCCGACCCGGGCGACGCCCCGCTCGACCACGGCTCCCTGACGACCAGTCAGCAGGCCGAGGCCCGCGCCGCCATCCGCGCCGGTGACATACCGGGCGTGGACGAGATCGTCCACAGCTCCAACATCAAGCACCTGGCGAACGTCCCGAAGGGAGCACTGAAGGGCACCAACACGGACCTCGCGTTCCAGGGCAAGCACGCCTACGTCGGCAACTACGACGGCTTCGTCATCTACGACATCAGCAACCCGAAGAAGCCCAGGACCGTCTCCGAGGTGCTCTGCCCCGGCTCGCAGAACGACATCTCGGTCTCCGGGAACCTGCTGTTCCTCTCCACCGACTCCTCGCGCAGCGACGACTCCTGCTCCAGCACCACCCAGCCCGCCACGGAGAAGTCCTCCTGGGAGGGCATGAAGATCTTCGACATCAGCGACAAGCGCCACCCCCGGTACATCGCGGCCGTCGAGACCGCCTGCGGCTCGCACACGCACACCCTCGTGCCGGACAAGAAGAAGCGGAACATCTACATCTACGTCTCCTCCTACGGCCCCAACGAGGCGTTCCCCGACTGCCAACCGCCGCACGACGGCATCTCCATCATCAAGGTGCCGCTCAAGGCGCCGCAGAAGGCCCGTCTCGTGGACTTCTCGGTCCTCTTCCCGGACGGCGGCAACCCGGGAGCGCCGGAGAACCCGGGCGTCTCCAGGACGTCGGGCTGCCACGACATCACGGTCCTGCCGTCCCAGGACCTCGCGGCCGGTGCCTGCATGGGTGACGGCATCCTGTTCTCCATCGAGAACCCGGAGCGCCCGAAGATCATCGACCGGGTCCAGGACAACGTGAACTTCGCGTTCTGGCACTCGGCCACCTTCAACCAGGGAGCGAAGAAGGTCGTCTTCACCGACGAGCTCGGCGGCGGTGGCGCGGCCACCTGCAACGAGGAGATCGGGCCGAAGCGGGGTGCCAACGGCATCTACGACATCGTGGGCAAGGGCGACCACCGCAAGCTGGTCTTCCGCAGCTACTTCAAGATCGACCGTCACCAGGCCGATGTCGAGGTCTGCGTGGCCCACAACGGCTCGCTCATCCCGGTGAAGGGCCGCGACCTGATGGTCCAGGCCTGGTACCAGGGCGGCGTCTCCGTCTGGGACTTCACCGACTCCTCCGAGCCGAAGGAGATCGCCTTCTTCGAGCGCGGCCCGGTCACACTCGGTCAGGTCACCACGGCCGGCCCCTGGTCGGCGTACTACTACAACGGCCACATCTACTCCAGCGACATCGCCAAGGGCCTGGACGTGCTGAAGCTGACGGACAAGCGCACCGACCCGGCCGACCGGGTCGAGCTCGACGAGCTGAACGTGCAGACGCAGCCGGACTACTTCGGCCGCTGATCCGACGGCAGGTCGTGTTCTTTGCCGAGCACGCACGGACGGGGCGGGCACCTACAGGCCCCGTCCGTGCGTGTGTATGCGGGGGCGGCGCAGATTATTCATTGACCGATGAGCCGACGCCGGGACATGCTGTAGGCCGCGCCTGGATCCGGCGACGCGGGGGATCGCCGGAGTCAGGCGCGCTCGCGGGGATACGGCTGCGGGCGAGGGCTCAGACGCCGCTTCGGGCGTTACGGGCGCCGGCGCCGGTCGCGGCGGCCCACTCCACCAGCAGACGCTGGTACTCCGCCTCGTCCTGCGGGGACAGGTAGCCGCCCGAGCGCTGCCACAGCCCGCGGATGTCCGCGTTGACTTCGGTGGCGGAGCGCTGGGAAACGGACGACGGCGACATCGGGGACATGGATACAAGGCTACGGCCCCGATCCGACGGTACGACCCCTCGCGGGACGGGATATCCCTCACACAGCGGGGTTTCGGGGCGGGATATCGGTCACACTCCAAGCCCTGGAGGGGGGACAGGCTCCGCCGCCCGCCGACCCGCCCTCCACGCGTATCCGGCGACGGCGAACGCCACCACAGCGACGCCCAGCAGCGCCCCGCCCACCACATCGGACAGCCAGTGCACCCCCAGATACAGCCGGGTCACCGCGACGCCGGCCACCGAGACCACCGCCGTGCCCACCGCACCGGCCCACAGCATCGGGCCTGCCCCGTAGAGCCGCAGCACCCACAGGAGCAGCCCGCAGCTCACCACCGCCGTCATGGCGTGTCCGGAGGGGAAGGCCGAGAAGTGGGCCGTGTCCACCGGCTCCGGCCAGCGCGGGCGGTCACGGTCCACGGCCGTCTTCACGCCCTGCTGGAGGAGCGAGCCGAGCAGACTGGCCCCGGCCACCCACAGGGCGAGCCGCCGGGCACCGCGCCACCACAGGGCCACCACGGCCACCGCGACCAGCGCCCGCATCGTCCAGGGGTCCCAGAACCAGTCCGTCAGCACCTGGTTGACCCGGACCAGTCCGGGGTCGGCCACCGCGTACCGGTGCAGGCCGTCGGCGACCGTACGGTCGAGGGCCGTCAGCGGGGACCACTGCGCCACCACCAGGACGAGCAGCGCCACGAACAGGGCAGTGCCCGCGATCCCGACGGCCAGGGCGGCCGTGGGGCGGGGGGAAGGGGCAGGCCGGGTGATGCGGGGGGAGTGCATGGTCCGATCCTCGCGGACGCCATCGCCGCATGGCCAACGCGGGGCACGCGCGTGGCCGATCCGGTGTCCGCATGCCGGACCGGGGCGGCCAGGTCCGGCGGCGCGCGGGCAGGCCGGGCCGGTCAGAGGGAGCGGCGCGTTCCGCCGGTCGGCGGAGGGGCGCGTACGGCCCCGGTCCGCCGCCGTACACCCGCATCAGGGCCCGGGCGCCGCTGAACACCGGGCCCCGGACGCCCCTTCGTCCCGGGCCCCCAGTCGACGGAGCCTCAGGCCTCCGGACCTCAGGCCTCCCCGGGCCCTCAGCCCAGGGCGCGGAGCCCCGGCACGAACGCGACCACGACCGGGACGACCGGAACCAGTGCGGCCGCCGCCGTCAGCCGCAGCCGGTGGCCCGCCGTCAGCCGGTCGACCGGCGCCAGCAACCGGTTGACCCGCAGCGGCACTTGGGCGTCCGGGGTGGGGCAGGGGCCGAAGACCCCGCGGTCCTCGTTGAGGCCGACCAGGGCGAGCGCGGTCGTGAGCCGGCCGAAGCGGCGCGAGGCCACGTCGTCGGCGGCGAGCTCCACCAGCCGGTGCATCTCGTCGCGGAACGCGGCGAACACCGGGATCTGCGGGAAGCCGTTGGCCAGCGCCGACGAGCAGTGCAGCAGCCAGTCGTGGCGGGCCTGCGCGTGACCCTGCTCATGGGCGAGCACGGCATCGAGCTGGCGTCCCTTCAGCCGGCCGAGCGCCGCCGTGGTGATGACCAGTTGGGGCGCCCCGCCGGGCAGCCACCAGGCATCCGGACGCGCGCCCTCCAGCACCACGAGACGGTCGGCACCGAGCTCCTCGCCCGGCATCAGCGGGGCGCGGAACAGCAGTTCGGCCCTGCGCTGCTTGCGGCGCCGCCGCGCCCGCCGGATCTCCCGCAGGAGCATCGCGCCGCTCCACAGGCCGCCCAGCGCCAGCAGCACCGCGATCACCGCCGACCAGGGCCCGTAGGCGGCCAGGGCATACGCCTCGACCACCGCGTGCGGGGCGGGAGCGAAGACGTGGCCGCGCACCGCCTGCCAGGCGGCGGCCGCACTGAACGTCATGGAGAGCGCGAACGAGACGAGCACCCCGGCCACCACGCACTGCCACACCCACAGCGCCACCACCGGCTCCCGCTCGGGCCACCGGGCCCGGGCCATCAGGCGCGGGGCCACCAGAGCGGTCAGTGCACCGAGCAGCAGCAGCGCGAGGGAGACCAGCATGACGTCAGCCTATGAGGGGCGGGCGACCCACGGGTACGGCTGCGCCCGGCAAGTGACGCAGACCACGGTTGAGCAGGCCCCTGTCCCACGATCCGTCTCACAGGGTGAGAAGCATGGCGAACATGGCGAGGCCCATCGTGAGGCGGCAGGCCGCCGTCAGCTCGGTGCCCCCGTCGGCCGGGCCCCCCGGGACACCGCCCGGACCGCCTCCGGCGCCGCGCCGGGCGAGCCCCTCGGCGCTCCCGCCCGCGAAGCCGGACACGGCCGCCCCCGCGGGTATGAGGTGCCCGGCCGAGCGCAGCACGTACAGCGCGAAGTAGGCGAGCAGCACCCCCGTGAGCAGGGGGAGGCCCCCCGCGCCTCCCGCGTCGCCGCCCCCGGCCGTCCCGTGCCCGGCGTGCCCGCCCGCGCCCGCCGCTCCCGGTGCCATCGCCACGGCCATGTAGACCATCGCCAGCGAGCCCACCAGGTGGTGGAGGTGGTGGCCATCGCGCCGGGCCCACCGGACCGCCCGCAGCGCCGCGGCCCCGAACACCACCCCGTACACCGCCCAGCCCCACTCCGGAGGCGTCAGCACCGCGGAGGGGAGGGCCATCGCCGCCATGCCGAAGCCCATCAGCGCCTCGCCGCGCGCGGCTCTGCGCTCCTGCGGGGTGCCGGTGCGGGTGCGCAGCAGGCAGTAGGCGCCGCTCACCGCGCACAACGCCACCATCAGCCAGGCGGCCGCGACCCCTCCGTGCACGGCGAACCTCCCCCTTCGGACGTACGGCCCTGTGCGGTGACACACGGCGACGCCGCCGCGCGCGACGGCGTACGGCACCGTTCTGGTCGATGCCCAGGCCCGGACCGCCGAACCCGGCGCGTGGGGGCGTGAAGGGGGTGCGCCGAGGCCCATGAGGGGCGCTCCGGGTCGCGTTACTCTCGACCCGCACGTACGCACGCCACGCAGACAGCAGCAGAACGGAGCGTTCCCCATGGACACCGCCACGCCCCCCGGCTCGGCACGCCTGGCCTTCCGCGACGCGACCGACGCGGACGCCCCGGCGCTGGTGGCGCTCATCGAGTCCGCCTACCGGGGCGACTCCAGCCGCACCGGCTGGACCACGGAGGCCGACCTCCTGGAGGGGCAGCGGACGGACGAGCAGGGCGTGCGCGCGGTCATCGGCGCCCCCGCGAGCCGGCTGCTGGCGGTCGAGCGCGACGGCGAGCTGATCGCCTGCTGCCAGCTGGAGCACCGCGGTCAGGCGGCGTACTTCGGGATGTTCGCGGTCCGCCCCGGGGCCCAGGGCGGCGGCCTCGGCAAGGTGATCATCGCGGAGGCGGAGCGCACGGCCCGGGAGAGCTGGGGGGTGCGCGAGATGCACATGACGGTGATCTCGGTGCGCGAGGAGCTGATCGCCTGGTACGAGCGGCGCGGCTACCGGCGTACGGGGCAGCTCACGCCGTTCCCGTACGGCGACGAGCGCTTCGGCATCCCGCAGCGGGACGACCTGGCCTTCGAGCTTCTGGTCAAGAACATCGAAGCCCTCTAGAAACCCGGGCCCGGCCTTCCGGTCTCCGCGACCCCGAGCCCCCCGGGGTTTCGCAGGCCCCCAGGCCCCCAGGTTCCGGCCCCAGGCCTACGGTCCCGGTTCCGGTCCCCAGGCCTACTGTCTCCGGTCCCGGTCCCCGCCCCCGGCTTCAGGCCGTGAAGCGGCCTGTGCGGCGGATCTCGGGGAAGTCCGTGGTGACGCCGTCGAGCTCCAGGGCCCGGGCGAGGCGCAGGTGGTCCTGGGTGTTCACCACCCAGCCGATCACCTTGACCCCCTCCGCGTGCGCCAGCTCCACCACCTCCAGGGTCAGCCGGCGGATGTTCAGCGCCAGGCTCTGGGCGCCCGCCGCCTTCGCCCGCTCCACGATGTCCCCGCTCCAGTGGCTGGCGACGAGGACCGTCCGTACCCCCGGCACCAGCCGGGCGATCTCCACGACGGCCTCGTCGTGGAACGAGGAGACCTCCACCCGGTCCACCAGGTCCCGGGCCAGGAGCACCTCCGCCAGCGCGCGGGCCGCCGCCACGTCCTTGATCTCGGCCTGGAGCGGGGATCTCACCGCGTCCAGGACCTCCTCGAAGACCGGGACCCGTTCGCCATGCCCGGCGTCGAGCGCCCGCAGCTCCGCCAGGGTCTTGCCCGCGATGGGCCCGGTGCCGTCGGTCGTGCGGTCCACGTCCGCGTCGTGCATCACGGCGAGCGCGCCGTCCCTGCTCAGGTGGAGATCCAGCTCGATGACGTCCATCCCCGCCTCTTCCGCGCGGACGAAGGAGCGCAGGGTGTTCTCGGGCTCGACGCCCATCACGCCGCGATGGCCCAGGGTGAGAAATGACAAGGCGACCTCGTTCCCGTCGGCGGCTGCCCGCCAACTGCTCGTGCCCGCAAGGAGATACGGCAAGACGGCACCGGTGAGGGTAGCGGCCGGGGCCATGGATGTCTGCCGCCGTGCGGGCCCGATGGGCCGGAGGGAGGGAGGGCAGTGGGAACTGTCCGCCTATCCGGCATGCGACAGGAAAAACAGCGGTGACCATAGGGGGTCGGCAGGATAATTTTCGGGTCTTCACTTGTGTGAAGTAACCCGGCGCGGCTACGGTGACAGCACGCGAGGTTCTCCCGTGGAGGAAGTGTTATGACGGAAATTCTTGTGCACGATGCCGCCGAAGGCGCGATAGCTACTGCCCCGCGGGTGGTCGAGCACCCGGCGTGGCCCGCGCTCAGGGATGCCGTCGAGGAGCTTCGCCCGTGGCAGTCCAAGGACGGCTCCATCGACTTCGAGGCCGAGGGCGCGCCGTCCCCGGCCGATGTCGAGCGCGTCCTAGAGCGCGTGATCGGCGCGGTGGAGGAGCTGTCCCCGCTGCTGCCGCACGACGCCGCCTACCACCGCGCGCTCGTCACCGACCTGCGCCGCTGGGCCGCCGACGGCTTCCGCGTACCGGACTTCCTGGACTCGCTGCTCGCCTTCCAGCCCGCGCAGAACCGGGTCGACGGCCTCCAGCACCTGGTCGTCTTCCCCATGTACACGCAGAACGGCAACCCGGACCGCAACTTCGAAGCGGTCGTGCTGAAGATGGTCTGGCCCGAGTGGCTCGCCGACCTGGAGGCCACCCGTTACGACAACCCGCTCTTCTGCGGGATCACCTTCGAGGACTTCACCGCCGGCTACGACACCAACTCCGCGGTCCTCTTCCCCGAGACCATCGCCGTGCGCGAGGCCCCCGAGCGCTTCAGCTGGGGCGGCATCTTCTGCGACCGCGAGGCCGCCCGCTTCCGCCGCGTCACCGAGGCCTCCGTCGAGCTGCTCGGCCTGGAGCTGCCCGAGGACATCCGCGAGATGATCGGCGACCAGACCCGCTGCGAGCAGGCCTTCGTCCTGTGGGACATGGTCCACGACCGCACCCACAGCCACGGCGACCTGCCGTTCGACCCGTTCATGATCAAGCAGCGCCAGCCGTTCTGGATGTACGGCCTGGAGGAGCTGCGCTGCGACCTCACCGCCTTCAAGGAGGCCGTGAAGCTGGAGGCCGAGGGCAACGCCCACGGGCGCGACGTCCAGTACGCCGTCCTCTTCGACCGGATGTTCCGCTTCCCGGTCACCGGCGACCGCAACCGCAACTACGACGGCCTCGGCGGCCAGCTCCTCTTCGCCTACCTGCACAAGCACGACGTCGTCCGCTGGACCGACAACACCCTGAAGATCGACTGGGAGCGTGCCCCGCAGGTCACCAACCAGCTCTGCGCCGAGATCGAGAAGCTCTACCGCGACGGCATCGACCGCCCCAAGCTGGTCCACTGGTTCGCCGCCTACGACCTGGTCTCCACCTACCTCGCCCCGCACCCCGGATCCACCTGGGCCAAGGGTCCCGACGCCCTGGACCTCACTCAGCCCCCTCGCAAGCTCGTCGACGACGTGCTTCCGGACGAGTTTCCCCTGAGCATGTTCTATGAGGCGCTCGCCAAGAAGCTGAAGCACGTGATTGCCTCCGCCAAGGGAATTACCGCCGCGAGCGCCGAGAAGGCAGCCGCGTGAACGCATCTCCTGAGGAGGCGGTGGCCATGAACGGAACAGGCAAGGGCGAGGGGACAGGTGTGCTCGAAGGTGCTGTGATCGCGGTCGCCGGAGCGGCGGGGCCCGCGGGCCGCGCGACGCTGCTGCGGCTCGCGGAGGCGGGCGCGACCGTCGTCGGATGCGACGCCAACCCCGAGCGGCTCGCGGAGGCGGTGGACGCCGCCCGGTACGCGCACGGCGGCGCGACCGTGACCGGCGAGACCGTCGACCTGTTCGACCTCGACGCGGCCCGGGACTGGGCCAACCGCACCGAGGCCGAGTTCGGCCGGATCGACGGCCTGGTCCACCTCGTCGGCGGCTGGCGCGGCAGTCCCAGCTTCCAGGAGACCAGCCTCGCGGACTGGGAGGCCCTGGAGAAGCTGCTGATCCGCACCGTCCAGTCCACCTCGCTCGCCTTCCAAGAGGCTCTCCAGCGCAGCGACAAGGGCCGGTATCTGCTGATCAGCGCCGCCGGCGCGGGTAAGCCCACCGCGGGCAACGCCGCCTACTCCGCCTCCAAGGCCGCCGCCGAGGCCTGGACCCTCGCGCTCGCGGACGCCTTCCGCAAGGCGGGGGGCGACGACGGCCCGGCAGCGGCTGCTGCGATCCTGGTGGTCAAGGCACTGGTGAACGACGCCATGCGCGCCGAACGCCCGAATGCGAAGTTCGCGGGCTTCACCGACGTCACGGAGCTGGCCGACGCCATCGCCGGCGTCTGGGACGAGCCCGCCCTCGAAGTGAACGGAAAGCGCCTGTGGCTGACCCCGCAACCGTAAGGACCGACGCGCGCCGCCACCACGACCCGCACGTGCGCGGGTTCGCGAGCGACAACTACGCCGGCGCGCACCCCGAGGTCCTCGCGGCCATCGCCCTCGCCAACGGCGGCCACCAGGTCGCCTACGGCGAGGACGACTACACCGGCCACCTCCAGCGCGTCATGCACAGCCACTTCGGCCCCACCGCCGAGGCCTTCCCGGTCTTCAACGGCACGGGAGCCAACGTGGTGGCCCTGCAGGCGCTCACCGACCGCTGGGGCGCGGTCATCTGCGCCGAGTCCGCACACATCAACGTGGACGAGGGCGGCGCGCCCGAGCGGATGGGCGGCCTCAAGCTCCTGACCGTACCCACGCCGGACGGCAAGCTCACCCCCGAGCTGATCGACCGGCAGGCGTACGGCTGGGACGACGAGCACCGGGCCATGCCGCAGGCCGTCTCGATCACCCAGAACACCGAGCTGGGCACCGTCTACACCCCCGACGAGATCCGCGCCATCTGCGACCACGCCCACGAGCGCGGCATGAAGGTGCATCTCGACGGGGCCCGGATAGCCAACGCGGCCGCCTCCCTGGACGTGCCGATGCGGACGTTCACCAACACGGTCGGCGTCGACGTGCTCTCCTTCGGCGGCACGAAGAACGGCGCCCTGTTCGGTGAGGCCGTCGTCGTGCTCAACCCCGACGCGGTCCGGGCGATGAAGCACCTGCGCAAGCTCTCCATGCAGCTCGCCTCGAAGATGCGCTTCGTCTCCGTCCAGCTGGAGGCGCTGCTCGCCAAGGACCTGTGGCTGCGCAACGCCCGGCACGCCAACGCCATGGCCCAGCGCCTCGCCGAGGGCGTGCGGGCGGTCGACGGGGTGGAGATCCTCTACCCGGTCCAGGCGAACGCCGTCTTCGCCCGGCTGCCGCACGCGGTCAGCGAGCGGCTCCAGGAGCGCTTCCGCTTCTACTTCTGGGACGAGAGCGCGGGCGACGTCCGCTGGATGTGCTCCTTCGACACCCGCGAGGACGACGTGGACGCCTTCCTCCAGGCGCTGAAGGAAGAGATGGCGCGGTAGCGACCACCCGACTGGATGTATGGGTATGCGGCCGACCGGAAATCAATTGATCTCCGGTCGGCCGCTTCCGTACGCTCCGGACCCATGGAGCTGATCCAGCAGACCCCGGGCATCGCCGCCTATCTGGCCGCCGACGACGTCATCGACCACGACCACCCGCAGGTGAGGGGCGTGGCAGCCGAGCTGGCGAGCAGGGCGGACGACGCATACGCATACGCCCGTACTGCCTTTGTGTACGTACGGGACACGATTCCGCACTCCGCCGACTCGGGCGATCCACGCGTCACCTGGCGCGCCTCCGACGTCCTCGCCACCCGCAACGGCATCTGCCACGCCAAGTCCGTCGCCCTCACCGCACTGCTCCGGGCCCGTGCCATCCCTGCCGGGCTCTGCTACCAGCGGCTCACCGACGACGGCGCGAACCCCCTGGTCCACGGCCTGGTCGCGCTCCGGCTCCCCGGCCACGCCCGCTGGGCCCGGGTGGACCCCCGGGGCAACAAGCCGGGCGTCGACGCGCGGTTCTCGCTCGACACCGAGCGGCTGGCCTGGGCGGTACGGGAGGAGCTGGGCGAGATCGACTATCCGGCGCTCCACGCCACCTTGCCCGCCGCCGTCCTGAACGCCCTGCGCGGCGCCCGGGACCGCGCGGAGCTGTGGCGGATGCTTCCCGAACGGCTCTGAGCCCCCGGCGGGGCGCGCCGGGGGCTCAGCGGGTTGCGTCGAGGGGGCGAGGTCTCAGAGAGAGCCGAAGACCCGGGGGGAGGGGCGGGGGTGGGATCAGCCGCGCTCGCGGACCTCGGCGGGCGTCGGGGCCGTACCGCCGAGGTGGGCGGGCACCCACCACGTGTCACTCGCGTCCTTCGGCCGCACCGGGTACGCCCGCTGCGCCGCCTCCAGCAGCTCCTGCACGCGCTCCCGCAGCCGCCGGGTGATCGCCCCGGCGTACTGGTCGGCGGGTGCCTCCACGGGCTCACCGACCCGGATGGTGATCGGGATGTGGCTGCGCCTGAAGTTGCGCGGCCGCCCCTTGGTCCAGATCCGCTGCGTGCCCCAGAGCGCCATCGGGATCAGCGGGACCCCGGCCTCCTGGGCGAGGCGCGCGGCACCCGACTTGAAGCTCTTCAGCGTGAAGGACTGGGAGATGGTGGCCTCGGGGAAGACGCCGACGATCTCACCGGAGCGCAGCGACCGCAGCGCGTGCGCGTACGCGTCCTCGCCCTGGTTCCGGTCGACCGGGATGTGCTTCATCCCGCGCATCAGCGGACCGGAGATCTTGTGCCGGAAGACCGACTCCTTCGCCATGAAGCGCACGAGCCGCTTCTGCGGCAGGGCGCCCAGGCCGGTGAAGATGAAGTCGAGATAGCTGATGTGGTTGCTGACCAGCACCGCGCCGCCGGTCTTCGGGATGTGCTCCGAACCCTGAGTGTCGATCTTCAGGTCGAGCGCCTTGAACATGGTGCGAGCGGCGCCGATGACCGGTCGATAGACGAGTTCTGCCATCTGGGGAAGACCCTTCTTCAGTGCCTGGGGAGGGTTCTCCCGGCGGAAGTTACGCAGCCGTAGGTTTTCGGCATTGTGGCGATGGTGCCCCATGCGCGGGCCCGTGACCAGTCCCGGTGGGCCCGGGCGGCGAGATTCTCGTCACGTGGGCGTCGCCTCCGAGCTGCGGGAATGTCCTGCGGCCGACTGGTGCTGACTCCTGGTGGAGGAGTCAGCACCAGGAGGCGATACGTGGACGGCGGAACACCCGCGCAGCGGCTCGACGCGGCCCAACTCGGCGCGGAACTGGGGGAACGGGCGACGCTCGTGCAGTTCTCCACGGCGTTCTGCCAGCCCTGCCGGGCCACGCGCCGCACCCTCGGGGAGGTGGCCGCCATGGTCGACGGGGTCGCCCACGTCGAGATCGACGCCGAGGCGCATCTCACGCTCGTACGGCAGCTCGACATCACGCGGACCCCGACCGTCCTCGTGCTCGACAGTACGGGCGAAGTGGTCCGGCGCGCCTCGGGCCAGCCCCGCACCGTCGATGTCGTCGCGGCGCTGGGACGGGCCATATGACGGGCCGTGACGCATCTCCCACATTCCGGGACGCACTTGACTGCACCCGCCACGCATCGTCAGTCTGACGCTATGCCGCCAGAACTCCTTCTCCACGGCCGGGTCCACGTGGACCTCGCACGCCACGCGAGTGCGCGCTGTCCGGGTGCCTGAGCAACCACGGCCCCGTATGCCCTCCTCGCAGAAGGACCCCTCCATGACGGCCTCACCCGAACTCGCCCCCGCGCTCCCGGCCTCGCCCGAGCTGCTGCGCGCCGTCTTCCGCCGCCACGCCGCGGGCGTCGCGGTGATCACCGCCGCCGGTGACCGGCCGGTCGGCTTCACCGCCACCTCGCTCAACTCCGTCGCCGCGGAGCCCCCGCTCGTCTCCTTCGGTGTCGGGACGTCCTCCTCCAGCTGGCCGGTGCTGGCCGAGGCCGAACACGTCGGCGTCCACCTGCTCGGTGAGCACCAGCAGGAGCTGGCCGCCACCTTCGCCCGCAGCGGCGCCGACCGCTTCGGCCCGTCCACCGACTGGAGCAGCGGCCCCGAAGGGGTTCCGCTGCTGGCCGACGTCTCGGCCTGGCTGGTCTGCCGGGTCGTGTCCCGGGTCCCGGCGGGCGACCATCGCATCGTGATCGCGGAGGCCGTGGCGGGCGACCCCGCGGGGGTGGGCCGGCCGCTGGTCTACCACCAGGGACGGTTCACGGCTCTGCGAGACTGAGGGCGTGCGAGCGCGCCGCGCAGGACCGATTCCGTCGTAGGCAAGGTCACAGTGCGGAGCGCTTGCCCAGGGGTAAGAGACTGGGTGTACTGGCGAGTAATATCGGGCGGGGCCTCGGTCGGCCCGGCCGGAAACGGCCCTGTAAGGCGCCTATGCTGCGTGCAACAAGGCAGCCCGGAAATGACGATGCAGTAGGCAGGAGAGCCGGCGTGAGCTTGAGGATCGTTGTCTGTGTGAAGTATGTGCCCGACGCGACCGGTGACCGGCGTTTCGCCGATGACCTGAC
>NZ_JBWKCM010000008.1:173694-258855 GCF_056436485.1 Streptomyces sp. NPDC043746 | reverse complement strand
TGGCGTTGACTTTTGGCACGCTGTTGAGTTCTCAAGGAACGGACGCTTCCTTCGGTCCCGTATCACCGGGGCCCTCCGGGCGCTTCCCTTCGTTTTTCTTTCTTGTCTTGCGTTTCCGACTCTATCAGACTCTTCCGTGTCCGATTCCCGGTCGAAGCGGGATCCTGCTGTTCGCTTTCCAGGGTTCTTCGCTTTCGCGCTTTTCCCTTTCCGGCGAGTCCGACTCTATCAGATCCTTTCGGGCCTGACTCCCAGTCAGCGGGGTTTGTCCTCCCGGCCGTTGGGCCGTTCCGACGAGTGAGACTTTAGCGGATTCCTGGCCCCCGACGCTAATCGGGGTGCGTCCCTTCGAACGCGGATTCCTCATTCCGTGAATGCGCACGAAAAAGCAGGCGACACGGAGTCGCTCGCTGATCGTGGCTACTGCGGAATGGCTGTCCGGGGACCGACCGGGGTCGGCGCTCACGTCGGACAACTCGGAGCACATTACGGTTCCGGCCGGGGCGTGTCAACCCCCGGCCGGGGCGGGGGTCAGCCGTTGCCGGAGGCCAGTTCGCGGCTGCGGTCGCGGGCGGCTTCGAGGGCGGCGATGAGGGCGGCCCGTACGCCGTGGTTCTCCAGTTCCCGGATGGCGCTGATCGTCGTGCCGGCGGGGCTGGTGACGGCCTCGCGGAGCTTGACCGGGTGCTCGCCGCTGTCGCGGAGCATCACGGCCGCGCCGATGGCGGCCTGGACGATGAGGTCGTGGGCCTGGGCGCGGGGCAGGCCGAGCAGGATGCCCGCGTCCGTCATGGCCTCGACCAGGAAGTAGAAGTAGGCGGGGCCCGAGCCGGAGAGGGCGGTGGCCGCGTCCTGCTGGGACTCCGGGACGCGCAAGGTCTTGCCGACGCCGCCGAAGATCTCCTCGGTGGTGGTGAGGTGCGCGCCGGTGGCGTGGCTGCCGGCCGAGATGACGGACATGCCCTCGTCGACCAGGACCGGGGTGTTGGGCATGACCCTCACGACCGGGGTGCCTGCGGCGAGGCGGTCCTCGATGAAGGTGGTGGTGATGCCGGCGGCCGCGCTGATGACCAGGCGGTCGGCGGTGACGTGGGGGGCCAGTTCGTCGAGGAGCTTCCCCATGTCCTGCGGCTTCACCGCCAGGATGAGGATGTCCGCAGCCTTCGCCGCCTCGGCGTTGCCGACCGACTCGACTCCGTACCGCGTGCGCAGTTCCTCGGCGCGATCACCGCGGCGGGTGGTCACCAGGAGGTCGGCCGGTCGCCAGCCCGCCCGGATCATGCCGCTGAGGAGGGCCTCCCCGATCTTTCCGGTACCGAGGACTGCGACTGTCTGGGTCATGTGTTCACCCTCCGGGCGGTGCTGGGGCCTTGGCATGTCGGATGCGTGGCCGTCGTCTTGCCGTTCGCCGTCATCCTCGCACCGGGGTCCCCGGGGGTGCGGTGGCGTCTCACGGGGTGCGGCGGCGCAGGGTGATCGCGCCCAGGCAGAGGACCAGGAGAGCGCTGCCCGCCACGACCGCGATGTCCCGGAGGAAGGCGCCGGTGAGGTCGGAGTGGCGCACGACCTGGTCCATGCCGTCGACGGCGTACGACATGGGCAGGGCGTTCGAGATCGCCTCCAGGGCCGGGTGCATCTGGTCGCGGGGGACGAACAGGCCGCAGAGCAGGAGCTGCGGGAAGATCACCGCTGGCATGAACTGGACGGCCTGGAACTCCGATGCGGCGAACGCCGAGACGAAGAGGCCGAGTGCCGTGCCGAGCAGGGCGTCGAGCAGCGCGACCAGCAGGAGCAGCCACGGCGAGCCGGTGACGTCCAGGCCGAGCAGCCAGACCGAGACCGCGGTGGCCAGGACGGACTGGACGACCGCGACCGCGCCGAAGGCGAGGGCGTACCCGGCGATCAGGTCGCCTTTGCCGAGCGGGAGGGCGAGGAGGCGTTCGAGGGTGCCCGAGGTGCGTTCGCGCAGGGTGGCGATCGAGGTCACCAGGAACATCGTGATCAGCGGGAAGATGCCGAGGAGCGAGGCCCCGATCGAGTCGAACGTGCCGGGTGCGCCGTCGAAGACGTACCGGAGCAGCGTGATCATCAGGACCGGGACGAGCAGCAGCAGGGCGATGGTGCGCGGGTCGTGGTGGAGCTGGCGCAGGACCCGGGCGGCTGTCGCTGCCGTACGGGAGGGGGAGAGGAGGCGGCCGGGTGCGGTGGTGGTCGTCGTGGTCATGGGCCTGGTTCCTCTCGGTGGGTGGCCGCCGCCTCGTCGACCAGGTGCAGGAAGGCCTCCTCCACCGTCTCCGTGCCGGTGCGGGTGCGAAGTGCCCCGGGGGTGTCCTCGGCGAGGATGCGGCCCTCGCGCATGAGGAGGAGACGGTGACAGCGTTCGGCCTCGTCCATGACGTGGGACGAGATGAGGAGGGTGGCGCCCCGGTCGGCGGCCAGGCGGTGGAAGAGGTCCCACAGGTCGCGGCGGAGTACGGGGTCCAGGCCGACCGTCGGTTCGTCCAGGACCAGCAGGTCGGGCGCGAAGAGCAGGGCCACCGCCAGGGAGACGCGGCTGCGCTGGCCGCCGGAGAGGGCGCCGGCCGGGGCGTCGGCGTGGCTCATGAGGTCGACGTCCTCGATGGCGCGGGTGACGGCGGTGCGGCGGGCCCCGCGGTGGGCGCGGCCAGGGCGCAGGACGGCGGCGAAGTAGTCGAGGTTCTGGCGGACGGTGAGGTCCGTGTAGACGGAGGGCGCCTGGGTGACGTACCCGATGCGGGGGCGCAGGGGCGGGGCTCCGGCGGGGTGGCCGAGGACGGTGAGCGTGCCCGTCACCTCGGCCTGGGTGCCGGCGACCGCCCGCATCAGGGTCGTCTTCCCGCAGCCCGACGGGCCGAGGAGGCCGGTGATCGTGCCGGGTTCGAGGGTGAAGTCGAGGCCGCGCAGGACCGTGCGGCCGCCTCGTACGACGGTGAGGCCTCGGGCCTCGATGGCGGGAGGCGGGGGCTGCGGGGGTGGGTGCGTGCCCTCGGCATCACAATTCATCATGTGATGAATCACAGACCTGACGAGTCCGCTCGTCAAGGGGGCGCGTCAGGAAGAAGGGGGGGTGTGGTGAGGCGGGTGGCGCGTGCTGTCAGCGGCGCTTGGGGCGCTTGCGGGCCGCCGGGTTGCCGGTGCGGGTCGCGCGGCGCTTCTCGAACTGCGTACGGGCGCTCTCGTACTCCGCGCGGTGCAGCCTCTCGCCCGGCGCCTCGATGAGCGAGCGGAAGAAGTAGGCGAGCAGCGAGCCGATGAAGCCGATCGACTTCAGGCCGCGCAGGCTGTCCTCGCGGGCCGGGTTCTTCGGGCGGGAGCCGAAGGACTCCCACGTCTTGCGGAACGCGATGGCGCTGCAGACCGCGAACATCACGATCACCAGCATGCCGACGAGGCTGTCGACCTCGGCGATCTCCAGGCCCTGGTAGGCGAAGCGCAGCGCGAGGCAGCTCCCCACGGCGGCGACGAGCGAACCGGCCGCGACGCCGACGCGGCGGAGCCCGTACCCGCCGTCGTGGTCGACCCACGTCGTGCCGAAGAAGCGGATCGGCTCGGGCCGCGGGCCGGGGGGCGTGGGGGCGCCGCCGCCGGAGCCGGTCGCTGCGGCGGCGGGCGGGGTTCCGGGTGCTTCGCTGTTCTCGCTCACGGGGTCGATTATCCCCGGGCGGGACGACGGAGCGGGAGACCTCGGGCGGTGGCCCGGTGGTCGGTGTGGTCCGGTGGTTCCGTCAGTCGCAACGGGGGGCTACATAGCCGTCGCTGCCGGTGTAGACGTACGTGTCCGAGACGAACTCGCCGTTGGCGATGTTGCACCAGAGGTTCGACGTGCCGTAGGGGCCGGTGACCCGCTCGCCCGGCTTCTGGCAGTAGATCGGGACCTTCATGCCGACCGGGAGCGTACGCACGATCCGGTAGCTGGTGCCGGGGCCGGTGCGGACGTTGACCCGGTAGCCGGGGGCGATCGGGTACTTGTGCAGCGAGGCGCTCGCCACGGCCGCGGTCGCCGTCCCGGATGCCTCCGCGGCTCTCTCCACCGGCGGTTCGATGGTCTGCTCGTCAGCGCCCATGAGGGCCTCCCCCGTCGAGAAACGATGCGTACGAAGCCGTACGACGCGCAGGCTAACAAGCCCCGCGCCGCTCGCACGCACCATCGACTAGGCTCCGTGCGTCGCGCTTGCGCATCACAACACGGGGGTGGACGATGCCGCCGCTGCCAGGGGCCGGAGCGCATCCGGAAGCGGAGTTTCCGGAATATGCGGGTACCTACCGTCTTGAGGCATGTCTCGGCTCGGGCGGCATGGGCGTCGTCCATCTGGCGCGCTCCGCCTCCGGGCTCCAGCTCGCGGTGAAGGTGGTGCACCGGCCGTATGCGGCGGACCCCGAGTTCAGAGCCCGGTTCCGGCAGGAGGTGGCGGCTGCCCGGCGGGTCAGCGGGGCGTTCACCGCGCCGGTCGTGGACGCCGACCCGGACGCCGGACGGCCCTGGATGGCCACCCTGTACGTCCCCGGGCCGACCCTCGCCGAGCAGGTCAAGCGGAACGGGCCGCTGGCCCCCGCCGAGTTGCGCAGGCTGACTGCCGGACTGGCCGAGGCGCTGCGCGACATCCACCGCGCGGGCGTCATCCACCGCGACCTCAAGCCGAGCAACGTCCTGCTCTCCGACGCGGGCCCGAAGGTCATCGACTTCGGCATCTCCCGCCCGTACGACAGTGATCTGCGCACCGAGACCGGCAAGCTGATCGGCTCGCCGCCCTATATGGCGCCCGAGCAGTTCCAGCGGCCGCGTGAGGTGGGGCCGGCCGCCGATGTGTTCGCGCTGGGGGCGGTGCTCGTCCACGCGGCGACGGGGCGGGGGCCGTTCGACTCGGACAGCCCGTACATCGTGGCGTACCAGGTGGTGCATGACGAGGCGGATCTGAGCGGAGTGCCGGAGGATCTCGCGGAGCTGGTCGGCCGGTGTCTGGCGAAGGACCCGGCCGCGCGGCCGACGCCGGACGAGGTGATGGCCAAGCTGCGGCCGCCGTCGTACGAGGCCGCCGCGTTCCTGCCGGCCCAGCGGCGGGCGGTGGTCACGGGGACGGCTGCGGGGGCCGGTGAGCGGGAGGGGTCGCAGGACACGACGCATGTGCGCGGGGCTGTGGTCCCGGCGCGGCGGTGGGGGCGTCCGCGTGGGCGGCCGGCGGTGGCCGCCGCGGTGCTCCTGCTGGTGGCGGGGCTGGGCGCCGGGGGGTTCGCCCTGTGGGGCGGCGGCGGTGGGGACACGGGCGCCGAGGCCCCGGGGCGCACGGAGACGGGGGAGCGTACGGCGGCGGAGAAGGCGTTCTCGCCGTGGAGCACCGTGGTGCGGACCTCGGGGAACGCCACCCCTGTCTGCTCCTCGGCCGGGGTCGGTGCGGCCCTGTACTGCGCGGTGGACGGGACCGGGACCGTACGGATCGACCCCGTCGACGGGCGGGTGCTCTGGTCGGACCGGAACACCGCCCTCCGCGGTGCCTCGGCGCCCGTCGTCTCGGGCGGCGTGGTGCTCTCGGCGGGGCCGGACGGGAAGCTGCGCGCGTACGACCCGGTCAAGGGTGCACCGGTCCGGGAGACCGGCCTCTCCGCGAGCCCCGGTTCCGCCTTCGCCGCCGGATCCACGCTCCTGGTCGTCGCGGACGACGGCACGGTCACGGCGCTGGACGGCGGCAGCGGGGCCGAGGTGTGGCAGCGGGCGCCGGTCGGGCACACCCGGCCGGACTTCGGGCTGTACGACGCCGCCTCCGGTCTCGCGTACGCCGTCGAGCACGCGGCGAGCGGTGACTCCACCCTGGTCACCGCCGTGGACGCGGCGAGCGGCCGGGTCGCTTGGCAGCGGCGGCTGGAGGGGATCCTGGCACCGGTCTCCACCGCCGGGGCCGGGGAGCTGGTGCTGACGGCGATGAACCGGGACGCGGAGACCGTCGCGCTGGTGCGCTACGCGCCCGGAACGCGCTCGTCGGTCCGGATCGCGCTGCCGTTCCGGATGGACGAGCCGCGGGTGGCGATGGCCGGGGACACGGCGTATCTGCTGGCGCGGGGCGGGTCGCTGCTGGCCGTGGACACGGGGGCGGCAGCCGGTGGGAAGGCCTCCGGTGAGGGGGTGCCCGGCGGGGCCGGGGAGTTGTGGCGGCTGGAGACCGGGGTGGGGCGGGGCTCCGCGCCGGTACTCGGGGAGGGCGGGCACCTGTACTTCTCCGCCGCGGACG
Source organism: Streptomyces sp. NPDC043746 (assembly GCF_056436485.1). Classification (NCBI taxonomy): domain Bacteria; kingdom Bacillati; phylum Actinomycetota; class Actinomycetes; order Kitasatosporales; family Streptomycetaceae; genus Streptomyces; species Streptomyces sp. NPDC043746. The sequence continues at coordinate 252,613 of NZ_JBWKCM010000008.1, read as the reverse complement.
GGCGGCTGCTGGCCGTGGACACGGGCCGGGGGGCGGTGGTGGGGCAGACCCGCGCGCGGCTGAGCGGGGGGAAGCTGACGTACGCCTCCGACCTGCCCGCCCCGGTGACGGCGGGGCGGACGGTCGTGGGGACGGCACCGGACGGGTCGGTCTTCGCCGTGGACGGGTCGGCGCCGGGGAGTTGGTGAGAGGGCGCCCTTGGCGGCGGGCCGGGGCCGAGGGTCGGGGCTGGGGGCCGGGGCTGGGGCCAGCGGCTGGGGCCAGGGGTTCCTGTCCCGGTCGGGTCCGGGCGCGGCTTCGGAGGGCGTGACCCTCCTGACCTCTCCGTGGGAACGGGCCCTGCCGGTTGCCCCCGGGGGCCCGCCCCGGGCCCCGCTCATCCAACGCCGGAGGGGCTGGGGGCGCGGGCCCGGCCGCTGACGAGACGGGAGAGCGAGCACGCCGGAGGAAGCGGCGTCCGGTGGGGCGGCGCTCGGGGGAGCCGGAAGCGGCTCCCCCTCCGCGTCAGCCCAGCTTGGAGACGTCCCTGACCGCGCCCCGGTCCGCGCTCGTCGCCATCGCCGCGTAGGCGCGCAGGGCGGCCGAGACCTTGCGTTCGCGGGCCTTGGGGGCGTATACGCCGTTCAGGGCGGTGCGGCGGGTGGCGAGTTCGGCGTCGTCGACCAGCAGTTCGATGGAGCGGTTGGGGATGTCGATCCGAATGCGGTCGCCGTTCTCGACGAGGGCGATCGTGCCGCCGGAGGCCGCCTCGGGCGAGGCGTGGCCGATGGAGAGACCCGACGTACCGCCGGAGAAACGGCCGTCGGTGACCAGGGCGCAGACCTTGCCCAGGCCCCGGCCCTTGAGGAAGGAGGTCGGGTAGAGCATCTCCTGCATGCCGGGGCCGCCGCGCGGGCCCTCGTAACGGATGACGACGACGTCGCCCGCCGTGATCTCCTTGCGGAGGATCTTGTCGACCGCCTCGTCCTGGGACTCGCAGACGACGGCCGGGCCCTCGAAGGTCCAGATCGACTCGTCGACCCCGGCCGTCTTCACGACGCAGCCGTCCTCGGCCAGGTTGCCCTTGAGGACGGCGAGGCCGCCGTCCTCGGAGTAGGCGTGCTCGACGTCGCGGATACAGCCGCCCGCCGCGTCCAGGTCGAGGGTGTCCCACCGCTCGGACTGGGACAAGGCGGTGGCCGAGCGGACACAGCCGGGGGCCGCGTGCCACAGCTCGACGGCCTCGGGGGACGGGGAGCCGCCGCGCACGTCCCAGTTCTTCAGCCACTCGGCGAGGGTGTCGGAGTGCACGGAGTGGACGTCCTCGTTGAGCAGGCCGCCGCGGTGCAGTTCGCCCAGGAGGGCGGGGATGCCGCCCGCGCGGTGGACGTCCTCCATGTAGTACGTACCGCCGGGGGCGACGTTCGGGGCGACCTTGGACAGGCACGGGACGCGGCGCGAGACGGCGTCGATGTCGGCCAGGTCGTAGGCCAGCTCGGCCTCCTGGGCGGCGGCCAGCAGGTGGAGGATCGTGTTGGTGGAGCCGCCCATGGCGATGTCCAGCGCCATGGCGTTGTCGAACGCGGCGCGGGTGCCGATGGCGCGGGGCAGGACCGTCTCGTCGTCCTGCTCGTAGTAGCGCCGGGTGATCTCGACGACCGTGCGGCCCGCGTTCTCGTACAGCGCCTTGCGGGCGGTGTGGGTGGCGAGGACCGAGCCGTTGCCGGGGAGGGAGAGGCCGAGTGCCTCGGTCAGGCAGTTCATCGAGTTGGCGGTGAACATGCCGGAACAGCTGCCGCAGGTGGGGCAGGCGTTCTCCTCGATGCGGAGGATGTCCTCGTCGGAGACGGTCTCGTCGACCGCGTCGCTGATCGCGTTGACCAGGTCGAGTTTTCGCACGGTGCCGTCGACGAGAGTGGCCTTGCCGGCCTCCATCGGGCCGCCGGAGACGAAGACGGTCGGGATGTTGAGGCGCATGGCGGCCATCAGCATGCCCGGGGTGATCTTGTCGCAGTTGGAGATGCAGATCAGCGCGTCCGCGCAGTGCGCCTCGACCATGTACTCCACGGAGTCGGCGATCAGGTCGCGCGAGGGCAGGCTGTAGAGCATGCCGCCGTGGCCCATCGCGATGCCGTCGTCCACGGCGATGGTGTTGAACTCGCGCGGGACCGCGCCCGCCGCCTGGATCGCCTCGGAGACGATCCGGCCGACCGGGGCGAGGTGGGTGTGGCCGGGGACGAACTCGGTGAAGGAGTTGGCGACGGCGATGATCGGCTTGCCGATGTCCGCGCTCGCTACGCCCGACGCGCGCATAAGGGCGCGCGCGCCCGCCATGTTGCGTCCGTGGGTGACCGTGCGGGACCTCAGCTGGGGCATCGTCGCTCGCTCCTTCGGCAGGGGGCCTGCCTCCGACAGATGAAGAAAAGACTGCCTTCGAGCGTACGCCCCGGATCCAAGATCTGGACAGGCCGTCCGGAATACGGGACGCGGGGGTCGGTGGGTGGTCAGCCCCCGGTGCGGTCTTCAGCCCCGGTGCAGCGTTCAGCCTTCGCCCAAGTATCGCTGGAGCGTCGGCGCCACCATCGCCACGATCTCCTCCGGCTCCGCCGAGGCGAGCGGCTCGGCGCGGACCACGTACCGCAGCATCGCGATGCCCAGCATCTGCGAGGCGGCCAGCTCGGCGCGGAGCGTGGGGTCCGGTACGTCCAGCTCGGCCGCGATCCGCTCCAGCAGCCGCCGCAGCACGAAGTCCCGCAGCACGTTCGCCGCCGCCTCGTGGGTGACCGCCGAACGCAGGATCGCCAGCAGGGGCGTACGGGTGCCGGGGTCCTCCCAGACCGAGAGGAAGAAGCGCGCCAGCCGCTCCCCCAGCGCCTCCGGCGGGCCGCCCAGCACGGCGGGGAGGACCAGGGCGGGCTCGAAGGTCAGCTCGACGGCGGCGGCGAAGACCTCGTCCTTCGTGCCGAAGTAGTGGTGCACGAGGGCGGCGTCCACCCCGGCGGCCTTGCCGATGCCCCGGATCGACGTCTTGTCGTAGCCGCGCTCCGCGAACTCCGTACGGGCCGCCCGCAGGATGCGCGTACGGGTGTCGGGGCCTTCGGCGGCGGCCTTGCGGGAGGGGCGGCCCCGGCGGCGGGGGGCGGGCTCGGGCGCGTCGTCGGTCACGGGCGGCGGGTGCCGGGGGCCGGGTCGGTGGGCGGATCGGTGGACGCGCCCGTGGGCGAGGTGATCGTCCTGGAGGTGGCCAGATGGAGACGGGTGAAGGCCAGGGCCTCCGCGAGGTCGGCCTCGCGTTCGGCGGAGGACATCGCGCGGCGGGTGTTGACCTCGATCACGACATGGCCGTCGAACGACGTACGGGCCAGCCGCTCCAGCAGCTCCGCGCAGGGCTGGTCCCCCCGGCCGGGCACCAGGTGCTCGTCCTTGGCCGAACCCCGGCCGTCGGCGAGGTGGACATGGGCCAGCCGGTCGCCCATCCGCTCCACCATGGCGAGGCTGTCGGTGCGGGCGGTCGCGGTGTGCGAGAGGTCGACCGTGAAGTGCCGGTAGTCGTCGTTGGCGACGTCCCAGTCGGGGGCGTACGCGAGCATCTCGCGATCCCGGTACCGCCACGGGTACATGTTCTCGACGGCGAACCGGACGTCCGTCTCGTCGGCCATCCGCCAGATCCCGTTCACGAAGTCCCGGGCGTAGTTGCGCTGCCACCGGAACGGCGGGTGCACCACGACCGTGGAGGCGCCCAGCCTCTCGGCCGCCGCCCGGGCCCGCTGGAGCTTCACCCACGGGTCGGTGGACCAGACCCGCTGGGTGATCAGGAGGCAGGGGGCGTGGACCGCCAGGATCGGGACCCGGTGGTAGTCGGAGAGCCGCCGCAGGGCCTCGATGTCCTGGCTGACGGGGTCGGTCCAGACCATGACCTCGACGCCGTCGTACCCCAGACGCGCGGCGATCTCGAAGGCCGTCGCGGTCGACTCGGGGTAGACCGAGGCCGTTGACAGGGCGACCTTCGCATCGGGGATGCGCACCACTGGTTCTGCCACCTGGACAGCGTACGGGCACCCGTCCGCCGCGCCGAGGGGCCCTGGCGGAAAGTGATCAGGGCCATGGACTCGTGTCCCGCATGCCGCCCCGGGCCGTGCGGCTGGCTTCCGTGGCACGCCCCGGGCCGTGCGGCCCCCTCCCGCTGTACGTCACCCCGGCAGCGCGGCCCGCTCCACCGGGAGGTGGTCCAGGCGGCGCAGGATGACGCCCTCGCGCAGGGCCCAGGGACAGATCTCCAGCTCCTCCACCCCGAACAGGTCCATCGCGCCCTCGGCCACCAGCGCCCCCGCCAGCAGCTGGGCCGCCCTCCCCTCGGAGACGCCGGGCAGCCGGCCGCGCTCCTCCACCGTCATCACGGCCAGCTTCGGCACCCACTCCTCCAGGGCCCGGCGGCTCAGCGAGCGCTGCACGTAGAGGCCCTCGGTGGAGCGGGCGGCCCCGGCGATCCGGGCGAGCTGCTTGAACGTCTTGGAGGTGGCGACCACGTGGTCCGGGCGGCCGGCGCGGCTGAACACGCCCACCGTCCGCGCGATGGTGGCCCGCACGTGCCGGCGCAGCGCCCGGACCTGCTCGGGGTCGGCCGGGTCGTCCGGCAGCCAGGCGCCGGTGAGGCGGCCCGCTCCGAGCGGCAGGGAGACGGCGGTGTCCGGCTCCTCGTCGATCCCGAAGGCGATCTCCAGCGAACCGCCCCCGATGTCCAGGACCAGCAGCTTCCCCGCCGACCAGCCGAACCAGCGGCGGGCTGCGAGGAAGGTGAGCCGCGCCTCCTCCTCGCCGCTCAGGACGGCGAGGTCGGCCCCGGTCTCGACCCGTACGCGCTCCAGGACCTCGTCCGCGTTGGTCGCCTCGCGCACGGCGGAGGTGGCGAACGGCAGCACGTCCTCGCATCCCTTGTCCTCGGCGGCCTGGATCGCGTCGGCGACCGTCGAGACGAGCCGGTCCACGCCCAGCGGGCCGATCGCGCCACCCTCGTCGAGCAGTTCGGCGAGCCGCAGTTCCGCCTTGTGCGAGTGTGCGGGCAGCGGGCGGGCGCCGGGGTGGGCGTCGACCACCAGCAGATGAACCGTGTTCGATCCCACGTCGAGGACTCCGAGTCTCATACGGGAACGCTACTGCGCCGCGCGACTTACCCTGGGCCCGTGCCAAAGACGAAAAAGGCTAAGCAGGACAAAGCCTCGAAGAAGCAGAAGTCGAACAAGCAGGCAGCACGGCCGGAGGCGAACGGACCCGATCCGTCCGACGAGAAGGGCATCGACTTCGCGCGGGCCTGGGTGGAGTTCCCCGACCCGGGCGACGACGAGCAGGTCTTCCGCTGCGATCTGACCTGGCTCACCTCCCGCTGGACCTGCATCTTCGGCAGCGGCTGCCAGGGCATCCAGGCGGGCCGTGCCGACGACGGCTGCTGCACGCTGGGCGCGCACTTCTCCGACGAGGACGACGAGAAGCGGGTCGCGGAGCACGTGGCACGGCTCACCCCGGAGCTGTGGCAGTTCCACGACGTCGGTACGGAGACGGGCTGGGTCGGCGTCGACGAGGACGGCGAACGCCAGACGCGCCGCTGGGAGGGGTCCTGCATCTTCCAGAACCGGCCCGGCTTCGCCGCCGGGGCGGGCTGCTCGCTGCACATCCTGGCGCTGCGGGAGGGCAAGGAGCCGCTGGAGACCAAGCCGGACGTCTGCTGGCAGCTGCCGGTGCGGCGTACGTACGACTGGATCGACCGGCCCGACGACACCCGGGTGCTCCAGGTGACGATCGGTGAGTACGACCGCCGGGGCTGGGGTCCGGGCGGCCATGACCTGCACTGGTGGTGCACCTCGGCCACCTCCGCGCACGGGGCCGGGGAGCCGGTGTACGTCTCCTACCGGCCGGAGCTGATCGAGCTGATGGGCAAGGAGGGGTACGACCGGCTGGTCGAGCTGTGCGAGGAGCGGCTGGCCTCGCTGCTGCCGATGGCCCCGCACCCGGCGGACCCGACGGTCTGAGACGGCGGGCTGCGGCGCTTCGGGGCCTCGTCAGTCCGCCGGTGTCGGGTCGCTCGGAGCCGGGTCGCTCGGGGCCGGGTCCGTGGGGTGCGGGTCCGGTGGGTCCGTGGGGTCGGTCGGTGCGGGATCGGTGGGGGCGGGGTCCGTGGGGCCCGGGTCGGTGGGGCCCGGACCCGGATCGGTCGGGCCGGGGTCGGTGGGACCGGGGTCGGTCGGGTTCGGGCCGGGATCCGGGCCCGGACCGGGCCCCGGACCCGGATCGGTCGGGTGCGGGTCGGTGGGGCGGGGGGAGCCGGGGCGCGTGGGGTCGGCGGCGGTGGGCGGGTCGGCCGCGCCCCGGCCCTCGATGATCACGGCGGAGCCCGAGGGGTCCAGCGCGATCCGGGCCCGCCAGGGGCCGCGCGGGGCCGCCGCGTGGTCGACGGCGACCGTGACCGTGGTGGAGCGCCCGGCCGCGAGGGTGCCCGCCGTACGGCTGAGGCGCAGCCACCGTGCGTCGGTGGCGGCCGTCCAGTCGACCGGGCCGTGGGCGGACGCGGTCAGCGTGATCGTCGTGAGCGCGCCGGAGGCCCGGGCGGTGACGGTCAGGCGGCCCACGCTCGCCCGCTCGCCGCCGACGCTGACGACCTCGGCCGTGACGTCCGGGGAGTGGACCCCGCGCCGGTCGCCGGGGCGGGCCCTGCCCGCCTTCTCGTAGGCCGCTCCCGGGTCGTCGGCCCGCTCGCCAGCGCCCTCGATCTCGGTGGCGGTGACCTTGGAACCGTCGTGGCCCTCGCCGGTGAGCGGGGCGCCCCGGTACGCGGCCCACAGGGCGATCACCGGGGCGGCGACCACGGTGGCGACCACCGTCGTCGTCACGACCCGGGCGCGCAGCCGGTCCCGGCGGGCGGCGTGGTCCTTGGGGTCGAGCGGATAGCCGGTACGGCCGAAGCGCGGGTGGCCCGAACGGGAGCGGCGGGCCTGGGCCAGCGCGACGTGGACCGAGGGACGGGGGGCCTCGACGAGCGGCAGGACCGCGGTGACCGGAGCGACGGAGGCCCCGGGCCAGGGCCCCGCCGCGTCGACCCGCTCGGCGGCGCGGCGGCAGCGGGGGCAGTCGTCGACATGCCGGACCAGCTCGCGGCGGAGCGTGGCGGAGAGGAGCACCCGGTGGTCGCCGGTGAGCCGGGCGACGGTGGGGCAGTCGGCGGTCTCCACGACGGTGAGCGCGGCCCGGGTGCGCTCGACCTCGCAGGCCGCGGCGGCCAGCAGCTCGCGGGCGGCGACCGGCTCCAGGCCGAGCACGGCGGCGACGGCCCGGGGGGTGAGCCGGTGGCGTACGGCCAGTTCGAGCGCTTCGCGCTGCTCCGGGGTGGTGCCGGCGGCCTCGGGCCAGGCGAGGGTGGCCAGCTCCCGGCGGCGCGCCTCGGCGGCCGGGGACTCGGCGGGGGCGGGGGTCGTGGCGTCCTCGGGGGTGGCGGGCGGAGCCGGCCGGGGGGCTGCGTGGGGGCCGGTCCGGGTGGCGATGGAGGCGGCGGCGGAGATGTCGGAGGCGGCGCCGGTGGCGCCGGGGCCTCCGGGGGCGGAGGGCTCGGCTCCGGGAGGCTTCGGCGGCCTGCGGTGGGCCTGGCGGCCCCGCCTGCGCTCGGTGAGCGTGCGCAGACAGACCCAGCGGGCCAGGGCGTAGAGCCAGGAGGTACGTTCCTCCTCGCTCTCGGGGCACCGGGCCTCGTGCCGTTCCGCGACGGCCAGGACCGCGCCGAGGGCCTCGGTCGCCGCGTCGTGGTCGCAGAGCACGGAGAGGCAGTAGGTGAAGAGCCCGTCGAGATACGGCTCGTAACGCGCGGCCGGTCGCTGGGCCGAGGCGTGCGGCGCTCGCCGGTGCGCCCGGTGTGCGCCGGTGGTGTGCGTGGAGGTCTGCAGCCTGCTGCTCGTCACCCGGCGACCGTAGGCAGAGGAGTAAGCCCCCTTGGCGCCCCTTGAGCACATTTAATCCTTACGGGTGAACGAATCCCTCGAAAGGGGATGGGGGCCGCGCATTCCGCCCCTGATGCTTCCGTGCGCCCCCTGTGCGGCGAGGCTCCCGCGCCCCCTGCGCGCCCGAGATCCCGCCCGGCCGCACGCGGCGTTCCGGCCCCGGCGGGCGCGGCGTTGTCAGACCCCACCGATACGGTGGCGCCATGGCTGCCCGTACGAAATCCGCGAAGGACCGGCCGTCCTACCGCTGCACCGAATGCGGCTGGACCACCGCCAAATGGCTCGGCCGTTGCCCCGAGTGCCAGGCCTGGGGGACGGTCGAGGAGTTCGGCGGCGCCCCCGCCGTGCGGACGACCGCGGCCGGGCGGGTCTCCACCGCCGCGCTGCCGATCGGCCAGGTCGACAGCCGTACGGCCACGGCGCGCTCGACCGGCGTCGGGGAGCTGGACCGGGTGCTCGGCGGCGGGCTGGTGCCGGGGGCCGTCGTGCTGCTGGCCGGGGAGCCGGGCGTCGGCAAGTCGACGCTGCTGCTGGACGTGGCGGCCAAGGCGGCGACCGACGACCACCGCACGCTCTATGTGACCGCCGAGGAGTCCGCCAGCCAGGTCCGGTTGCGGGCCGACCGGATCCGGGCGATCAGCGACCACCTCTACCTCGCGGCGGAGACCGATCTCTCGGCGGTGCTCGCGCATCTGGACGAGGTCAAGCCCTCGCTGCTCGTCCTGGACTCGGTGCAGACGGTCGCCTCGCCCGAGATCGACGGCGCGCCCGGCGGGATGGCCCAGGTCCGGGAGGTGGCCGGGGCGCTGATCCGGGCCTCCAAGGAGCGCGGGATGGCCACGCTGCTCGTCGGCCATGTCACCAAGGACGGCGCGATCGCCGGGCCCCGGCTGCTGGAGCACCTGGTCGACGTGGTGCTCTCCTTCGAGGGCGACCGGCACGCCCGGCTCCGCCTGGTGCGCGGCGTCAAGAACCGGTACGGCGCGACCGACGAGGTCGGCTGCTTCGAGCTGCACGACGAGGGCATCACCGGCCTCGCCGACCCCTCGGGCCTCTTCCTCACCCGCCGCGACGTCGCCGTCCCGGGCACCTGCCTCACGGTGACGCTGGAGGGCAAGCGGCCGCTCGTCGCGGAGGTCCAGGCGCTCACGGTCGACTCGCAGATCCCCTCGCCCCGGCGCACCACCTCCGGTCTGGAGACCTCCCGGGTCTCGATGATGCTCGCCGTGCTGGAGCAGCGCGGCCGGATCAGCGCGCTCGGCAAGCGGGACATCTACAGCGCGACGGTCGGCGGGGTGAAGCTCACCGAGCCCGCCGCCGACCTCGCGGTCGCGCTCGCGCTGGCCAGTGCCGCCAGTGACACCGCGCTCCCGAAGAACCTGGTCGCGATCGGTGAGGTGGGACTCGCGGGCGAGGTCAGACGGGTCACCGGGGTGCAGCGGCGGCTGGCCGAGGCACATCGCCTCGGCTTCACCCACGCCCTGGTGCCGACCGATCCGGGACGGGTTCCCTCGGGTATGAAGGTCATCGAAGTCGCCGACATGGGGGACGCTCTGCGGGTCCTCCCGCGCCGGTCTCGTCAGGAGGCGCCGCAGCCTCGTCAGGAAGACAACGCGCGCCGGTAGACTTTGCCCTGGTCTCGCCCGCCCGTGGACACGGCATGGGGGACGCAAGGGCACCGCAAACCTGTTGACCGGAGGAGTGCAGTGGCAGCCAACGACCGGGCGGCAGCGCCCGGAAAGTCCGGCCAAGGCACCGGCAACGAAGCGCTGATGCGCGCCTCGTTGAGCGCGGTCGCGCCCGGAATGGCCCTGCGGGACGGCCTGGAGCGCATTCTCCGGGGCAACACCGGCGGGCTGATCGTCCTCGGCATGGACAAGACCGTCGAGTCGATGTGCACCGGCGGGTTCGTGCTGGACGTGGAGTTCACCGCGACCCGGCTGCGGGAGCTGTGCAAGCTCGACGGGGCGCTGATTCTCGACAAGGACATGACCAAGATCCTCCGGGCCGGGGTGCAGCTGGTCCCGGACGCCTCGATCCCCACGGAGGAGACGGGCACCCGGCACCGTACGGCGGACCGGGTCTCCAAGGCCTGCGGCTTCCCCGTCGTCTCGGTCTCCCAGTCGATGCGGCTGATCGCGCTGTACGTGGACGGGGAGCGGCGGGTCCTGGAGGAGTCCTCCGCGATCCTCTCCCGGGCCAACCAGGCCCTCGCCACGCTGGAGCGGTACAAGCTCCGCCTGGACGAGGTGGCCGGCACGCTCTCCGCGCTGGAGATCGAGGACCTGGTCACCGTCCGGGACGTGACGGCGGTGGCGCAGCGGCTGGAGATGGTGCGGCGGATCGCCACCGAGATCGCGGAGTACGTGGTCGAGCTGGGCACCGACGGCCGACTCCTCTCGCTCCAGCTGGACGAGCTGATCGCGGGCGTGGAGCCGGAGCGGGAGCTGGTGGTCCGGGACTACGTGCCCGAGCCGACGGCGAAGCGGTCGCGCACGGTGGCGGAGGCGCTGACGGAGCTGGACTCCCTGAGCCACACGGAGCTGCTGGAGCTGCCGGTGGTGGCGCGGGCGCTGGGGTACAGCGGCTCGCCGGAGACGCTGGACTCGGCGGTCTCGCCGCGGGGCTTCCGGCTGCTGGCGAAGGTGCCGAGACTGCCGGGGGCGATCATCGAGCGGCTGGTGGAGCACTTCGGGGGCCTGCAGAAGCTGCTGGCGGCGAGCGTGGACGACCTCCAGACCGTGGACGGCGTCGGCGAGGCTCGGGCGCGCAGCGTACGGGAGGGGCTCTCGCGGCTGGCGGAGTCGTCGATCCTGGAACGATACGTCTGAGGTCGTGGCCGGGGAGGCCGTCCTGGTGGGCGGCCTCCTTCTGCGTGCCGTCCGCCGACCAGGCGGCGGGCCCTCAGTCCTTCTTCAGGACGAAAGAGGCTCGGCGGATCGGTGTGTCCGGGGCCTTCGCCTCCAGGAGGTACGTGCCGGGGGCGGCCTTGCCGGGGGGCGGGGTGGCGCAGCCGGGTGCGGAGCGGGCGCGGTTCCAGTCCACCGTGTGCACGATCGTCGCACCGGCCGGGACCTGGAAGAAGAGCGGGCCCGGGGCCGCCGGGCAGTCCTTCGAGGACCAGATCACGTCGTCGTTCTTCTCGCCGGCCTCGGTGACCGTGAGTACCACGTTCTTCGGGCCGAGGTCGGTCTTGCACGCCGCCGTCGAGGTGTTGCGGGCGATGATCTCGAACGTGGGCCGGTCGTCGGGGCCGTAGCTGACCTTCGTGCGCAGGGTCAACTCCAGCGCGCCCGGCTTGCATTCGGGGAGCGGGGAGTCGGCCGGGACCTGCCGGCCGGCCGTGGAGCCGCCGGAGCCCGCACCACCCGCACCCGCACCGGCCGCGTCCGCGCCGCCTGTTGACGCGTCGTCCGATCCGGATCCGGAGCCGCCGCCCGAGACCGCGCCGGACGTGTCACCGTCACCTCCGTCGGTACCGCCCGAGCGGTCCGGACCCTCCGGGTCCTCCGACTCGTCACGCCCGCCCGGCCGTTGGGTGATCTTCGGGCCGGAGCTGCCGGGGCCGGGGGTGATCGACTTGACCGGGTCGGATCCGCCGGGCTTGCCGTCGTCCTGGGTACCGCCGCCGTTGACGGAGGTGACAGCCCAGGCGATCAGCGCCGCGAGCAGCACAACCAGAAGCCCCGCTACCGCCCTTCGGCGCCAGTAGATGCTGGAGGGAAGCGGACCGACCGGATTGCGCATAGATCCCACGGGCCAAACTCTACGAGAGATCGCAGCCGTCTCGGCCCCCACCCGCCGCTCCGGTCACAAGTTTTGCCGATCATCATCAGGTTTCGCCGATGATCATCACGGCGGCGGGTCGCGGGGACCCGGTCCCAGGGGACAGAACGGGTGGCGTTCCCGCCTCTCGGGGCAGCCGCACGGCCCGACACCCCCGCACCCGTGACGCCCGTCCCCGCTTCCGTGCCAGGATCGTCAGTGCCATGACTGCCATGACTTCGTCTTCCCCCCAGACGCCCCGCTCGCCCCAGGGGCCGCAGACGCCCACCGCCGACTCTCTCCACACCCCCGTCATCGGGTGGTTCGAGCAGCACGCCCGCGATCTCCCCTGGCGCCGCCCCGAGGCGGGCGCCTGGGGCGTGATGGTCAGCGAGTTCATGCTGCAGCAGACCCCGGTGAGCCGGGTCCTGCCGGTCTACGAACAGTGGCTCGCCCGCTGGCCCCGCCCCGCCGACCTGGCCGCCGAGGCGCCCGGGGAGGCGGTCCGCGCCTGGGGCCGCCTCGGCTACCCGCGCCGCGCGCTGCGGCTGCACGGGGCCGCGCAGGCGATAACGGAACGGCACGGCGGCGATGTGCCGAGCGAGCACGCCCAGCTGCTCGCGCTGCCCGGGATCGGGGAGTACACGGCGGCAGCCGTGGCCTCGTTCGCGTACGGGCAGCGGCACGCGGTGCTCGACACCAACGTCCGCCGGGTGTTCGCACGGGCCGCGAACGGCATCCAGTACCCGCCGAACGCGACCACCGCAGCCGAACGCAAGCTCGCCCGGGCCCTGCTGCCGGAGACGGACGAGCGGGCGGCGAAGTGGGCGGCGGCCACCATGGAGCTGGGCGCGCTCGTGTGCACCGCGCGCAACGAGAGCTGTGAGCGCTGCCCGATCTCCGCGCAGTGCGCCTGGCGGCTGGCCGGGAAGCCCGCGCACGAGGGGCCGCCGCGCAAGGGCCAGACGTACGCGGGGACCGACCGGCAGGTGCGGGGCCGGCTGCTCGCGGTGCTGCGGGACGCGCTCGCCCCCGTCCCCCAGGCCGCCCTGGACGCGGTGTGGGACGAGCCGGTGCAGCGGGCCCGGGCGCTGGACGGGCTGGTCGCGGACGGGCTGGTCGAGCCGCTGGCGGACGGCCGGTACCGGCTGCCGCTGGCCTGAGGGGTACGGCCACGGGGCCGCACCCCGGGCGCTGTTACACAACCGATGGACAGCCGTGCATCCGCCTACGGCTGCTCCGCACAACCTCGTGACAACGCCTCCGTAGCGTCTCCGACAGCAGTACACGGGGATCCAACGGGGACGGAGGCGGTTGTCATGGCGCAGGGCGAGGTGCTCGCATTCGAGGACTACGTACGCACGCGGCAGGAGGCGCTGCTGCGGAGCGCACGGCGTCTGGTCCCCGACCCCGTCGACGCACAGGACCTGCTCCAGACCGCCCTGGCGCGGACGTACGGCCGCTGGGACGGCATCGCCGACAAGTCCCTGGCCGACGCCTATCTGCGCCGCGTCATGATCAACACCCGTACGGAGTGGTGGCGGGCGCGCAAGCTCGACGAGGTGCCCACCGAGCAGCTGCCCGACGCGAGCGTCGACGACGGCAGCGAGCAGCGCGCCGACCGGGCCCTGCTGATGGACGTCCTCGGGATTCTGGCTCCGAAGCAGCGCAGCGTCGTCGTGCTGCGACACTGGGAGCAGATGAGTACGGAGGAGACGGCCGCGGCGCTCGGGATGTCGGCCGGTACGGTCAAGAGCACGCTGCACCGGGCGCTGGCGCGGCTGCGACAGGAGCTGGAGAGCCGTGAGCTGACCAGCCGCGAGGCGGTCGCCCGCGAGCACGGTCGGCGGACCGGGGGCCACCCGGAGACCGCCGGCCGGACCGGGAACCACCGGGAGGCCGCGGGCCGTCCCGGAAGTCACCGGGGCGCGGCGCCCGTCACCCCCTCCGGCCGGATCCCGGCCCAGCGGTCGAAGGTCTCCGCCGTGCCGACGTCGGCCACCTCCGTGACGGCGGCGCGGACCAACACACCGGCGCTCCGCAGCGGGCGTCACGACGAGCGGGGGCGGGAGCGGTGCGCGGCCTGACAGCCAGCAGCGACGGCAGCGGCAGGACCGGCGGAGCCCGCGGGGCAACCGGAAGCGGAACCGGAGCCGGTGCGGGCTTCAGGGGCAGCGGTGACGGCGGCGGGACGGGCGCCGACGACGGGAGCTCCCCCGGCAGACCCCGACGGAACGGCGGGTTCCGGGCAGGGATGGCGGCGAGTGGTACGGCCCTGGCCGGACTCGCCGCCTTCGGGCTGTTCTGCGTCGGCTGCACCACCGGCGGCACCGGCACCCGCGACGAGGGCCCCGCCGGCAGTCAGCCCGTCGCCCAGGTCTCCCCCCGGTCCACCCCCTCCGGCACCGCCCCGGCCGTCCGGCGGGTGGACGCCGTCCGCCTCCTCAAGGGCGACCCCAAGGTGGGCCGGCAGGTCCGGGAGGACCTGGAGCGCTGCGCCGGGAAGACCCATCCGGTCGACACCTCCTACGGCTCCCTGACCGGCGGCCGGTCGGCCGACGTCGTGGTGAACGTGATGAGCTGCGCGGACCTGGTGGGGATCGGGACCTACGTGTACCGCGCCCGCGAGGACGGCTCGTACGAGAACGTCCTCGCGGTGGAGGTCCCGACCGTCTACGGCACCATCGACCGCGGCGACCTGGTGGTGACGACCCAGGTCTACGGGGAGAAGGACCCGATGGACTCCCCGTCGGGATCCGAGGTGGTCACCTACCGTTGGGCCGACGAGCGCTTCAGCGAGCACGACCGGGTGCACAACGACTTCAGCCGTCCCGCCGACGAAGGCGACGGCGACCTGCCCGTACAGACGGAACCGGGCGAGCGGCCCGGGCCGAGCGGGAACTGAACGGGAACGGAAAGCGAGACTCAACCCCCATGGCCGAGACCCACGTCCTCTTCGTCGAGGACGACGACGTCATCCGCGAGGCCACCCAGCTCGCCCTGGAGCGGGTCGGCTTCACGGTCACCGCGATGCCCGACGGGCTCCAGGGCCTGGAGGCCTTCCGGGCCGACCGGCCGGACATCGCGCTGCTCGACGTGATGGTGCCGGGGCTCGACGGGGTGAGCCTGTGCCGCCGCATCCGGGACGAGTCGACCGTGCCCGTGATCATGCTCTCCGCGCGGGCCGACTCCATCGACGTGGTGCTCGGCCTGGAGGCCGGGGCCGACGACTACGTCACCAAGCCCTTCGACGGCGCGGTCCTGGTCGCCCGCATCCGGGCCGTGCTGCGCCGCTTCGGCCACGCGGCCGGACCCGAGGGGACGGGCCAGGGCGGTACGGAAGGGGAGGCCGAGGGGCTGGCCGGGGTGTTGGTCTTCGGTGACCTGGAGGTCGACACGGACGGCATGGAGGTGCGGCGCGGCGGCGAGCAGGTGGCGCTGACGCCCACCGAGATGCGGCTGCTGCTGGAGTTCTCCGCCGCGCCCGGCACCGTACTCTCCCGCGACAAGCTCCTGGAGCGGGTCTGGGACTACGGCTGGGGCGGGGACACCCGGGTCGTGGACGTCCACGTCCAGCGGCTGCGCACCAAGATCGGCCAGGACCGGATCGAGACGGTCCGCGGCTTCGGCTACAAGCTGCGCGGATGAGGCGGATGCGGAGGGAGCGGCCGGTGGGGGGCGCATGAAGCGGCTGGCTCTGCGGACCGGTGTCCGCTGGAAGATCAGCATCGCCATCGCCGCGGTCGGCGCGCTGATCGCGGTGGCGCTCAGCCTCGTCGTCCACAACGCGGCCCGGGTCTCGATGATCGAGAACGCCCGCGAGGTGCAGCTGGAGCGGCTGCTCGGCGCCCAGAGGTTCTACGAGGCGGCGAGCACGCAGAAGAACATGCCGAAGTTCGGCGCGAAGCTCAACGACCCGGCGATCCCGCCCAGCCTGCGCGACGAGGTCCGCAAGAACCGGCGGGCCACGCATGTGGCCGAGACCGCCGACGGGGTCCCCGACGTCTGGGCGGCCGTTCCGCTGGCCAACGGGGACGTGCTCTCGCTGCACACCCGGTTCGCCGACCGGTCCGCCACGATCATGGACGACCTGGACCGGGCGCTGATCATCGGCTCCGTCTCGGTCGTCTTCGGCGGCTGCGCGCTCGGCGTCCTCGTCGGCGGGCAGCTCTCACGCCGGCTGCGCAAGGCGGCGGCCGCGGCGGGCCTGGTCGCCCAGGGCCAGACCGATGTCCGGGTACGGGAGGCGGTGGGCGGGGTCGTGCGGGACGAGACGGACGAGCTGGCGCGGGCGGTCGACGCGCTGACCGACGCCCTGAACGAGCGGATCGAGGCGGAGCGCCGGGTCACCGCCGACATCGCCCATGAGCTGCGCACCCCGGTGACCGGGCTGCTCACGGCGGCCGAGCTGCTGCCGCCGGGCCGCCCGACCGAGCTGGTACGGGACCGGGCCCAGGCGATGCGGACGCTGGTCGAGGACGTGCTGGAGGTGGCCCGCCTGGACAGCGCTTCGGAGCGGGCGGAACTCCAGGAGCTGCCGCTCGGTGAGTTCGTCAGCCGGCGGATCGGGCTGCTGGACCCGGACGTGACCGTACAGGTGGTGCACGAGTCGTGGGTCTCCACCGACCCGCGCCGCCTGGAGCGGATCCTCGGCAACCTCCTCGGCAACGCGGCCAAGCACGGTTCCACCCCGGTGGAGGTCACGGTCGAGGGCCGGGTGGTCCGGGTCCGTGACCACGGTCCGGGGTTCCCGGAGGAGCTGCTGCGGGACGGGCCGAGCCGGTTCCGTACGGGATCCATGGACCGGGCCGGGCACGGGCACGGCCTCGGCCTGACGATCGCGGCGGGCCAGGCGCGGGTGCTGGGGGCCCGGCTGACCTTCCGGAACGCGGCTCCCACGGGTGCGGCGGAGGGCACGGGCGGGGCGATCGCGGTGCTGTGGCTGCCGGAGCACGCGCCGACGAACACGGGGAGCTTCCCGATACTGCGGGGCGCGGAGGAGCGGCAGCCGCAGCGGTGAGCCCCGTGCTCTTTCGGCCGGGCTTCTCCCTCCGGGGGAACAACGCCGACGGCGACCCCGAGGAGCGAGCCGTCAGGCTGTCCTCGACGTCGCCGTCGGTCGGGTGACCCGGGCGCACGCCCCGGGCACCGGGGTGTAACGGGTCCACTGAACGCTCTTCGGTTGTGCTGCGCGGTGGCCGGGCGGCGCTGGGCGCCTGATCTCCGGCTGGAGGCCGCGCGGTTACGCCGGCCGGATCAGATGGAGACGTGCACCGAGCGGAGGAACGCGGCCGGGTTCAGCGCCGAGCCGTAGTTCGGGGTGGTGCGGATCTCGAAGTGCAGGTGCGGGCCGCTGGAGTTTCCGGTGTTGCCGGACAGGGCGATCTTCTGGCCCGTCTTGACCTTCTGGCCGATCTTGACGTTGATCTTCGACAGGTGCGCGTACTGCGAGTACTTGCCGTTGGCGTGCTTGATCACGACGGCGTTGCCGTACGCGGGGCCGTCGCCGCCGCCGTTCGGGCCGGCCTTGACGACGGTGCCGGTGTGGACGGCGGAGACCGGGGTGCCGATCGGCACGGCGAAGTCCTGGCCGGAGTGCTTGGCGGCCCAGCGGGCGCCGCCGGTGCCGTAGCTCGCGGTCAGCGTGTACTTCTTGACCGGCGCCTTCCAGGAGGCGGCGTTCTTCTTGGCCGCCTTCTTCTTGTCCTCGGCCTTCTTCTTGGCGTCCGACGCCTTCTTGGCGGCGGCCTTGCTCTGCGCGGTGGCCTGCTGGGCGACCGACTCGGCGGCGGTGCCCGCGGCGAGGGCGGCGGTACCGGTGGCACCCGTGGTGCCGGAGGCGAACGCCGTGCCAGCACCCAGCACCACGGACGCCCCCAGACCGGCGGCCAGAACGGCGCCGCGGATGCGGGAGGCGGACGGGCGGATGGTGAGCTGGTTCGTTGCGCGCTTCATACGGTGAAGTCCTCCGAAGGTGAGTGGACCCGGCGTGCTGTCCGGGCTTGCTCAACCTTGGTAACCCGCACCCCCACCGGTGCTCAAACACCCCATCTACGAAGAAAAGCCGTAGAGAGGGGGCCGGGAATTCGCCTTGGTTGTCCCCGTTTCGAGAGCCCGGGGAGGCGACGAAATCCCTCACTCGAACGCGGTTCAAACGCCGTTCTTCGGGCACTTTTCCGGACATGGCACCGCGAACGGGCCGTATCGCCCGAAGCGCGGAGCCGACGTCCGCCCGCCGGGGCGAAGGTCCCTCCACCGGCCCCGACGCCGCCTACGGCCGCGGGTAGTAGGCCGGTTTCTGCCTGTGCGCCTTGTCACCGCCGGTGGGACCTAAGTCCTTCCGATTCGGGACCTTCGTCCCGCCACGTCACTACGCTGGCGGGACAGCGCACCGCACCCCGGGGGGACCACCATGACCGCCGAGCACACCCATGACCTGGACGGCATCGAGCTGGCCGACGCCGTCGAGTCCATCCGCAACCAGCTGGTGGAGGCGGCCTCCCGGGCCACCGGGCGCCCGCTCGCCTTCGCCGTCGGGGACATCCAGATGGAGTTCACCCTCGAACTCCGCAAGGAGGCCAAGGCGGGCGGCAAGGTGAAGGCCTGGGTGGTCGAGGCGGGTGCCGACGCGTCCCGGGCCACGGGCCGCACGCACAAGGTGGCGTTCACGCTGAGCCCGCAGAACGCGGTGACCGGGGAGGCGTGGGAGATCGGCACGGAGGACGACGGGTCGACGGCGGGGTTCGGGGCGGAGGCCGACGCGGCCGGGTCAGGTGACGGGGCGGTCCGCCCGTGAGCATGTCGTACGTACGGTTCACCCAACCCGCCGACCGTACGGTGGCCGTCTTCGGCGCCCGTCAGGGCAGCGGCGTCCTCCTCACCGACCGGCTGGTCCTGACCTGCGCCCACGTGATCGATCCAGGGTCCGTACAGGTCGCTCACCCTGCCGTCCGGGGCCGCGTCCCGGCCACCCTCGCCTGGATCGACCGTCAGCTTGACGTGGCCCTGCTGGAGGTCGCCGAGCCGGTGCGGCGAGTCCCCCCGGCGAGGCTTGGCATGCTGGACACCCGCGAGGCCGTCCCCGGATGCGAGATCACCGGCTTCCCACGCGTAAGCGGTACGGCCCCGACCAGAGGCTGGAGGCGGACCAGTACACGGCGACGGTCCTGCCCATGGCGGGCCGGGTCCGTGACCTGCTGGTCTGCGAGCTGGACTCCCCGCCCGCCGCTCGCCCGGACGACGAGCCTCCGGCCCTGTCCGGGCTCTCCGGCGGCCCGGTCTTCGTGGGGGACGTACTCCTGGGCATCGCTCGGCAGGTCCCACAGCAGCGCGAGGGGCGTCGGGTCGAGTGCAGCCCGATCAGCCCGGCTGTCGCTGCGGAGCTCCACCTACGGGCCTCCGCCAGGACCCGCGTCGGGCTGAGCCATGAACGGGTCCACGGCAGCTTCCCGAAGGACCTGCGGTACGAGACGGAGTACGCGCAGGCGCTCGGCGTCGCGTACCGCCGTACGAAGATCTTCGGCCTGGACGAGCTGAGCCGGCACGACTCCGAACGGGACCTGGACACGGCCTACCTCAGCCTGGAGGCCCAGGCGCAGGACCGGGCCGCCCGGCACCGGGGGGCATGGAGTCCGCCGCACCCCTGCCCCGGCGCATCGACGCCCTCCTCACCGACCGGCCCCGCGTCCTGCTGCGCGGCGAGGCGGGTGCGGGCAAGACGACCCTGCTCTGGTGGCTGGCGGCCCACGCCTCGGCCCGCACCCTGGCCGACGACCTGGCCCCGCTGAACGGCCTGGTCCCCTTCGTCGTACCGCTGCGGACTCTGCGCGCCCGTGGGGTGACGTTCCCGGGCCCGGCGGAGCTGTCGAGTGCGGCGGGGCTGGTGGTCGACGCGGCCCCGGAAGGGTGGGCGGGGCGGGTCCTCGAGGCCGGGCGGGCGCTGCTGCTGGTGGACGGGCTGGACGAGGTGCCGCCGGAGGACCGGGAACAGGCTCACAGCTGGCTGTCCCAGCTCCTCGCCCGCTACCCGGAGACCCGATGCGTCGCGACCGTACGACCGTCGGCCGTCGAACCCGACCGGCTGCGCTCCGAAGGGTTCGAGGAGCTGCGGCTGCTGCCCATGCGGAACGAGGACATCAGGCGTTCGTGACCTCCTGGCACCGAGCGGCCCGCCTCTCCGAGCCGGACGACGCCGAGCGCCTGGACGAGCTGAAGCGCGACCTGGCCCTCCAGTTCGACCAGAACCCCACGCTCCGTGACCTGGCCCGTACGCCGCTGCTCTGTGCGGTGATCTGCGCCCTGCACCGCCGCCGCGACGGCTTCCTCCCGGAGACCCGGTGGGAGCTGTACCGCTCGGCGCTCGGGATGCTCCTCGGCCACCGTGACCGCCGCCGCCGGATCGGTGCCCCGGAGGGCGTCGAGGCCGACGCGCTCGATCTCCGTCCCCAGCATCGAGACTCTGTCCGTGCAGGCCCCCCACCCCGGCGAGAACCTCGGGATGCTGCGCCCGCTCTTCCCCTCCGTCACCCACCTCACCCTGGATGCCTCCGCCAACCGCGTGGTCGACCTCACCGCGCTGCACACGTGGCCAGGCCTGGAGGTGTGGGTGGAGAAGCTGGGAGACGCACGCCTCATCGGGGCCGGGGAACTGGGCGACCGTCTCAACGCCACCTCGCGCTGACCGCGGAAAGGGGCTGCCCCGGACCGGCCGTGAAGCCGATTCCGGGGCAGCCCCTCAGACACGCTCGGGCTCATGCCCTACAGACGCGTCACGCGTCCTTCGACAGGTTCGGGCCGGCGCCGCCGGCCGCCTGCTCGATCGGGGGGACGTCGGGCAGGGCCGACTTCTCCTCGCCGCGGAACGAGAACTTCTTGTCGTCGCCCTCGCCCTCCACGCCGACGACCACGATGTGACCGGGGCGCAGCTCACCGAAGAGGATCTTCTCGGAGAGGACGTCCTCGATCTCGCGCTGGATCGTCCGGCGCAGCGGCCGGGCGCCCATCACGGGGTCGTAGCCCTTCTTCGCCAGGAGCGACTTGGCCTCGGAGCTGAGCTCGATGCCCATGTCCCGGTCCTTGAGCCGCTCGTCGACCTTGGCGAGCATGAGGTCGACGATCTGGATGATGTCTTCCTCGGTCAGCTGGTGGAAGACCACCGTGTCGTCGACACGGTTGAGGAATTCCGGCCGGAAGTGCTGCTTGAGCTCTTCGTTGACCTTGACCTTCATGCGCTCGTAGTTGGTCTTGACGTCGCCCTGGGCGGCGAAGCCCAGATTGAAGCCCTTGGAGATGTCCCGGGTCCCGAGGTTGGTCGTCATGATGATGACCGTGTTCTTGAAGTCCACGACCCGGCCCTGGGAGTCGGTCAGGCGACCGTCCTCCAGGATCTGGAGCAGGGAATTGAAGATATCGGGGTGGGCCTTCTCGACCTCGTCGAAGAGGACGACGGAGAACGGCTTGCGGCGCACCTTCTCGGTGAGCTGGCCGCCCTCTTCGTAGCCCACGTAACCGGGGGGCGAACCGAAGAGGCGGGAAACCGTGTGCTTCTCGCTGAACTCCGACATGTCGAGGGAGATCAGCGCGTCCTCGTCGCCGAAGAGGAATTCGGCGAGCGTCTTGGACAGCTCCGTCTTACCGACACCGGACGGGCCGGCGAAGATGAACGAGCCGCCGGGGCGCTTCGGGTCCTTCAGACCGGCTCGCGTACGGCGGATCGCCTGCGAGAGGGCCTTGATGGCGTCCTTCTGGCCGATGACGCGCTTGTGGAGCTCGTCCTCCATGCGCAGCAGACGGGAGGACTCCTCCTCCGTCAGCTTGAAGACCGGGATGCCGGTGGCAGTGGCCAGGACCTCGGCGATCAGCTCGCCGTCGACCTCGGCGACGACGTCCATGTCGCCGGCCTTCCACTCCTTCTCCCGCTTGGCCTTCGCCGCCAGCAGCTGCTTCTCCTTGTCGCGGAGGGAGGCCGCCTTCTCGAAGTCCTGGGAGTCGATGGCCGACTCCTTGTCGCGGCGGACGCCCGCGATCTTCTCGTCGAACTCGCGGAGGTCCGGCGGCGCGGTCATCCGGCGGATGCGCATCCTCGATCCGGCCTCGTCGATCAGGTCGATCGCCTTGTCCGGCAGGAAGCGGTCCGAGATGTACCGGTCGGCCAGGGTCGCGGCCTGGACGAGGGCCTCGTCCGTGATGGAGACCCGGTGGTGGGCCTCGTAACGGTCGCGCAGACCCTTCAGGATCTCGATGGTGTGCGGCAGCGACGGCTCCGCGACCTGGATCGGCTGGAAGCGGCGCTCGAGAGCGGCGTCCTTCTCCAGGTGCTTGCGGTACTCGTCGAGCGTGGTGGCACCGATGGTCTGCAGCTCGCCCCGGGCCAGCATGGGCTTCAGGATCGAGGCCGCGTCGATGGCGCCCTCGGCGGCACCCGCACCGACCAGCGTGTGCAGCTCGTCGATGAACAGGATGATGTCGCCGCGGGTGCGGATCTCCTTGAGGACCTTCTTCAGACGCTCCTCGAAGTCACCCCGGTACCGCGAACCGGCGACCAGGGCGCCGAGGTCCAGGGTGTAGAGGTGCTTGTCCTTGAGGGTCTCGGGCACCTCGCCCTTGACGATCGCCTGGGCCAGGCCCTCGACGACCGCCGTCTTGCCGACGCCGGGCTCGCCGATGAGGACCGGGTTGTTCTTGGTCCGGCGGGACAGCACCTGCATGACCCGCTCGATCTCCTTCTCGCGCCCGATGACCGGGTCGAGCTTGGATTCACGAGCGGCCTGGGTGAGGTTCCGGCCGAACTGGTCGAGCACCAGGGAGGTGGAGGGCGTGCCCTCCGCGGGGCCGCCCGCGGCAGCCGTCTCCTTGCCGCCCGAGTAGCCCGAAAGCAGCTGGATGACCTGCTGCCGGACCCGGTTCAGGTCGGCGCCCAGCTTCACGAGGACCTGGGCGGCGACGCCCTCGCCCTCGCGGATCAGGCCGAGCAGGATGTGCTCGGTGCCGATGTAGTTGTGGCCCAGCTGAAGGGCCTCGCGGAGCGACAGCTCCAGGACCTTCTTGGCTCGCGGAGTGAAGGGGATGTGCCCGGAAGGAGCCTGCTGCCCCTGCCCGATGATCTCCTCCACCTGCTGGCGGACCGCCTCGAGCGAAATCCCGAGGCTCTCCAGGGCCTTAGCGGCGACACCCTCACCCTCGTGGATCAGGCCCAGGAGGATGTGCTCGGTGCCGATGTAGTTGTGGTTGAGCATCCGGGCTTCTTCCTGAGCCAGGACGACAACCCGCCGCGCGCGGTCGGTGAACCTCTCGAACATCGTTAATCGCTCCTCAGAGCGGTCGGTCAGTGAGGGGTCGGTCCCCTCCCAGTCCTTCCGCATGCTAGTCCCGCAGGACGGGACAGCTCATTCCAACTGCCGACATCCGTCCGGATCACCCCGCACGGCGCGGGGATTCTTACTGCCGAACAGCTGACAACTGCTCCAACCCGATGGTGCGAGACGATGTTCCCGCAGGCCAGGCAGATACCCCTATCGCCAGTACGCCGATGGCGAACGTGAGACGCCTCGGCCTGCGCGTCGCCCCTTCCCACTAGGAAAGTCTTACCCGCAATCACTGACAGTCCATGCGGCGCGCCCCGGTTCCCTCCGCTACGGGCGAACAACCTTGCGCTGCGACACACTCTCACCCGACCGGAAAAACGGGACGGAAAGTGACCACTCGGGGACTTTGCGTAACTTCGCCGCCTGTCCAAGGGTTCATCGGACATGGCCCTCACCGTCCCGCCGCCCCGATCGTCACCCGATACCGGTCCGGTTCCCGTCGGTCCGGAGCCCGCCGCTCTCGCCCGGTGGTACGAGCAACAGCTCGGATGGGCGACGGAGGGGAGCGCCCCGGTGCGGCTGCTCACCGGGATCAGCTTCGACGTGCTGGAGCTTCCCGCCGAGGCCGGCCGTGCCCTGCTGCGCCGCCCCGTGCGGACCGGGCCGGTGCTGCTGAGCGGTGGCCGGATCGGGCTGCTGGTCGCCCCCGGCGGCGCCGATGAGCTGCCGGGGCTGCTCGACTGGCTGGAATGGGGTCCGGTCGCGCCCGATCTGACTGCCCTGGGGGTCGGCGGCCGGATCACCGCTCCCGCGCTCCAGGGCGGTACGGGCTCGCCGGGGGCCGCTGTGTGGCTGCGGCCCCCCGGGACGAGGCCTGCGCCCGGGCCTACGCTTCCCGCTCTCGCGGGCTTCGGGAGCAGCGGTGGGGATGCCCCCGATCTCGTACGCCTGGTGGACGCGGCGGCGACGGAGTGCCATCGGGTCCGGCTGTCGCGTGCCCGGGCCGGGCTGCGGAACGGCAGTACGTCGGATCAGCCGTTGGCCTTCTCGTAAGCCTCGCGGATCTCGGCGGGAACACGGCCGCGGTCATTCACGTTGTGGCCGTTCTCCCGCGCCCACCGGCGGATTTCCGCGGTGTCCTTGTTGCCACCGGAGACGGCGCGGCCCTTGCCACGGCCCGTCGCGGCGCGGCCACCGGTGCGGCGGCCACCCTTGGTGTAGGGCTCGAGAAGACCGCGAAGCTTGTCCGCATTGGCCGTGGTGAGGTCGATCTCGTAGGTCTTGCCGTCGAGCGCGAACGTGACGGTCTCGTCCGCCTCGACACCGTCGAGGTCATCGACAAGAAGGACCTGAACCTTCTGTGCCACGGGATTTCCTTTCATCGAAGAAATGGAGTACGCGGAAAGGAAACCGCTTTTCTCGGGAAAACACAAACCCCCAGGAGAGGTTCAGGAGCGCGAGAACGCGGGAAACGTACGCGATTCGGACATAGGGATGCGGGGACGACAGCA
This sequence comes from Streptomyces sp. NPDC043746, assembly GCF_056436485.1. NCBI lineage: Bacteria > Bacillati > Actinomycetota > Actinomycetes > Kitasatosporales > Streptomycetaceae > Streptomyces > Streptomyces sp. NPDC043746. The sequence continues at coordinate 228,076 of NZ_JBWKCM010000008.1, read as the reverse complement.
CGGCTTGAGCGCATCACAGGTGCAGAAGCATCCGGCTGTTGCCCAAGGTGTTCGGCTTCACCCGTTCGAGACCGAGGAACTCGGCGACACCCTCGTCGTAGGAACGCAGCAGCTCACTGTAGACATCCGTGTCGACCGGCGTCTCTCCGATCTCGACGAAGCCGTGCCTGGCGAAGAAGTCCACTTCGAAGGTGAGGCAGAAAACCTTGCGGACCCCGAGCCATCGGGCGGTCTGCAAGAGCTTCTCCAGCACACGATGCCCCACCCCGGCCCCCTTGATGCGGGGGTCGACGGCGAGGGTGCGGACTTCCGCGAGGTCTTCCCACATGACGTGGAGAGCGCCGCAGCCGACGACCCGGGCATCCTCGTCGCGTTCCGCGACCCAGAACTCCTGGATGTCCTCGTAAAGGGTGACGGTGGCTTTGTCGAGCAGGATGCCGCCGGACGCGTACCCGTCGAGGAGGCGGCGTACGGACGGCACATCACTCGTCCTGGCGCGGCGGACGGTGATGGCGGGCCTATTTACCGACGGGTCGGTATGAAAGTCGGTACCCGCTTCGGTTTGCGACTGCTCGGAGGACATGGCCCCGACGCTATCGCCCGCCCTCGGGCTCCGCGCCATCGGCCGGGGTCTCCACAGGGCCCGGGGAAACCATACGGACGGCGTCCTGAAGTGCTTCGCGCTGCTCGGGCGACATCATCCCGAAGAACGCGACAAGGGCGGCGGCCGGGTTGTCGCTCTGGGACCAGGCTTCGTTCATCAGTGCGGCCGAGTAGGCGGCCCTGGTGGAGACGGCCGTATATCGATATGCCCGGCCGTCCACTTCCCTGCGGACCCAGCCCTTCTGATGGAGATTGTCCATTACCGTCATCACCGTCGTGTAGGCGATGGACCGTTCCTGCTGGAGGTCCTCAAGGACTTCCCGCACCGTGACCGGACGGTTCCATTGCCAGACGCGTGTCATCACGGCGTCTTCCAGCTCTCCCAATTGGCGGGGCACGGGATCACTTTAGTGCCAGATGTCCCGAATGGCTGGTTATTTGCAGAGCCAAAAGAGCGCACGGCTCTCACGAGCCGTACGCTCCCAGGGGCGGGCGACGGGTCCGCGGCACGAAGGGGCCGCCACTGCCGTCAGGCGTTCTCCGGACGAGCGGTCTGCTTTACCGACTCCGCGCGGGCCATCGCCGCGTCCACGGCCTCGTCCTCCTTGGTCTTGTTCGGACCGCCCTGACTCTTGACGATCGTCACGACCACACCGATGAAGAAGACGGCCATCACCACGGGGGGCACGAGCGCGGATACGTAGTCCATGCCGTCCAGAGTAGCGAGCCCCGCACGCCGGGACGCGGCGACCTCCCGCCTCCGCGGGAAGCCGCCGCGTCCGGGCGTGCGGGCATGCGGGCCGGGCGGGGGTCAGCCCGCGGCACGCTCCTCCTCCGCCGGGGGCGGCGCGGGGCGGCGCCGGGGCGGGAAGACCTCGGAGGGCTTGGGCATCGGGCGCTGCGGGGCGGGGGCCGGTGTCCGGCCGGGGGCGGGGGCGGCCGGGCCCTTGGGGCGGTCCGGCTCCCGGTCGGCGGCCCGGCCGCCGGGAAGGGCGAGCAGTCGGCCGCGGGGCGCGGGGGCCACCGCGACGGAGCGGCCGGCGAGCCGGGCCCGTACGGACCGCTCCGCGAGGATCTGGCAGCGCTCCAGGAGGGCCGCGGCGAGGGGTTTACCGCGGAGCGCGCGCAGGGCCGCCAGATCGTCGGGGCGGGGGTCGTACCCGGCCGCCAGGGCGTCCTGGAGCTGCTCCAGATAGCCGGTGGCGGAGCCGGGGAGGGCGTCGCGGTAGCGGGCCAGGTCGGCGAGGAGGAACGCTCGCAGCCGGCCCGCCTCCCCGACCGCCTCGTCCACGGAGCCCGCGAGCCGCAGGCAGTCCTGGACATCCTCGTCGGACAGGGGCATGGGGTGGAGGGCGATGGCGAGGGCACGTCGGAGCACCCGCAGCTCGTCCGCGCTGAACGCCATGCCGCCTCGTGAACCGTAGGGCGTGGGCATAACGCGACAATACGTGCTAAATGGACAAAATCCGTTTAACTGGCCGCCGGTGGCGCGGCGTGCCCGAACGGCGGCCCCGGCCCTTTCCGCAGGGTGCGCCGGGGTTCACGCGGCGCACCTCAAGCGCGGGAGACGTTCCGCTCGTAGACCAGGCGCAGCCCGATCAGCGTCAGCCACGGCTCGTGCTCGTCGATGACGGAGGACTCCCCCAACACCATCGGAGCAAGGCCGCCCGTCGCGATGACCGTGACGTCGTCCGGGTCTGCGGTCAGCTCCTTCTTCATCCGGGTCACCACCCCGTCCACCTGGCCCGCGAAGCCGTAGACGATGCCGGACTGCATGGCCTCCACGGTGTTCTTGCCGATCACGCTGCGCGGCCGGGCCAGCTCGATCTTGCGGAGCTGGGCGCCCTTGACGCCGAGCGCCTCCACGGAGATCTCGATGCCGGGGGCGATGACCCCGCCCGCGTACTCCCCGCGCGCGGAGACCGCGTCGAAGGTGGTGGCCGTGCCGAAGTCGACGACGATCGCGGGGCCCCCGTACAGCTCGACGGCGGCGACCGCGTTGATGATGCGGTCCGCGCCGACCTCCTTGGGGTTGTCCATCAGGACCGGCACCCCGGTCTTGACGCCCGGCTCGACGAGGACGGCGGGCACGTCCCCGTAGTAGCGGCGGGTGACCTCGCGCAGCTCGTGCAGGACCGAGGGGACGGTGGCGCAGATCGCGATGCCCTCGATACCGTCGCCCAGCTCCATCCCGAGCAGCGGGTGCATGCCCATCAGGCCCTGGAGGAGGACCGCCAGCTCGTCGGCGGTGCGGCGGGCGTCGGTGGAGATCCGCCAGTGCTCGACGATCTCCTCGCCGTCGAAGAGGCCGAGGACCGTGTGCGTGTTGCCGACGTCGATGGTGAGCAGCATCAGGCTTCGGCCCCGTCGCTGGTGGTGGATGCCTCGCGGAAGTCCAGGCCGATGTCCAGGATCGGCGCGGAGTGGGTGAGCGCGCCGACGGCCAGGTAGTCCACGCCCGCGTCCGCGTAGGCGCGGGCCGAGTCGAGCGTGAGGCGGCCGGAGGACTCCAGGATCGCGCGGCCGTCGACCAGGGCCACCGCCTCGGCGGTCTCGGCCGGGGTGAAGTTGTCCAGCAGGATCAGGTCGACGCCCGCGTCCAGCACCTCGCGCACCTGCTCCAGCGTGTCGACCTCCACCTCGATCGGCAGGTCGGGGAACTCGGCGCGGACCCGCTGGAACGCCTCCGCGACCCCGCCCGCCGCGACCACGTGGTTGTCCTTGACGAGGGCCGCGTCGGAGAGCGACATCCGGTGGTTGACGCCGCCGCCGCAGCGCACCGCGTACTTCTCCAGCGCGCGCAGCCCCGCCGTCGTCTTGCGGGTGTCGCGGACCTGGGCCCTGGAGCCCTCCAGCACGTCCGCCCAGGCGCGGGTGGCGGTGGCGATGCCGGAGAGGCGGCAGAGCAGGTTCAGCGCGCTGCGCTCGCCGGTCAGCAGGTCCCGGGTGCGGGTGGTGACGGTGAGCAGCTTCTGGCCGGGGGCGACGCGCTCGCCGTCCTCCACGTGCCGCTCGACCTCGAACTCCTCGGTGCAGACGATCGACAGGACCGCCTCCGCGACCCGCAGCCCGGCCACGACCCCGGCCTCGCGGGCGGTGAAGTCACCGGTGACCACGGCGTCCTCGGGGACGGTCGCCACGGTCGTGACGTCCACCCCGCCGTCGAGGTCCTCCTCGATGGCCACATGGGCGACGTCCTCGACCTGGACGGGGTCGAGCCCCGCCTCCGCCAGCAGCAGGGCGAGTGCGGGGTCGAGACCGCACTCCAGGGCGTCGGCGGCGAACCCCTCGCCGCAGCCGCAGTCGTCGCCGCAGCCCTCGGAGGACGCGGACGGGGCGGGCGCGCCGACCCGGATCAGCGGTACGTCCACGGGTGTGGGGCGCGGATTCTCTTCGGGCGTGGACACGGTTGCGGCTCCTCGGGGCGTGACGGGTGGTGCGGTGCTTCTCTGTCCGGGCGCTTCTGCTCTTCGGTGCGGCTGCTGTCCGGGGCGGCCTCTTCAGTCCAGCAGTCCGGTCAATCCGCCGGGCGTACGGACGGGAATGCGGCGGTCTCCGTACGGTGGACGGCCGGTGTGCGGTCGGCGGCGATCCGGACGACCAGGTGGCGGCGCCAGTGCTCGTCGTCGCGGTCGGGCCGGTCCTCGCGCCAGTGGCAGCCGCGGGTCTCCTCGCGCTCCCGGGCGGCGGCGACCAGGACCCGGGAGACCAGCAGCAGGTTGGTGGCCTCCCAGGCGTCGACGCCGGGGACGGCGACCTTGGGATCGGGGTCGTCCGCGTCGGCGGCGGCGCCGCGGTGCAGGCCCTCCAGCTCCTCGGCGGCGGTTGCCAGGGACTCGGCGGAGCGGAGGACTCCGGCGCCCCGGGTCATGATGCGCTGGATGGCCGTACGGGCCTCGGGGGCGAGCAGCGGGACGGGGTCGTCCGCGGCACCGGGGGCTGCGGCCGGGTCCGTACGGGGCGGGCGGGCCTCCGCGATGTCGGCGGCGATGCGCTCGGCGAAGACCAGGCCCTCCAGAAGGGAGTTCGACGCCAGCCGGTTGGCCCCGTGCACCCCCGTACAGGCGACCTCGCCGCAGGCGTACAGACCGGGGACGGTCGTCCGGCCGCGCAGGTCGGTACGGATGCCGCCGGAGGCGTAGTGCGCGGCCGGGGCGACCGGGACCGGCTCGGTGACCGGGTCGATGCCGTGGGCGCGGCAGGCGGCCAGGATGGTGGGGAAGCGCTGCTCCCACATCCGGGCGCCGAAGTGCCGGGCGTCGAGATACATGTGCTCGGTGCCGTGCTCGTGCATCTGCCGGGTGATGGCCTTGGCGACGATGTCGCGCGGGGCCAGCTCCGCCAGCTCGTGCTGCCCCAGCATGAAGCGGGTGCCGGAGGCGTCGACGAGGTGGGCGCCCTCGCCCCGTACCGCCTCGGAGACCAGCGGCTGCTGGCCCTCGGAGTCGGCGCCGAGGAAGAGGACGGTGGGGTGGAACTGGACGAACTCCAGGTCGGAGACCTCCGCCCCGGCCCGCAGCGCCAGCGCCACGCCGTCCCCGGTGGAGACCGACGGGTTGGTGGTGGCGGAGAAGACCTGGCCCATGCCGCCGGTCGCGAGGACGACCGAGGGGGCCCGGACCGCGCCGACGCCGTCGTGCTGGCCCTCGCCCATGACGTGGAGCGAGACCCCCGCCGTACGGCCTTCGGCGTCGGTGAGCAGGTCCAGGACGAGCGCGTTCTCGATGGTGCGGAGGGCGGCGGCGCGGACCGCCTCGACAAGGGCCCGGGAGATCTCGGCGCCGGTGGCGTCGCCGCCCGCGTGGGCGATGCGGCGGCGGTGGTGGCCGCCCTCGCGGGTGAGCGCTATGTCACCGCTGTCGGTGGTGTCGAAGTGGGCGCCGGTGGTGATCAGCCGGCGTACGGCGTCGGGGCCCTCGGTGACCAGGGCCCGTACGGCCTCCTCGTCGCAGAGGCCCGCGCCCGCGACCAGGGTGTCGGCGAGATGCTGCTCGGGGGTGTCGCCCTCGCCGAGCGCGGCGGCGATGCCGCCCTGGGCCCAGCGGGTCGAGCCGTCGTCGAGCCGGGCCTTGGTGACGACCACGGTGTCCAGGCCGGCGGCGGCGCAGCGCAGGGCGGTGGTGAGACCGGCGACTCCGGAGCCGACCACCACGACGTCCGCGTCGATGGCCCAGCCGGGGGCGGGGGCGGTCAGCCGTATTCCGGTCACGTCAGGGCTCCGAAGGTGAGGGGGATGTTGTCGATGAGGCGGGTCTCCCCGACCCGGGCGGCGACGGCGAGGATCGCCTCCCCGCTCTCGCGGTCGTCGGGGATCTCGGTGAAGTCCGCCGGGTCCACCAGGGCCAGGTAGTCCAGGACGAGCGGGTGCCGGTCGCGGGCCGCCGCCTCGTCCAGGATCGCGCGCGCGGTGGCCCGGACGGCGGCGGGTGCCCCGTTGGGCCGGGCCAGGGCGACGGCCTGGGCGTCGGCGGCGGCCCGGGCCTCACCGAGCCGGTTGAGCCCGGCGGCCCGGTCGGCGCCGGAGCCGGGGGCTGTGGCCAGGGCGCGCTCGTGCAGGGCCTGCTGGGCGGCGAGCCGGTCCCGGGCGGCGAACAGGGCGTGCGAGAGGGCGAGGGCGGTGTGCCGCTCCTGCGGGGAGAGGAAACGGTTGCGGCTGGAGAGCGCGAGGCCGTCCCCGTCCCGGACGGTGGGCACGCCGGTGATCCGGACGGGGAAGTCCAGGTCGCGGACCATGCGGCGGATCAGGGCGAGCTGCTGGGCGTCCTTCTGCCCGTAGAGCGCCTCGTCGGGGCGGGTGAGGTGGAGGAGCTTGGCGACGACGGTGAGCATGCCGTCGAAGTGGCCGGGGCGGGACGCTCCTTCGAGCCGCTCGCCCATGGGGCCCGCGGTGATCCGGACCTGGGGCTCGCCTCCGGGGTAGACCTCGTCCACACCGGGGGCGAAGACCGCGTCGGCGCCCGCGGCCCCGGCGGTGGCCAGGTCGGCGTCCAGGGTGCGCGGGTAGCGGTCGAGGTCGGCCGCCTCGCCGAACTGGAGCGGGTTGACGAAGACGGTCACCACGACCTGCCCGTCCGGGCCCGCCGCCTCCCGGGCGGCCCGGATCAGGGTGGCGTGCCCCTCGTGGAGAGCGCCCATGGTCATGACGACGACCCGCTCGGCGCCGGCGGGGCGGGGAAGCGCGTCCAGCTCGGCGGCGGTGCGGAGGAGAGCGGGGGCGGAGGCGGACGTGGGGGTGGACGTGGGGGTGGGGGTGGGTGCGTGTGCGGGGGAGGAGGCTTGGGCACCCGCGCCTTCGGGGGTAGCGCCTTCGGGGGCCGCGCCCTCAGGGGTAGCGCCTTCGGGGGGCACGCCCTCAGGGGCAGCGCCCTCGGGGGGCACGCCTTCAGGGGCCGCGCTTCCGGGGAGCGTGCCTTGGGCGCGGTCGCCCCGGGGGGCCGTGCTGCCCGTGGTGTCCGCGGCCTTGCGGCCGTTCCCGGTGGTCGTCATCGGGTCTCCCCCGGTCCGGTGGAGCCCGGCCGGCTCTCCTGGTCGGCCAGGGCGACGAGCAGATCCTCCGCCAGCTCCGGCTTGAGCAGGCCGTGGGCCAGGGCCCGGTCGGCCGTGGCGCGGGCCATCGCGAGATAGCCGCCGACCATCTGGGGGGCGTGGACGCGCAGCTGGGACACATGGGCCGCGACCGTGCCCGCGTCGCCCCGGGCCACCGGGCCGGTCAGCGCCGCGTCGCCGGAGCGCAGGGCGTTGTCCAGGGCGGCTCCGAGGAGCGGGCCGAGCATCCGGTCCGGGGCGGTTACCCCGGCCTTGGCCAGCAGCTCCATCGACTCCGCGACCAAGGTGACCAGGTGGTTCGCGCCCAGCGCCAGGGCCGCGTGGTAGAGCGGACGGGACTCCTCCGCGATCCACTCCGGCTCGCCGCCCATCTCGATGACCAGCGCCTCGGCGGCCAGCCGCAGCTCCTCGGGGGCGGTGACCCCGAAGGAGCAGCCCGCGAGCCGCTGGACGTCGACGGATGTGCCGGTGAACGTCATCGCCGGGTGCAGTGCCAGCGGCAGGGCCCCGGCCCGCAGCGCGGGGTCCAGGACCCGGGCCCCGTACCGCCCGGAGGTGTGGACGAGCAGCTGTCCCGGCCGTACGGCACCGGTCTCCGCAAGCCCTTCCACCAGGCCGGGCAGGGCGTCGTCGGGGACGGTCAGCAGCACCAGCTCGGCACGGGCCAGCACCTCGGCGGGCGTCACCAGGGGGACGTCGGGGAGGAGGGCGGCCGCGCGGCGCCGGGAGGCGTCGGAGACACCCGAGACGGCCACCGGACGGTGACCGGCGAGCTGGAGCGCGGCGGCGAGCGCGGGGCCGACGCGGCCCGCTCCCACGACGCCGACGGTGAGGCGGGCGGGGCGGTCCCTCGCGTCGAGGGGTTCCTTCGGGACTGTCGTATTCACGCGGCGATGGCCTTCCGTTCCAGTCCGCGGCGGGTACCGGACGATTTCTCTGCATGCTACGCCAGCGTTTCGACGGAGCGCGCCCGCCGCCCACAGCCTGTGGATAACTCCGCGGAAGCGAGGCGGAACGGACGGGAGACACACGGGTGTGCCGCGCGGGGTCCAGGGGATGATCGTCCCATGACAGCCATCGATGAGCAGGAGCAGCGGCGACGGCGACTCGCCGCCTGGCGTGGATCCCACCGGGTGCTGGCCCGCCGGTCCACGGACGGCACGGTGGGCGAGGGGCTCGCGGCGCTGGCCGCCGGGGCCGGTTCCGTACACGATCCCGACGGTGCGGTGGATGTGTACGGGGGCGGGGTCGTCGCGGAGCTGGAGCAGCGGGTGGCCGACTTGCTCGGGACGGAGGCGGCGGCGTTCTTCCCGACCGGGACCATGGCCCAGCAGGTGGCGCTGCGGTGCTGGGCGGGGCGGACGGGCAACGCGACGGTGGCGCTGCACCCGCTGGCCCACCCGGAGCTGCACGAGGAGGGGTCCCTGGCGGCCGTGAGCGGGCTGCGCACGGTCCACCTGACCTCCGCGTCCCGGATGCCGAGTGCGGAGGAGGTGCGGGACCACCCGGAGCCGTTCGGCACGCTGATGCTGGAGCTGCCACTGCGGGACGCCGGGTTCGTGCTGCCGACCTGGGACGAGCTGGAGGCGACCGTGGCGGCGGCCCGGGAGCGGGACGCGGTGGTCCATCTGGACGGGGCGCGGCTGTGGGAGTGCGGTCCGCACTTCGGGCGGGGCCTGAAGGAGATCGCGGCGCTCGCGGACAGTGTGTACGTGTCCTTCTACAAGTCGCTCGACGGGCTGTCGGGGGCCGCACTGGCGGGGCCCTCGGCGCTGGTGGAGGAGGCCCGGGTGTGGCGTCACCGGTACGGGGGACAGCTCTTCCAGCAGTACCCGGCGGCGCTCTCCGCCCTGATCGGCCTGGACCGGGAGCTGCCCCGGCTGCCGTCGTACGTGGCCCACGCGAAGGTGGTGGCCGGGGCGATGGCGGAGGGGTTCGCGGCGGCCGGGGTGCCGTGGTTCCGGGTCCGTCCGGAGCCGCCGCACACGCACCAGTTCCAGGTCTGGCTGCCGTACGGGGCCGGGGTGCTGGACGAGGCGTCGCTGCGGCAGGCGGAGGAGACGGGCGTGACGCTGTTCCGGAGCTGGTCGGAGGGGGCTCCGGGGGCGGCCGGGCTGCCGCCGGGGGTGTCGGTCACGGAGGTGACGGTCGCCGGGGCCGGGCTGGAGTGGTCGGCGGAGGAGGTGCGGGAGGCGGTGGCCGGTTTCGCGGGGCTGTTGGCGTAGGGGGTTGTGGGCGCAGGGGCCTTGCCGGATGGCCGGTCCCCGGCTTCCGGGCTCCGGCCTCAGACACCGGACGGCCCGACGTGGCCCGGACGGGCGGTACGGGGCGTCGGCGGGTGGGTCAGCCAGTGGCGGTAGAGGTCGCGCAGGGTCCGGCGGTCGTGGCGGCCCGGCGGGGGCGGTGCGGGCTCGCCCAGGCGGGCCGCGCGGCAGGTGTCGAGCATGTGCTGCTGGATGGCGTCCATGCATCCAGCGTGCGCAGGTCACGGCGGGCCCGCGCGTTGATTGACGGCCACCGTCAAACGGAACGACGGCCGGTCCCCGTACCCGCACCATGGACGGGTGAGCGTGCACATAGACATCGCGGGCCTGACCCCCGACCGCATCGAATTCGCGACCTCTCCCCTGGCCGAGCTGGGCGTCGCCCTGCACGCGCTCTCCGAGCCGGGCCACCACCCCGGGGTGCACGGCTGGGCCACCGCGACGGCGGCCGGGCTGGAGCCCGATCTCGCGGACCGGCTGATGGAGGCGGAGTTCCTCTGGCGGAACACCTTCTCGGACGTCTTCATGCCGTTCGCCGGGATCCGAGGGGGCGACGGCCGGACCGGGGCGACCCTGGCGGAGGACCTGGACATCCTGGACCGGCTGGACGACGAGCGGTTCGTGACGGCGGCCCTGGAGTTCACCTGCAGCAGCCTGTACGGGGCGGGCTCCGCCTCCCCGCTCTCGGACCCGGCGATGCGGGCCCGCGCCCTGGACATGGCGGCGGCCCGGGGCCCGCGCCAGGTGGACTTCACCCAGCGGCTGCTGGCCGACCCCGCCCCCGTACGCCGCTGGCTGAGGCGGCTCTTCGAAGACCTGGACCAGGCGTTCTTCGCGGACACCTGGCGCCGGGTCTCGGTCCAGCTGGCCGCCGACGCCCGGCACAAGACGGAGCTGCTGCGGCGCAAGGGCCTCGCGGAGGCGGTCGGGGCGGTCTCCCCGGCGCTGACCGTGGACGAGGAGGCGGGCAGGATCTCCGTCGACAAGCTGGCCGAGGGCCGGACCACCGCCGTCGACCCGGACGTCGGCTCCGGCCTCACCCTGATGCCCAGCACCTTCGGCTGGCCCCATCTGATGGTGCTGCACGCCCCCGGCTGGCGGCCGGTGCTCCACTACCCGGTCCGGATGCCCGACCTGTCGGCCCCCGCCTCCGTGGAGCTGCTCCAGCGCCGGATGGAGGCGCTGGCCCACCCGATGCGGATGCGGCTCTGCCGCAACCTCGCCCGCTCCCCGTACACCACCGGCGAACTGGCCGAGTCGCACGGCATCACCGCGCCCGAGGTCTCCCGGCATCTGTCGGTGCTCAAGAAGGCGGGTCTGATCACGACGCGCCGCCGGGGCCGTTACGTACTGCACCAGCTGGACGTCACGGTCGTCGCCCGCCTCGGCAGCGACTTCCTGGAGGGCGTGCTGCGCTGAGCCGGGCCATGGGGCCCGGGGTCTCAGCCCGCTCCGCCGCCCGCGCGCACCAGCCCCGTCTCGTAGGCGAGGACGACGACCTGGACGCGGTCGCGCAGGCTCAGCTTGGTGAGGATGCGGCCGACGTGGGTCTTGACCGTCGCCTCGGAGAGGACCAGGCGGGAGGCGATCTCGCCGTTCGAGAGGCCCTGCGCGACCAGGAGCATCACCTCGCGTTCGCGTTCGGTGAGCTTCTCGACGTGCTTGTTCTTCGGCTGCTTCTCGCTGCTGGGCAGCATCGGGGAGAAGCGGTCGAGCAGACGGCGGGTGGTGGAGGGGGCGACGACCGCGTCACCGCTGTGCACCGAGCGGATCGCGGAGAGCAGTTCGGCGGGCGGCACGTCCTTGAGCATGAAGCCGCTGGCGCCCGCCTTCAGCCCGGAGAAGGCGTACTCGTCCAGGTCGAACGTCGTCAGGATCAGCACCTTCGGCGGGTTCGGCTGCGCGCAGATCCGACGGGTCGCCTCGACCCCGTCCAGCCGGGGCATGCGGACGTCCATCAGGACCACGTCCACGGCGGTCGAGCGCAGGATCTCGATCGCCTCGGCGCCGTCCCCGGCCTCCGCCACCACCTCCATGTCCGGCTGGGCGGCCAGGACCATGCGGAAGCCCGTACGGAGGAGCACCTGGTCGTCGACGAGCATCACGCGGATGGCCATGGGGTCTTGTCCTGTCCTGTAGGGAGGGAAATAGGCTGGTGGGAGGGGCGGGGCGCTACTCGGCCGGTTTCAGCGGCAGCAGCGCGCTGATCCGGAAGCCGCCACCGGGCCGCGGCCCCGCGTCCAGGGTTCCGCCGACCATGCCGACCCGCTCCCGCATCCCGATCATCCCGTGCCCGGCCCCGTCCGCGCCGCCGTCCTCGTACAGCTCGTGCGCCGCGCCCCGGCCGTCGTCCTCGACCAGGAGCCCGAGGCCGTCGTCGAAGTAGACCAGCCGGACGCTGGCCCCGGCGTCCGGGCCGCCGTGCTTGCGGGTGTTGGTGAGGGCTTCCTGCACGATGCGGTACGCGGTCAGCTCCACACCGCTCGGCAGCGGGCGGGCGGTGCCCTCCACCTTGAAGTCCACCGCCAGGCCCGTCCTGCGGACCTGCTCGATCAGCTCCTCGATCTGCTCCACGTCGGGCTGCGGGACGTACTCCCCGCTCTCCGGCGCGTCCCCGGTCCGCAGCACCCCCAGCAGCCGCCGCATCTCGGCCAGCGCCTGCCGCCCGGTGGAGGAGATCGTGGTCAGCGCCTGCCGGGCCTGGTCGGGCGCCGTGTCCATCACGTACGCCGCGCCGTCGGCCTGGACGACCATCACCGAGACGTTGTGCGCGACGACGTCGTGCAGCTCCCGGGCGATACGGGCCCGCTCGGCGGCCACCGCCACCTTGGACTGCGCCTCGCGCTCCCGCTCCAGCCGGGCGGCCCGCTCCTCCAGCTGGCTGAAGTAGGCCCGCCGGGTGCGCAGCGAGTCGCCCATCACCCAGGCCAGCACGAACGGCACCGTCATGATCACCGTCACGAAGACCTGCTGCGGCCAGGAGCCGCCCGGCTCGGACGGCCAGCGCAGCTGTGACAGGGCGGCCGCGCTCAGGCTGCACACCAGGGCGAGCCGGGAGGCCCAGCGCTCCCCGATCGTGGCCACCGTGAAGGTGATCACCAGCATCGCGAAGTTGCCGATGCCCGGCCGGACGTCGAAGAGCAGCTGGCAGAGGCCCACCGCGATGGCGAGCAGCAGCATCTTCTCCGGGAGCCGTCGGCGCAGCGCCACCACCGTCGAGAGCCCGAGCGCAACCGGAATCGCGAGGAACGTCTCCCGCCCGGTGGCGTACATGCCCGACGCCAGCGACATGCCGGAGAGCCCGAGGAGGACGACCGCCCAGAAGACGTCGACGCCCGTCGGGTGTCTGCGGAGAAAATCGTAGAGGCGCTGCACGTAGCCCAGCGTAAGGACAGCGGACAGGTGCCGGGGTCAACCGGAGGGTCGATCCAGATCCTGGGACCGTACTCCCCAAGGTGGAGACTTGCCCACATGACGCAGGAGTGGCGCGGGTGGCGGGCGGCGGCGCAGACCGCACTGTACGGCGACGAGGGCTTCTACCGGAGTCCGGTCCGCAGTCCGCGGGGGCCGGCGGGCCACTTCCGTACGTCGGTGCACGCCTCACCCCTCTTCGCGCGGGCCGTGGCCCGGCTGCTGGCCTCGACCGCGCGGGAGCTGGGTACGCGGACGGTGGCGCTGGTCGATGTGGGCGCGGGGCGGGGTGAATTGCTGACCGGGGTGCTCGCCGCCGCCCCCGAGGGGCTGGAGGTGGTCCCGTACGGGGTGGAGGTCGCCGCCCGCCCGCCGGGGCTCGACCCGCGCGTGCGCTGGTGCTCCGAGCCGCCCCGGGGGGTGGCCGGTCTGCTGTTCGCCAACGAGTGGCTGGACAACGTGCCGGTGGAGGTGGCGGAGGTGGACGGGGCCGGGGTCGCCCGGTACGTCCGGGTGCGGACCTCGGACGGGGCGGAGCGGCTGGGGCCGCCGGTGGCCGGGGCGGACGCCGAGTGGCTGGAGCGGTGGTGGCCGCTGTCGGCGCCGGGCGAGCGGGCGGAGATCGGGCTGCCCCGGGATCTGGCCTGGGCGGGGGCGGTGGGGTCGCTGGAGGCAGGGCTCGCGGTGGCGGTGGACTACGCGCATGTACGGGGCGAGCGGCCGCCGTTCGGGACGCTGACCGGCTTCCGGGGCGGGCGGGAGGTGCGCCCGGTGCCAGACGGCTCCTGCGACCTGACCGCCCATGTGGCGCTGGACGCGTGTGCGGCGGGGGCGGGCCCGGGGGCGGTGGAGCTGACGGACCAGCGGACGGCGCTCGGGCGGCTCGGGGTCTCGGGGGAGCGGCCGCCGCTGACGCTGGCCGCCTCCGATCCTGCGGCGTACGTACGGGCGCTGGCGGCGGCGGGCGAGGCGGCGGAGCTGACCGCGCGCGGCGGACTGGGCGACTTCGGGTGGCTGCTGCACCGGGTGGGGTGATGCGGGCGGGGTGAGCTCCGGGGTGGCCGGGACGGGTGACCGGCCGCCCCGAGGGCGACGGCAGGGGCGGGTGACCGGCCGCTCGGGGAAGTGACGGCGGGGCGCGTGGCAGGCGGCGTGGCCGGGGTGGGTGACCGCCGGTGCGGCGGGGCCGGGCAGGGAATACTGGCCCCCATGACGGAGACGACCATCGGCATCGGCGGCGCGGCGGAGAGCACCGACATGGTGCTGAACATCGGCCCGCAGCACCCCTCCACGCACGGCGTGCTCCGGCTCCGGATCGTCCTGGACGGCGAACGCGTCCAGCACGCCGAGCCGGTCATCGGCTATATGCACCGGGGCGCGGAGAAGCTCTTCGAGGCGCGCGACTACCGGCAGATCATCATGCTCGCCAACCGCCACGACTGGCTCTCCGCCTTCTCCAACGAGCTGGGCGTCGTGATGGCCGTCGAGCGGATGCTCGGCATGGAGGTCCCCGAGCGCGCGGTCTGGACGCGGACGCTGCTCGCCGAGCTGAACCGGGTCCTCAACCACCTGATGTTCCTCGGCTCCTACCCCCTCGAACTGGGGGGCATCACCCCGGTCTTCCACGCCTTCCGCGAGCGCGAGGAGCTGCAGGCGGTGATGGAGGAGGTCTCCGGCGGCCGGATGCACTACATGTTCAACCGGGTCGGCGGGCTCAAGGAGGACATCCCGGCGGGCTGGACCGGCCGGGTCCGCGACGCCGTCACCTCGGTCCGCTCCCGGATGGACGTGTACGAGAACCTGGTCCTCGGCAACGAGATCTTCCGGGGCCGCACGCGCGGGATCGGTGTGCTCTCCGCCGACGCGGTGCACGCGTACGGGGTGTCGGGGCCGATCGCCCGCGCCTCGGGCGTCGACTTCGACCTGCGGCGCGACGAGCCGTATCTCGCGTACGGGGAGCTGCGGGACACCCTGGAGGTGGTGACCCGGACCGAGGGCGACTGCCTGGCCCGGTTCGAGTGCCTGCTGGAGCAGACCCTCAACTCCCTGGAGCTGGCCGACGCCTGCCTGGACCGGCTGGCCGACATGGAGCCGGGGCCGGTCAACCAGCGGCTGCCCAAGGTGCTGAAGGCGCCCGAGGGCCACACGTACGCCTGGACGGAGAACCCGCTCGGCGTCAACGGCTACTACCTGGTGTCCAAGGGCGAGAAGACCCCGTACCGGCTGAAGCTGCGCTCGGCGTCCTTCAACAACATCCAGGCGCTCACCGAACTGCTGCCGGGGACGCTGGTCTCCGACATGGTGGCGATCCTGGGTTCGCTCTTCTTCGTCGTCGGGGACATCGACAAGTAACCGGCCGGCCGGTTCCTCAGGAGACCGCGCCGCGCAGCTGCGCCACCTCGATCTGCTCGGTCTCGTCGTGCGCGGTGAGGTCGATGACCTTGCCGACCGCCCGGTGCTGCGCCGCTGACGTGCGGTGGTCGGCGAGTGCCTCCTCGCCGACGACGTCCGCCAGGTCCTCGTTCTGCACGGACTCGATGGCGGCCTTCGTCTTCTGGCCGTTCTGCGTGCCGAAGAAGTCGAAGCTGCCCTGGGGGACCAGATGGCGGCGGGCCGCGTACGGCACGACGGCCGAGGCGGTGGGGACCGTACGCGGTACGTGTACGGGTGCGGCGGAGGCCGGGAGCGGGGAGGCGGGGGCTGGGAGCTGCGGGGCCGGGGCGGGCGGGACGGTCGAGGGGCGGCTGTGGCGGTGCTCGCCCGCCCCGGTGGCCGCCGCGTCCTTCCCCTGCGGGTCTTCCCCCTCCGCGCGCTGCTCCGGGTGCTTCCTCGCGCCCTGCTTCGGGGCGACCGACTGCCGGGCCACTTCCGCGGCACGGCGGGCTTCCTGGCGGGCGGCGTTACGGGTGAGGTTCCCCAGGGCCTCGTCCGCGCGGCGGTAGGCCTCCGGGGTGGGCGTCGACCGTCCGACGGTCAGCTCGGGAGCCGGGGCGGCCGACTCGACGGCCAGCTGCCTGCGGCCCTCCAGCGCACTGGCCCGCTCGGTCTCGGCGTTGGCGTACCGGCGCAGGAGCCCCGCGTGCTCGCCGCGCAGTCCGGCCAGCTCCACGCGCTTGCGGCGGAGCTTGGTCTCCAGACGGGTGCGCAGCTCGCGCGACTCCTCCAGATCCTGCTCCAGCTCGGCTATCCGCTCCTCGGCCCGCCACTCGTCCCGGGTGCGGGCCCGGGTCAGCTCGGCGACCCGCAGCCCCGCGGCCCGGTCCCAGCTGCGCATCAGATAGGCGCCGGCCAGCGCGGCGGCGGCCACGGCGGCCACCAGCCCGCGCAGCGCGAGGGGTTCGGCGAGGAACCAGGCGCCGGTGGCACCGACGACCGACACTCCCGCCACCACGGAGGGCGGCAGGATTCTGTGAAGGGGTGGCGAATGGCGGTGGCGTCCACGTGGCATGGCCTGAAATTTACCGTGTGTACGCGCTGCTTGGGGGGCCGCCCGGCAATCTTTCCCGGCCGGTTACCCGACGGCCCCCCGAAACCCCCTGTTCCTTGATCGAGAAGGCTCTCGATCAAGAACATCCCGACCGGCCGGGCCGACTTCTCGACACGCCCGCTTCTCGGCGGCCTACTTCTCGACGAGGCCCTTCGACTCCAGATACTCCTTGGCCACATCCGCCGGCTTCGCGCGCTCGGCGTCGACCTTGCGGTTCAGCTCGGCGAGATCCTCCGTGGTGAGCGCATCCGTGACCTTCTGCAGCGCGGCGGCGATCTCCGGGGCGCCCGCGTCCTTGGCATTGAGGACCGGCAGGACGTTGTCGGCGTTCTGGAGCTTCCTGTCGTCCTCCAGGAAGACCAGCCCGTCCAGCACCGCGTCGGTGGTCGTCGTCAGGACCAGCTCGACCTTGCCGTCCCGGACGGCCTGCTTGGACTGCGGGGTGCCTACGCCCTTGGGGTCGATACCCGCCACATCGATGCCGTACGTCTTCTTCAGACCGGGTGCGCAGAAGGGCCGCACCGCGCACTCGTCGCCCGCCGCGATCTTCACCTTGAGCTTCGACTTCCCGAGATCGGAAAGGGTCTTGAGGTGGTGCTTCGCGGCGAATTCCTCGGATACCGCGAAGGCGTTCTGGTCGACGGCCTTCCCGGCCGGGAGCACCTTGAGGCCCAGCGGACCGGCGAGCTTCTCCAGGGCGGCGACCGTGGCGGCGGTGTCCGGGGAGGCGAGGGGGTTGTTCTGGGCCTTGTCCGCCCCGTTCACCTTGGCGTTGAGGAATTCGGTGATGGTGGCGGCGTATTCGGGGACGACGTCGATCTCGCCCTTCTCCAGCGAGGGCTCGTACAGCTCACGGTTCTTCACCGTGGTGACCGAGGTGCGGTATCCGGCGTCGCCCAGGATCCGCGCGTACAGCTCGGCGAGCACCTTGGACTCGGTGAAGGCGGCCGAACCGACGACGAGCGAGCCCTTCGTGGCGTCGCCGCCCGAGGAGCCGCTCCGCTCCTGCTCCAGGGTGTCGCCGCCGCAGGCCGCCAGCGACCCTGCCAGCGCCACCATGCCGATGACCGCTCCGGCTATCCGCGAGGTCCTGCTCATGTGTTGCTCTCCGTCCGAACAGAGGAAAAGTGTCAGAGAAAGGTGGGGCGAGACGTGCGTGCTCAGGCGGGCCGGCGGCGGCGCAGCGGGGACAGCGCCCGGTCCAGCGCCACCAGCGCCCCTTCCACCAGCAGGGCAAGCGCGGCGACGAGGACCGCGCCCGCGAAGACCTGTGCGGTGTCGTAGGTGTTGAATCCGGCGGTGATGATCCGGCCGAGGCCGCCGAGGCCGACCATGGCGGCGATGGAGGCGGTGGCCACGACCTGGACGGCGGCGGAGCGCAGCCCGGTCATGATCAACGGGTAGGCGAGCGGCAGCTCGACCCGGACGAAGAGCTGCCCGCCGGACATCCCCATGCCCCGGGCGGCCTCCACCACGGACCTGTCCACCTCCCGCATCCCCACGTAGGCGTTGGTCAGCAGCGGCGGTACGGCGAAGAGCACCAGCGCGATGACGGTGGGCCAGTAACCGGAGTTGCGCAGGGGCGTGAGCATGAAGAGGGCCAGCACCGCGAAGACCGGGACGGCCCGCCCCACGTTGGAGATGTTGACCGCGAGCGCACCCCCCTTGCCCAGGTGGCCCAGCCACAGGGCGATCGGCAGGGCGATGGCGCAGGCCACCGCGAGGGCCGCCCCGCTCACGTACAGATGCTCGCCGAGGCGCTGCGCGGCGCCGCCGTCGCCCGACCAGTTGGCCCCGGTGGTGAGCCAGGTCCAGGCGTCGCCGATGACTCCCACAGGTCAGCCCGCCTCCACCTTCGCCGGGGCGGGTGTCCCCGCCGCACCGCCCGGGCCACGGGAACCGCCCTCGCCGCCCGTACGCGTCTCCCCCGTCGCCGCCGGTATACGCGTCCAGGGCGTCAGCAGCCGCTGGAGGCCCAGGAGCAGCAGGTCGGCGGTGACCGCGAGGAGGACGCAGAGGACCGAGGCGGTGAGCACCTGGGCCTTGAAGAAGCTCGGCAGCGCGTCCTCGATGAGATTGCCGAGGCCCCCCTTGCCGACGAGCGAGCCGACCGTGGTCAGCGCGACCGTCGACACGGTGGCGATGCGCAGCCCCGCCATCAGCGCGGGCAGTGCGAGCGGCAGCTCCACCTCCCACAGCAGCCGCCACCGCCCGTATCCCATGCCCCGGGCGGCCTCCCTGGCCTCCTGGGGCACCGCTTCGAGACCGGCCAGGATGTTCCGTACGAGGATGGTCAGCGAATAGAGCACCAGGCCCGTGACGACGAGCGCGGCGGAGAGCCCGAACAGGGGCAGCAGCAGCGAGAACATCGCCAGCGAGGGCACCGTGTAGAGGACCGTCGTCAGGCCGAGCACCGGTCCGGCGAAGCCACGGCCCCGGCGGGCGAGCAGCGCCAGCGGGAAGGCGACCACGAGCCCGATGAGCACCGAGGCCACCGTTATTCCGATGTGCTGCACGGTGGCGTCCGTCAACTCCTGGCCGCGGGAGCGCAGATACTCGCCGCAGATCCAGTCGTTCGTCGCCAGGCAGTCCGATCCGGCCATCCGGCCCCCACCTCCCCCTTCCCCGTCATGTCCCCGCGGCGCCCGTATTCCCTGCCGCGTTCCCCGTCACGCCCGCTGTCGAGCGAATCTCCGGCGAGCCTATCCTCGACCACTGACATCGCGGAGGCTGTCGCCTTTTCGGCAACACGCCCTTCACGCATCGCCGCCACAATGGGGACCCATGATCCGTTTCGAGCACGTCACCAAGCGGTACGCGGACGGCACCACCGCCGTCGACGACCTTTCCTTCGAGGTGGCCGAGGGCGAACTGGTCACGCTCGTCGGACCTTCCGGTTGCGGCAAGACGACCACCATGAAGATGGTGAACCGGTTGATCGAGCCGACCGAGGGCACGATATTCCTCGACGGGGACGACATATCCGCCGTCGACCCCGTCGAACTCCGCCGCCGTATCGGCTATGTGATCCAGCAGGTGGGCCTCTTCCCGCACAGGACGGTCCTGGAGAACACCGCGACCGTCCCCCATCTCCTGGGCTGGAAACGCGGAAAGGGACGCGCACGCGCCGCCGAACTCCTCGACCTCGTCGGACTCGACCCCTCCGTCTACGGTGACCGCTATCCGGAACAGCTCTCCGGCGGACAGCGCCAACGCGTCGGTGTCGCCCGCGCCCTGGCCGCCGATCCGCCCGTCCTGCTGATGGACGAGCCTTTCGGGGCGGTCGACCCGGTGGTCCGCGAACGGCTCCAGAACGAATTCCTGAAACTCCAGGCCCAGGTCCGTAAAACCGTCCTGCTCGTCACCCACGACATCGAGGAGGCCGTCCGCCTCGGGGACCGCATCGCCGTCTACGGGCAGGGCCGCATCGAGCAGTTCGACTCCCCCGCCACCGTCCTCGGCGCCCCCGCCACCCCGTACGTGGCCGACTTCGTCGGCGCCGACCGCGGGCTCAAGCGGCTCTCGGTCACCCCGATCGAGGAGAGCGACCTCGACCGGCCCCCGGTCGTCCACCTCGACGACACCCTCGCGGAGGCCACCGCACGGCTCCGCTCCGAGGGCGCGCGCTGGGCGGTCGTCCTGGACGGCCGGGAGAACCTGCACGGCTGGATCCCGGCCGACACCCCCGCCGACGGCACGGCCTCCGTCCGCGAGCACGCCCGCCGGATGGAGGCCTGGCTCCCGCTCGGCGCCCCGCTGAAGCAGGCGTTCGCCACCATGCTCCAGCACGACGCCGGGTGGATCGCGGTGATCGACGAGGGGGGTGAGGGCCGCTTCCTCGGCGTCCTGACCCCTGCCCGGCTGCACGAGGCGCTGCGCCGCTCGATCGACGCCGACGCCCAGGCGCTGCCGCGCGCGGAGGTGGCGGTGGAGACGGTCGCCACGGCGTGAGCCCCCGGCGCCCGCCGTGAGGCGCGGACCCTCCCGGCGCCCGCGTACGTGGACCCTCCCGGCGCCCGCCACAACGTGGGCGCCCGGCGCCCGTCCCGGCGCAGCGCCGGGACTCACTCCCGCCGGGAGCTCCGCCGCACGCCCCAGGCCCTCACTGCGCGCTGAGGCGCCCGCTCAGCCACTCCAGGGCCGGCGGGATCTCCCGGCGCCAGGTCGTGAAGTTGTGCCCGCCGCTCTCCAGCACGATCGAGGACACCTGGGCGGGCGCCTTCACCTTGTCGATGAACCGCATCGTGCTCTTCAGGTTCCCCTCGCCCTTCCGTGACGTCGTCACCAGGAACGACCCCCCGGGCGGCGGCCGGTTCTCCAGCGTCCACATCAGGTCCGCCCGGTCCCGCAGTGCCTGGTTCCCGTGGAACAGATCACCCGTCGTCGGGTCCTCGGCCGCCTTGTAGTACGCCGAGAGCCCGGCGCTCGCCGCGTACCGGTCCGGGTGGTGCAGGCCGATCTTCAGCGCGCAGTAGCCACCGGTCGAGTTGCCGATGATCCCCCAGTTGCGGGCCTCCTCGCCGACCCGGTACGACTGCGAGACCGCCTCCGGGAGGTCCTTCGCGAAGAACGTCTCCGTCTGCGGCCCCTTCGGGATGTCCACGCACTCGGTGTCCCGGGGCGGGGCCACCGTCGGCCGCAGCATCACCAGGATCATCGGCTGCGCCGTGCCCGCCCTCACCCGCTCGTGCGCCGTCTGCGGGTAGCGCAGGCCCTTGAGGAGGTTCTCCGCCGTCCCCGGGTAGCCGGTGAGCACCACGACCGCCGGGAACGTCCGGTCGGCGTAGTCGCGCTGGAAGTACTCCGGGGGCAGATAGACGTACGCCGGTGACTCGATGCCCGACTGCCGCCCCGAGATCACCACCTTGTCGATGCGCCCGCCCGCCGACGGCACCCTGCCGCCGGGGACGTCCGGCCGCTGGGTGGAGATCCGCGTCATGTGGCGCGACCCGGCCGCCCCGTCCCGGTGGTCGGTGACCACGCCCAGGTCCTGCTCCCGGCCGAAGAGGTCGGCCCAGGAACCGTAGAAGAGGAACGCGTTGTTGGCGGCCAGGCCGACCGCGGCGAACAGCGTCAGCTGGGTCGCCAGCAGCAACCCCACCCGGCCCGTGACGGCCGCGGCGCTCCGCCGGGCCAGACGTGGCCAGAGCCAGACCGTGGCGGCGAACAACGCCACGGCCGTGGCGGCCACGACCGCCAGAACTACCTTGCTGGTGAGACCCATGAGTGAGCTGTCCCCACGTTCTTCTCGACGCTCCCGGCGGGCGCTCTCCGCGCCGGTGAGCAGGAAATTTCCGGAATGTGGATGAACCTTCGCCACCCAACGCCCGTCCTACAGGGCGCACATCGTCCGTAGGGCCACGCCGACGGACCGAAGAATCTCTGCAATCTCATCGGGAGCCACGGGAAGCGATGTCTGTCACGGTAGATGGGGATAAATCGGTGTCGGTTCCACCACGCCTGCGGCGGCTGCTGCGCGGGCCGCGCCCCGAATCCGTACCGACGGTCGTCGGCACCGCCTGCACCGTCGTCGGACTGATCGACGTCGCGGCCGGGGTCTTCCCGCGCTTCCGGCACAGCCGGATGCACACGCTGGCCGAGGTGCTCCCCGGAGCGCTCGGCCCGTTCGCCGCCGCGCTCTCGCTGAGCGCGGGCATCCTGCTGCTCCTGCTCGCGCACGGGCTGAAGCGGCACAAGCGACGGGCCTGGCGGGCGGCGGTGGTGCTGCTCCCCGCGGGGGCCGTGGCGCAGTTCGCCTACCGCCACTCGATCGTCGGCGTGCTGGTCTCCCTGACGCTCTGCGCGCTCCTGATCCGCCACCGCGACCAGTTCCGCGCGCTGCCCGACCCGCGCAGCCGCTGGCGGGCGCTCGCCAACTTCGTGCTGCTCGGGGCCTCTTCGCTGGCGCTCGGCCTGGTCATCGTCTCCGTCCACCCCGGCCGGGTCGTCGGCGACCCGTCCATCGCGGACCGGCTCCAGCACGTGCTGTACGGCCTGTTCGGCGTGGAGGGGCCGGTCGACTACGCGGGGCGGACCAGCTGGACCGTGGCGTACTCCCTGGGCGCGCTCGGCCTGCTGACCGCCGTCACGACCATCTACTTCGCCTTCCGGCCCGAGCACCCGGCGGCCCGGCTCACCGAGGACGACGAGAGCCGGCTGCGGGCGCTGCTCGCCACCCACGGCGGGCGCGACTCGCTCGGCCACTTCGCGCTCCGCCGCGACAAGGCCGTCGTCTTCTCCCCCAGCGGCAAGGCCGCCGTCTGCTACCGGGTCGTCTCCGGGGTGATGCTGGCCGGCGGGGACCCGATCGGGGACGTGGAGGCCTGGCCGGGCGCGATCGAGCGGTTCATGGACGAGGCGAAGGCGCACTCCTGGACCCCGGCCGTGATGGGGTGCAGCGAGCGCGGCGGCGAGGTCTGGACCCGGGAGACCGGGCTCACCGCCCTGGAGCTGGGCGACGAGGCGGTGGTGGACGTCGCGGATTTCTCGCTCGCCGGGCGGGCCATGCGCAACGTACGCCAGATGGTGGGGCGCATCGAGCGGAACGGCTACGAGACCCGGGTCCGGCGAGCACGTGACATCGGCGCCACCGAGCTGGAGCGCATCCGCCGGGCCGCCGCCGACTGGCGCGGCACCGACACGGAGCGCGGCTTCTCCATGGCGCTGGGCCGGATCGGCGACCCCGCCGACGGCGACTGCGTGATCGCCACCGCCCACCTCCCCGGCTCCGGGGACGGACCGCACGGCGACCTGAAGGCCGTCCTCCACTTCGTCCCCTGGGGGCGCGACGGGATGTCGCTGGAGCTGATGCGCCGCGACCGCTCGGCCGACCCCGGCATGAACGAGCTGCTGATCGTCGCCTCGCTCCAGGCCGCCGGGAAGCTCGGCGTCCAGCGGGTCTCGCTGAACTTCGCGATGTTCCGCTCGGCCCTGGCCCGCGGCGAGCGGCTCGGCGCGGGACCGGTGCTGCGCTGCTGGCGCGGGCTGCTGATCTTCCTCTCGCGCTGGTTCCAGATCGAGTCCCTGTACAAGTTCAACGCCAAGTTCCGGCCGCGCTGGGAGCCGCGCTTCATGGTCTTCCGCTCCAGCCGGGACCTGCCCCGGATCGGGATCGCTGCGATGCAGGCGGAGGGCTTCGTCAACTTCTCGCTGCCCCGCCCCTTCCGCCCGCGCGACCGGCGCCCCTGCGGCCACACGCCGCGTACGGCCCAGGAGCACGAGGTACGCGCGGCGTGACGGGCGGGTCGTGAGGGCGCCTACGCTGGTGGCATGAGTACGACACGCGCGCGGGGCACGGTCCGAGGACTGCCGGAGTGGGACCGCTGTGCGGTCATGGGGGTCGTCAACGTGACGCCCGACTCCTTCTCCGACGGGGGCCGCTGGTTCGACACGACGGTCGCGGTCAAACACGGCCTGGACCTGGTCTCCGAGGGCGCCGACCTGGTCGACGTCGGCGGCGAGTCGACCCGGCCGGGCGCCACCAGGGTGGACGAGGCCGAGGAGCTGCGGCGGGTCGTCCCGGTCGTCAGGGGGCTCGCCTCCGAGGGCGTCACCGTCTCCGTGGACACCATGCGCGCCCGCGTCGCGGAGCAGGCCGTCGCCGCCGGGGCCGTCCTGGTCAACGATGTGAGCGGCGGCCTCGCGGACCCGCACATGATCCCGGCCGTCGCCGCCGCCGAGGTGCCGTTCGTGGTGATGCACTGGCGCGGCTTCAGCGAGTCGATGAACAGCCTCGCGGTGTACGAGGACGTGGTCGCCGAGGTCCTGGCGGAACTGCGGCAGCGGATGGACGCGGTGGTCGCGGGCGGGCTCGCACCGGACCGGGTGGTGATCGACCCGGGCCTCGGCTTCGCGAAGCTGGCCCCGCACGACCTGTCCCTCGTCGCGCGCCTGGAAGAGCTGCACGTGCTGGGCAGGCCCCTCCTGGTGGCCGCCTCCCGCAAACGTTTCCTCGGCCATGTGCTGGCCGGGCCCGACGACACCCCGCCGCCCGCCCGCGAACGGGACGCGGCGACCGCGGCCGTCTCCGCCCTCGCCGCCCGGGCCGGGGCCTGGGCGGTCCGCGTCCACGAGGTGGGGGCCACCGCCGACGCCGTCCGGGTCGCCCGCGCCGTCGAGGGAGCCGCGTGAACGAGGAGCACGCACGGGCCGCCGCCGACATCGCGGAGGTGGAGGCGGCCAACACCGCGTTCTACGAGGCGGTGGAGCGCGGCGACCAGGCGGCCCTCTCCGGCCTCTGGCTGCCGGGCGAGGACCTCACCGTCTCCTGCGTCCACCCGGGGTGGCCGGTGCTCACGGGCCGGGGCGACGTGCTCCGCAGCTATGCGCTGATCATGGCGAACACCGAGTACATCCAGTTCTTCCTCACCGACGTCAACGTCGCCATGACCGGCGACACCGCCCTGGTGACCTGCACCGAGAACATCCTCAGCGGCGGCCCCGCCGAGGACGGCGACGCCCTGGGCCCGCTGGTGGGCCAGCTCGTGGTCGCCACGAACGTGTTCCGGCGCACCCCGGGCGGCTGGAAGCTCTGGTCCCACCACGGCTCACCCGTCCTGGCGGAGACCGGCGAGGAGGACGACGAGGAGCCGTCCCCCTGACGGCGGACGGCCGCCCGCACGAGTGGGGGGAGCGACCGGGGGAGGTTGGGCCCCCGGCCATGGGGGTAGGGGCGGCTACCAGTGCCGTGCGGCGCTGCCGATGGCCCCCGCGGGCGAGCACGGTCGGTGCTCGCAGGTAGATTCGGAAGAAGGCGCCGAGCCGCCCGCACGCGGCCGGATGCCCTTGGACCAACGACAGCAGGAGTGATTCGCGTGGATCGTGTCGCGCTGCGCGGCCTCAAGGCCCGTGGGCACCACGGCGTCTTCCCCCGGGAGCGGGAGGAGGGCCAGACCTTCATCGTCGATCTGGTGCTCGGCCTCGACACCCGCCCCGCGGCAGCCGCCGACGACCTGGCCCGCACCGTGCACTACGGCGTGGTGGCCGAGGAGGTCGTCGAGGTGGTGACGGGCGAGCCGGTCGACCTGATCGAGACGCTCGCCGAGCGCATCGCCCAGCGGTGCCTGAAGCACGAGGGGGTCCAGGAGGTCCAGGTCGTGGTGCACAAGCCGGACGCCCCGATCACCGTCCCGTTCGACGACGTGACCATCACCATCACCCGGAGCCGAGCATGACCGCGTTCTCCACCGAGGGGCAGAGCGACCCGACCGTCCAGCCGGTGCCCGCCGCCGTCGTCAAGCAGGTGGACGCCGCCGACACCACCCTCTCCAACCCCAAGATGGCCGTGATCGCCCTCGGCTCCAACCTGGGCAACCGGCTGGAGACCCTCCAGGGCGCCGTGGACGCGCTGGAGGACACCCCGGGCCTGCGGGTCAAGGCCGTGTCGCCGGTCTACGAGACGGAGCCCTGGGGCGTCGCCCCGGATTCCCAGCCCTCGTATTTCAACGCGGTCATCCTCGTGAAGACCACGTTGCCCCCGGCCTCCCTGCTGGAGCGCGGCCAGGCCGTCGAGGAGGCCTTCGAGCGGGTCCGCGAGGAGCGGTGGGGCCCGCGCACGATCGACGTCGACATCGTGTCGTACGCCGACGTCCTCTCCGACGACCCGGTGCTCACCCTCCCCCACCCCCGTGCCCACGAGCGGGCCTTCGTCCTCGCACCCTGGCACGACATGGACCCCGAGGCCCAGCTCCCCGGCGCGGGCCCGGTCGCCGACCTCCTCGCGGGCGTCGGCCGCGAAGGCGTCCAGCACCGCGCCGACCTGGAACTGCGCCTGCCGGAGTAATCGTTAGGCTCGACGGGCACGAGCTCAAGCAACAGAACAGGCGACGAAGGGCGGCGCACGCGGTGAAGCAACTACGGCTCGGGGTACTGGCGGGCCTCTTCGCCGCCGCCGGCGTCCTCTCCTGGGGCGGCGCCCGCCTCTGGGACTCCCTCGGCACGCTCCCGAGCGTCCCGCTGGCCGCGTCGATCGTGCTCGCCGTGATCGCGGTGATCCTCCTGGCCACCGCCCTCTCCCTCCGCGCCCGCCTCCGCGCCCAGCGCGAACGCCGCCCGGGCGCCAAGGGCGTCGAACCCCTGATGGCCGCCCGGGCCGTCGTCTTCGGCCAGGCGAGCGCCCTGGTCACCGCCCTGGTCGCCGGGATGTACGGCGGCACGGGCGTCTTCCTGCTCTCCTTCCTCGACGTCCCGCCCCGCCGCGACCAGGCCATCTACGCCGGCGCGGCGGTGGTGGCCGGCATCGGCGTCATCGCCGCCGCCTTCTTCCTGGAACGCGTCTGCCGCCTCCCCGAGAACGGCGACGACGACCACGACGGCACGGGGGCGGCGGCCGCGTAGGGCGGCCAGGGCTCGTGGCATCGTCGGTCTCAGGGGGCCGGTGGCGCTGCGCGGCGGGTTCAGTTCGCCATGATGAGGCTCATCGCCTCGGCGCGCGTCGCGGGGTCGCGGAGCTGGCCGCGTACGGCCGAGGTGAGGGTCTTCGCGCCGGGCTTGCGGATACCGCGCATGGACATGCACATGTGCTCGCACTCGATGACCACGATGACGCCGCGCGGCTCCAGGATCGTCATCAGGGACTCGGCGATCTGGGTCGTCAGCCGCTCCTGGACCTGCGGGCGGCGGGCGTAGACGTCGACGAGGCGGGCCAGCTTGGACAGGCCGGTGATCTTGCCGGTGGTCGCCGGGATGTAGCCGACGTGCGCGACGCCCCTGAACGGCACCAGGTGGTGCTCGCAGGTGCTGAACACCTCGATGTCCTTGACCAGCACCATCTCGTCGTGGCCCAGGTCGAAGGTGGTCGTCAGCACGTCCTCGGGCTGCTGGTACAGCCCGGCGAATATCTCCTTGTACGCCCGTGCCACCCGCCCCGGTGTCTCCTTCAGGCCCTCGCGGTCCGGGTCCTCGCCGACGGCGATGAGGAGTTCGCGTACGGCCGCTTCGGCCCGCTTCTCGTCGAATTCGCCGATCGTTCCCTGGCCGTCCAGCGTCACCGGGTCGGTCATCTGTGCCTCGTTCCTCAGTGCTGCCCCGTGCGCGGTTCGCACGTGGACATCGCAGGCATACGGAAAAGCCGCGCCCCCACAGGCTAAAACCTGGGGGGCGCGGCATCCATTCCGGGCCTGGTGGGGCCTCCGTGACGGAGGTCTCAGCAGAGGAAGGGGCCAGGGCGTGTCCGGCGGACGCGCCCTAGCTCTCGGGACGGTCCTCGGGGAGGGGCTCCGGGGAGGGAGCGATGTCCTTGGTGAGGTCCGTCGTCGGGGCGATCTCCGGCGGGGTGGCCGAGCCGTTGGCGGTGGAGGCGCCGTTGGTGAGGGCCAGCTCCTTGGGGGAGAGGACCGGGGGACGCGTCGACGGGGTGCGCCGGGCGGAGCCGGTCCACGCCGGGCGGGCGGGACGCTTGACGATCGGGGCGAAGATCTCCGCGATCTCGTCCTTGTTGAGCGTCTCCTTCTCCAGGAGTTCGAGGACGAGGGCGTCGAGGATGTCGCGGTTCTCGACGAGGATCTCCCACGCGTCGTTGTGGGCGGTCTCGATGAGCTTCTTGACCTCTTCGTCGACCAGCGCCGCGACCTCTTCCGAGTAGTCGCGCTGGTGGCCCATCTCGCGGCCCAGGAAGGGCTCCGAGTTGTCGCCGCCGAACTTGATCGCGCCGAGCCGCTCCGTCATGCCGTACTGGGTGACCATCGCGCGGGCCGTCGCCGTGGCCTTCTCGATGTCGTTGGCGGCGCCGGTGGTCGGGTCGTGGAAGACCAGCTCCTCGGCCGCGCGCCCGCCCAGCATGTACGCCAGCTGGTCGAGCATCTCGTTGCGGGTCGTGGAGTACTTGTCCTCCTCCGGGAGCACCATCGTGTAACCGAGGGCGCGGCCGCGGGAGAGGATCGTGATCTTGTGGACCGGGTCCGACTGGGGAGAGGCCGCCGCGACCAGGGCGTGTCCGCCCTCGTGGTACGCGGTGATCTTCTTCTCCTTCTCGGACATGATCCGGGTCCGCTTCTGCGGACCCGCCACGACACGGTCGATCGCCTCGTCGAGGCTCTCGTTGTCGATGAGCTTCTTGTCGCTGCGCGCCGTCAGGAGCGCGGCCTCGTTCAGCACGTTCGACAGGTCGGCACCGGTGAAGCCGGGCGTGCGGCGGGCGACGGCGCCGAGGTCGACGTCCTTCGCGACGGGCTTGCCCTTCTGGTGGACCTTGAGGATCTCCAGGCGGCCCTGCATGTCGGGGCGGTCGACGGCGATCTGCCGGTCGAAGCGGCCCGGGCGCAGGAGCGCGGGGTCGAGGATGTCGGGACGGTTCGTGGCGGCGATCAGGATGACCCCGCCCTTCACGTCGAACCCGTCCATCTCGACGAGCAGCTGGTTGAGCGTCTGCTCGCGCTCGTCGTGACCGCCGCCCATGCCGGCGCCGCGGTGGCGGCCGACGGCGTCGATCTCGTCGACGAAGACGATCGCCGGGGCGTTCGCCTTGGCCTGCTCGAAGAGGTCACGGACCCGGGAGGCACCGACACCGACGAACATCTCGACGAAGTCGGAGCCGGAGATCGAGTAGAACGGCACCCCGGCCTCGCCGGCGACGGCACGGGCCAGCAGCGTCTTGCCCGTACCGGGCGGCCCGTAGAGCAGGACGCCCTTGGGGATCTTGGCTCCGACGGCCTGGAACTTCGCAGGCTCCTGGAGGAACTCCTTGATCTCGTGGAGCTCCTGCACGGCCTCCTCGGACCCCGCCACATCGGCGAAGGTCGTCTTCGGGGTGTCCTTGGTGATCAGCTTGGCCTTGGACTTGCCGAACTGCATGACCTTGGAGCCGCCGCCCTGCATCTGGTTCATCAGGAACAGGAAGACGACGACGATCAGGACGAAGGGCAGCAGCGAGAGGAGGATCGAGACGAAGGGCGACTGCTTCGACGGCGAGACGGTGTAACCCTTCTCGATGTCACCCGCCTCGAACTTCTGCTGGAGCGTGTCGGCGAGCTGGACGCCCTGGTTGCCGATGTAGCTCGCCTGGAACTTGGTGCCGGACTCGCCGGCCAGCTTCTGGCCCTTCTTCAGCTCGATCTTGAGGATTTGCTCGTCACCGGTGGTCAGCTTGGCCTGCTCCACCTGGTCCTTGCTGATCGCCTGGATCACCTTGGCGGTGTCCACCGTCTTGTGGCCGCCCGACGAGCCGACGACCTGCATCAACACGACCACGGCGAGGACGGCCAGCACGATCCACATGACCGGCCCACGGAAGTATCGCTTCACGTCCATCCATACGGAGCGAAGACGCCCCGTCCCTCCTGCCCGTAGGTAAATGCTGCTGTGTGGGAAAGCTCTGCTTGAAAAGAGTGCTCTTCGGACGGTACCCCAGCATGGAGGCCCGCGACCGCTGCGTGCGGCGGAGAAACCCGCTTTCGCAGCTTCAACGGCTCGCGGGCCGCAAGGGTTCCCCGGCGGTCAGCCGCCGTAGACGTGCGGGGCGAGCGTGCCGACGAAGGGGAGGTTGCGGTACTTCTCCGCGTAGTCCAGCCCGTAGCCGACGACGAACTCGTTGGGGATGTCGAAGCCGATCCACTTCACGTCGATCGCGACCTTGGCGGCGTCCGGCTTGCGCAGCAGGGTGCAGACCTCCAGGGAGGCCGGCTCCCGGGAGCCCAGGTTGGACAGCAGCCAGGACAGCGTCAGGCCGGAGTCGATGATGTCCTCGACGATCAGGACGTGCTTGCCCTTGATGTCGGTGTCCAGGTCCTTGAGGATCCGCACGACACCGGAGGACTGGGTGCCCGCCCCGTACGAGGAGACGGCCATCCAGTCCATCGTGACGGGGGTGGACAGCGCGCGCGCCAGGTCCGCCATGACCATCACCGCGCCCTTGAGGACGCCGACGATCAGCAGGTCCTTGCCCGCGTACTCCGCGTCGATCTTCGCGGCCAGCTCGACGAGCTTCGCGTCGATCTCTTCCTTGGTGAGGAGCACCGACTGGAGGTCGCTGCCCATGTCCTTCTCGTTCACCCGCGTCTCTTTCTCGCCTGCCGGGTCCGGGGGTGCGCCCCGGACCCGGCCGGCTGTTCGCCTGCGTCTGTGCCGCTCACGCGTCAGCTCTGCCGAATGACCAGTCTGCCACCCTGCCGCCGGGCCTCGACGCGGCCGGGCAGGTTGATGGCCCGCTGGCCTCGCCAGCCGGTGATCAGGCGGTCGACTTCTTCGAGATGGCGGGCGAAGAGGGAGCCGGCCGGCGCCCCCGCCTCGATGACGGCCCGGCGCAGCACCCGGCGGCGCACGGCGGGCGGCAGGACGTAGAGCTTGGCGCACTCCAGCTGGCCGGCCTCGTCCCGTACGGAGCGCTCCGCCTCGGCGGCCCAGGTGTCGAGGGCGTCGGCGTCGTCGCGGGAGAGCTGGGCCGTCCGGGCGAGGGCTTCGACGACGCCTTTGCCGAGCGCCTTCTCCAGGGCGGGCAGGCCCTCGTGGCGGAGGCGGGAGCGGGTGTAGGCGGGGTCGATGTTGTGCGGGTCGTCCCAGACGGGGATCGACTGGACCAGGCAGGCCTTGCGGGCGGTCTGCCGGTCGAGCTGGAGGAAGGGGCGGCGGTAGCGGCCGGCCGGTCCGGAGGCCGCGGCCATGCCGGAGAGCGAACGGATGCCGGAGCCGCGGGCGAGGCCCAGGAGGACGGTCTCGGCCTGGTCGTCGCGGGTGTGGCCGAGGAGCACGGCGGCGGCTCCGTGGCGCTCGGCGGCGGCGTCCAGCGCGGCGTAGCGGGCGTCGCGGGCGGCGGCCTCGGGGCCGCCCTCGCGTCCGACGTGCACGGCGACGGCCTCGACGGGGTCGAGGTCCATGGCGGCGAGCCGGGTGACGACCTCGGCGGCGCGGAGGCCGGATCCCGGCTGGAGGTTGTGGTCGACGGTGATGCCGCCGGCCCGGACGCCGAGCTTGCGGGCCTCGAAGGCGAGGGCCGAGGCGAGCGCCATCGAGTCGGCGCCGCCGGAGCAGGCGACGAGGACCAGCGGGGCGGTCGGCCGGTCGGAGAGAGCCGGACGGTCGGGGAGGGCGGGCCGGTCGGGGAGGGCGGGGCTGCCCGCCGTGCCGGCTTCGGCGTAGCGGGGGGCGGCGGCCGTGGTGCGCCGGGGCTCCTGGGCGGGAGCGTCGTGGCCGTCGTGGCGGTGGAATTCGGTGAGGACGTCGTGGAGTACGCGGCGGACCGCCAGGCGTATCGCCGCGACCGCAGGATGGGGACCCATGTCCGGTGCCCTTCGTGGAGTTTCGGGAGGAGCGTCGAGCGCCGGAACGCGGGAGTCCCGTCACTCAGAGTGCGTCGATGGTGACAGAGACAAGCTGTTCATCGAGCATTGCACGCCTTCCCATGCCCTCATGGTCCCTCGGATGGGTGATTGGAGGGCAGATTCCCGGACGTGGGCCGGAAAAGGGTCACGATTCCGCCTTGCGGTGCACCCGCGCGACCCACTCCGCGGGTTTGGCGATCTCCGCCTTGGTGGGGAGGGTGTTGGGCGAGGTCCAGACCCGGTTGAAGCCGTCCATGCCGACCTCGTCGACGACCGATCGTACGAACTTCTCGCCTTCCTTGTACTGACGGAGCTTGGCGTCCAGGCCGAGCAGCTTGCGCAGGGCCTGGTCGAGCCGGCCTGCGCCCTGGGCGCGGCGCTTCTGGAACTTCTCGCGGATCTCGGCGACGGAGCCGACGACCTCGGGGCCGACGCCGTCCATCACGTAGTCCGCGTGGCCTTCCAGGAGGGACATGACGGCGGTGAGGCGGCCCAGCACCTCGCGCTGGGCGGGGGTCTGGACGACGTCGACGAGGCTGCGTCCGCCGTTCTCGCCCTTCTCGCCCTCGGGGCGGCCCGCGCCGGAGAGGGACTGGGCGGCCTCGCGGAGTCGCTCCAGGAAGGTCATCGGGTCGACGTCGGTCTCGTCCAGGAACGTCTGGATCTCGCCCTGGAGGTGGTCGCGGAGCCAGGGGACGCCGGTGAACTGGGTGCGGTGGGTCTCCTCGTGGAGGGCGACCCAGAGCCGGAAGTCGTGCGGGTCGACGTCGAGTTCCCTCTCGACGTGGACGATGTTCGGGGCGACCAGGAGCAGCCGTCCGCCACCGTCGGCGGAGCCGGGCAGCTCCCGGGTGGCGGGGGCGAACGTCTCGTACTGGCCGAGGATCCGGGAGGCGAGGAACGAGAGCAGCATGCCCAGCTCGACGCCGGTGACCTTGCCGCCGACCGCGCCGAGCACCGCTCCGCCGGGTCCGCCGGGGCGGCGGCTCTCCATCTTGGCGAGCAGCGGGCGGAGCAGTTCGCGGAAGCCGGCGACGTTGGCCCTGATCCACCCGGCCCGGTCGACGACCAGGACGGGGGTGTCCTCCGGTTCGGTCCCCTCGGGGATCATCCGGGTGAAGTGGCGGACGTGTCCCTCGGAGGACTTGGCGTGCCGACGCAGCTCCGCGACGACGGCTCGGGCGTCCTCGCGGCTGATCTCGGGTCCGGGCCGGACCAGTCGGGTCGCGGTCGCAACCGCGAGGTTCCAGTCGACCATCTCTGCACCACCGATGCTCGTCATGCGTCAACCGTACGTGAGCGGGTCGCCCGGTGGTGGGGTGTCGGGCCGCTCCCCGGGCGCCGGGGGCTCCCCCGGCGCCCGGGATCGTCCGGCCTCAGCCTGCCGTGCCTCCCGCGCCGGTGAGTGCGGCGGCCAGGGCGTCGAGGGCGGCTTCGGCGTCGCCGGGCACGGTGGAGCCGGAGGCGAGGAAGGCGAAGGCGAGCAGCCGGCCCTGGGGGTCGACGACGGTTCCGGCGAGGGAGTTGACCTTGGTGAGGGTGCCGGTCTTGGCGCGGATCAGGCCGGGGGTGCCGGCGGTGTCCCGGTAGCGGGTGCTGAGGGTGCCGGTGAAGCCGGCGACGGGGAGGCCGGTGAGGACGGGACGCAGTCCGGGCCGCTCGGGGTCGGCGGCGCGGGCGAGGAGCGCGGTGAGGAGGGCCGGCGTGACCCGGCCCTGGCGGTCGAGTCCGCTGCCGTCCGCGAGGCGGGCTCCGGCGGTCGGCACCTGGAGCTTCTTGAGCTCGGTGGTGACGGCTCGGCGGGCGCCCGCGAAGTCGGCGCTCTCGCCCTTGGCGATGGCGGTCTGCCGGGCGAGCGCCTCGGCGATGTCGTTGTCGCTGTTGGTGAGGGTGCGCTCGACGAGGGCGGAGAGCGGGGCGGAGCGGTGGGTGGCGACGGTGCGGGCTCCGGCGGCCGGGCGGGCC
This sequence comes from Streptomyces sp. NPDC043746, assembly GCF_056436485.1. Lineage (NCBI taxonomy): Bacteria > Bacillati > Actinomycetota > Actinomycetes > Kitasatosporales > Streptomycetaceae > Streptomyces > Streptomyces sp. NPDC043746. The sequence goes on along the minus strand of NZ_JBWKCM010000008.1, from coordinate 194,549 downwards.
GCGCGGGGCTCGCCCCCGACCGCGACGCCCGCCGCCGTCAGCTGGGCGGCGAAGGCGCGGGCGGCATCCCCGGCGGGGTCCTTGCTGCGGTCGGCGGGGCCGCGGTCACTGCCGTCGAGCCGGCCCTCGTCGACCATCAGGGCGGTGACGGGCGCGATGTTGGGGTTCTTCCCGATGGGGTGGCGTACGGGGCCGGTGTAGCGGGAGGTGTCGTAGGCGAGCCGTACGGGGCCCTCGCCGTCCCCGCCCAGCGCCTTGGCGGCAGTGGTGGCCAGCGAGCGCAGGGCGGCGGTGTCCAGGGTGGGGTCGCCGCCGCCGACGAGGGTGAGGGTGCGGCCGTCCTCGGAGAGGCGGACGGTGGTGGCGATGCGGTGGTCGGGGCCGAGGGCGGAGAGCGCGGCGGCGGCGGTGGCGATCTTGACGGTGGAGGCCGGGGTCATCGGGGTGGCCGCGCCGCGCCCGTACAGCTGCTCGCCGGTGGCGGTGTCGACGACGGAGGCCGCGACCCGGGTGCCGAGTTCGGGTGCGGCGATGAGCGGGGCGAGGGCGGCGCGCAGACTCGCCGGGTCCTGTGGGGCGGAACGGGTGACGGTGTCGAGCGCGCCGAGGACGGCGGGGGCGCTGGGGGCCGGTTCGGGGGCGCCGGGGAGCCTGCGGCCGTGATGTCCGCCACCTGTGGGGTGCGCGGCGGCTGCGAGCTGCCGCTCGGCCTTACGCTGACCGTTGTCCCAGGGACCGGCGGCGAGGACGGCGCCGGTGGCCACGACCAGGCCGAGCACGGCGGAGCCTGCGACGACCTGCCAGGTGTTGGACCCGTTGCGCTTGCTCTTCGGGTTCTTGATCCGGCCCCACGGGTCCGACGGACGGTTCGACGGTTCTTCCACCGACTCGGCCACCGTTGACCAGCCCCTTTCGCGAGCACTCTTCTGCGTGGGGGACACTTAACCACCAGTCGTATGTGTTGATCATGGAGGAGCCACCCGTGGAGTTCGACGTCACCATCGAGATCCCGAAGGGTTCGCGGAACAAGTACGAGGTGGACCACGAGACCGGTCGGATCCGCCTGGACCGTCGACTCTTCACCTCGACCAGCTACCCGGCCGACTACGGCTTCGTCGAGAACACCCTCGGCGAGGACGGCGACCCGCTGGACGCGCTGGTCATCCTGGACGAGCCGACCTTCCCCGGCTGCCTCATCAAGTGCCGCGCCATCGGCATGTTCCGTATGACGGACGAGGCCGGCGGCGACGACAAGCTGCTCTGCGTCCCGGCGTCCGACCCGCGCGTGGAGCACCTGCGCGACATCCACCACGTGTCGGAGTTCGACCGCCTGGAGATCCAGCACTTCTTCGAGGTCTACAAGGACCTGGAGCCGGGCAAGTCCGTCGAGGGCGCCGACTGGGTCGGCCGCGCCGAGGCGGAGGCGGAGATCGAGGCCTCGTACAAGCGCCTTGAGGCCCAGGGCGGCCAGCACTGACGTCCCTCTTCCGGTTCCGTTTGTGAGCCGGACGGCCGCATGACGAACGGGCGGCACACCTTCACGGGTGTGCCGCCCGTTCCGCTGCGCACCCCCGTTCGTCATGCGGCGGCCATGTCCGTGGCCATACTGGGCACACGTGCGCCCGAAGGAGCAGCCGAGCAGGAACGAGGTCGAGTGGTGGCGGAATCGGGCGGTCCGGAGGACCAGAAGCCCCAGTCCGACGAGGCACGCAGCGCTTTCGCCCCGCCCGCCGGGGCCATGCAGCCACTGCCGCCGCCCGAGGAGGACCATCCGACGTCGGAGTTCGCGATCCCGACCGGGGTGCACCCCGAGACGGGCGGTGCGCAGGGCTCCGGCGGCGGGCCCGGCGGCGGTTCGAACTCGGACACGCTGAGTTCCGCTTTCACCCCGCCGAGCACCTACCGGGCGCAGCAGGCGCCGCCCGCCTTCACCCCGGCGCAGGGCATTCCGATGGTCAAGCTGACCAAGGAGGCGCCCTGGCAGGACCGGATGCGCACGATGCTGCGGATGCCGGTGACCGAGCGCCCGGCCCCCGAGAGCGTCCAGCGCACGGACGACGAGACGGGCCCCGCCGTACCGCGCGTGCTCGACCTGACGCTCCGTATCGGGGAGCTGCTGCTGGCGGGCGGTGAGGGGGCCGAGGACGTCGAGGCGGCGATGTTCGCGGTGACCCGTTCGTACGGGCTGGACCGCAGCGAGCCGACGGTCACCTTCACGCTGCTGTCCATCTCGCACCAGCCGTCGCTGGTCGACGACCCGGTGACGGCGAGCCGTACCGTACGCCGCCGGGGCACCGACTACACCCGGCTGGCGGCGGTCTTCCGGCTGGTGGACGACATCACCAGCGAGGACACCGAGGTCTCCCTGGAGGAGGCCTACCGGCGGCTCGCGGAGATCCGCAGGAACCGGCACCCCTACCCCGGCTGGGTGCTGACGGCCGCCGCCGGGCTGTTGGCCGGTTCGGCCTCCGTGCTGGTCGGCGGTGGCGTGCTGGTCTTCCTCGTGGCGGCGGCGGGCGCGATGCTCGGCGACCGGCTGGCGTGGCTGTGCGCCGGACGCGGGCTGCCGGAGTTCTACCAGTTCACGGTGGCCGCGATGCCGCCCGCCGCGCTGGGGGTGGCGCTGACGCTGTCCCACTCGACGGACGTCCGGCCCTCCGCGGTGATCACCGGTGGGCTCTTCGCGCTGCTCCCCGGACGGGCGCTGGTGGCGGGGGTGCAGGACGGGCTGACCGGCTACTACATCACCGCCGCCGCCCGGCTCCTGGAGGTCATGTACTTCTTCATCGGGATCGTGGCGGGCGTGCTGATCGTCCTCTACCTGGGGGTGCAGCTGGGGGCCCAGCTCAACCCGGAGGCGCAGTTCACGCCGTACAACGAGCCGGCGCTCCAGATCCTGGCGTCGATGGGCCTCAGCCTGGCCTTCGCGGTGCTGCTCCAGCAGGAGCGCTCGACGGTGCTGGCGGTCACCCTGAACGGCGGGGTGGCCTGGATCATCTTCGGGGCGATGGCCCGGACCGGCGGCATCTCGCCGGTCGCGGCGACGGCGGTGGCGGCCGGTCTGGTGGGTCTGTTCGGCCAGCTGTTCTCGCGCTACCGGTTCACCTCCTCGCTGCCGTACATCACGGCCGCGATCGGTCCGCTGCTGCCCGGTTCGGCCACGTACTTCGGTCTGCTGGGCGTGGCCCAGAACGACGTGACCCGGGGGCTGACCTCGCTGTCGACGGCGGTCGCCACGGCGCTGGCCATCGCGATCGGGGTGAACCTGGGGAGCGAGATCTCCCGGCTGTTCATGGGGGTGCCGGGGGCGGTCGGCGGGGCGAGCCGCCGGGCGGCGAAGCGGACCCGGGGCTTCTGACGCCAGGGGCGGGCGCGTCCGTCCGGCCCCCCGGCCCCTCCCTCGTACGGCCGCTGCGGCGCGCCGCCTAGGATGGTCGCCTGCTCCCCCCGAGGCCGAGAGCCGAACCAGGGCCGACAGCCGACAGTCGAAACAGGAGATCATGGCGAAGCCATCCGGCCACCACGTCTTCAACGCCTTCCGCGGCGCTCTCATCGGCACCGCGGAGGCCGTCCCCGGTGTCAGCGGCGGCACCGTCGCGCTGATCACCGGCGTGTACGAGAAGCTGATCGACGGCGCCGGTCACCTCACCAGCGCGCTGCGCATGGGCGCGTCCGACCTGCCCCGCGGCCGTGGGACAGCGCGCGCCAGGGCCGAGCTGCGGAACATCGACTGGACGGTCCTGCTTCCCCTCCTGGTGGGCATGGCGGTGGCCCTGGTGCTCGCGGCCAAACTGATCGCACCGTTGGTCGAGAAGCACCCCCAGTCCGCCTACGCCCTGTTCTTCGGTCTGGTGCTGGCCTCTCTGTGGGTGCCGTACTCAGGCTCCGGCAAGCGCTGGACCGTCGGGAACTACGCGCTCTGCGCGATCGTCGCGGTGGGCGCCTTCACCCTGACGGGGCTGCCGCCCGGCGAGATGCCGACCCATCCCGTGGTGGTCGCGCTGGCCGGCTCGATCGCGATCTGCGCGCTGGTGCTTCCCGGTGTCTCCGGCTCGTTCCTGCTGCTGACCATGGGCCTGTACGAGCCGACGATCGAAGCCGTCAACGAGCGCGACTTCGGCTATCTCGCCGCCTTCGCGCTGGGCTGTGCGGCAGGGCTCGCGCTCTTCGTCAAGCTGCTGAAGTGGCTGCTGGCGAACTACCACCACATGACGCTGGTGGTGATGACCGGTCTGATGGCGGGCTCACTGCGCGCGCTGTGGCCCTGGCAGGACGACGACCGCGGCCTGCTGGCGCCCAGCGGCTCCGTCGGCCTGACCTGCGCTCTGTTCGCGCTCGGGGCCGCCGTGGTGATCGCTGTCCTGGTGGTGGAGCGCAGGGCGCAGGGCAGGAAGGCGGAGCCGTCGGCCGCCGCGTCGAAGCGTGGCAGGCACGCGCGCGCCTCCTCCGGCTCCAGGCGGGGCTGAGCCCGGTCGGCCGAGCACGGCGACGCCCCCGCCCCGGAGCAGCGCCCACGATGCTGTGGATCACGCACGGGCGCCGCTCATCGGGGAGGCGCCCGCGACGAGCGGCGTGACCATGCGCACGACGGGCGCGAAGCACGCCGGAACCAGGGGCATCGGGCCGTGCTTCTCGCGGAAGATGCGGCCCTTCGTCACGTTCCCCTCCGGGAAGAGGCAGGAGTCCGGGCGCCCGGACAGGGCCGGTTCGGGCTCTCGGCCGAGGGGGTGACCCAGGCGGATGCCTGTGGTTCCAGCGGCGCACAGCGGGAATGCGCATCCTGCGGAGTAGGCCGAAGCGGATCGCAGGAGGTACCACGGACATGGGCATTGAGGAATTCGGCGGCGGGCAGACCGCCCAGGCGGACGTGCTGGTCGTCACCACCAACGACGTGCCGGGGTATCGGGTGACGCAGGTCATCGGTGAGGTCTTCGGGCTGACGGTACGGTCGCGCCACCTCGGCAGCCAGATCGGCGCCGGGCTGAAGTCGATGATCGGCGGCGAGCTGAAGGGGCTGACCAAGACCTTGGTCGAGACCCGCAACCAGGCGATGGACCGGCTGGTGGAGCAGGCGCGGGCACGGGGCGCCAACGCGGTGCTGATGATGCGGTTCGACGTGACGGAGGCGGCGGACGTGGGAACGGAGGTCTGCGCGTACGGGACGGCCGCGGTGATCAGCAAGGTGTGACGGCTGGGTGACGGCGGGGGACAGCGGCGGGGAGCGGCAAGGTGTGAGGGCGGGGAGGGGCGGCGCGGGGTGGCGTGACGCCATCCGGGCCGCCATTGAGGCGTTATGACCGATTCACGCATCTTGTGAATCTATGGTGAGCCGGTGGCTGCACCTGAACCCCCCGCGCCCCCGTCCACCGCTCCCCCGCACCCCGCCGCCGCCCCCGCCCGGCGGCTCGCGCCGCTCGTCCTGCCCGCGATCGCCGTCGGTGTGGTCTGCGCGCTGGTCCTGCTCGGGGTCAGTCTCCTGGCCGAGCGACTCCAGGACGTGCTCTGGGAGACCCTGCCCGACGCGCTCGGCGTGGGGCGGTACTCCGCGCTCTGGATGATCGTCATGCTCACCGCGACCGGGCTCGCGGTGGGCCTGGTCCTGCGGGCCGCCCCCGGGCACGGCGGGCCCGACCCGGCCACCACCGGGCTGGTGGACGCCCCGATGCGGCCGAGCGTCGTCCCCGGGCTGCTCCTGGTGACCATGCTGGCGCTGGCGGGCGGGGTGAGCCTCGGACCGGAGAACCCGATCACCGCCGCCAACATCGCGCTCGCCTACTGGCTCGGCCGACGGGCCGCGCCCGGCGCACCGGCCGAGCTGTGGGTGGCGCTCGCGGCGGCCGGAACGGTGGGGGCGCTCTTCGGCACGCCGATCGCCGCCGCGCTGATCCTCTCCGAGACGCTGGCCTCGCGGCCGGGCCCCGGGGTGTTCTGGGACCGGCTCTTCGCCCCGCTCGCGGCCGGTACGGCCGGTGCGCTGACCATGTCGCTGATCGCGGAGCCCAGCTTCGACCTCTCGCTCCCCGGCTACTCCGGGCCGCACTGGGGCGATCTGCTCGCCGCCCTGCTGATCGCCTCGGCGGGCGCGCTCCTCGGCCTGCTGGCGGTGTACGCGTTCCCGTGGGCGCACCGGGCCTTCCGGGCGCTGCGGTACCCGGTGCTCGCGCTGACGCTCGGCGGGCTGGCGCTGGGGCTGCTCGGGGCACTGGGCGGCCACCTCACCCTCTTCAAGGGGCTGGACGAGGTGAAGGAGATCGCGGGGGACCCGGACGGGTGGTCGGCCGGGGAGTTCGCGGTGATGGCGGTCGTGAAGATGGCCGCACTGGTGGTGGCGGCCACCTGCGGCTTCCGGGGCGGGCGGATCTTCCCGGCGGTCTTCGCGGGGGTGGCGCTCGGGCTCTGCGCCCATGCCCTGGTCGGGGCGGTGCCACCGGCGCTCGCCGTCTCCTGCGCGGTGCTGGGCGTGCTGCTCGCCGTGACCCGTCAGGGGTGGCTGAGCCTGTTCACGGCGGCGGTGCTGGTCAGCGACGCGTCCGTACTGCCGCTGCTCTGCGCCGCCACCCTGCCGGCCTGGCTGCTGGTGACCGGGCGGGCCCAGATGCAGCTGGACGGGGAGGGGAAGGCACTGCGGTGAGGCTTCTCCGTTCCGGTTCCCTCTCCCGTACGCGTGCAGGAGCACGTTCGCGTACGGGAACGAGACCGGGAGGACGCACCCGAGCGGGTGGCCCCTTCCGGCGCGCCGGACCTCACACATGTCCGTATCGTCGGCTTCGTAGCGCCGTATACGGATGCGCACCACCGCTGATCTTCCGACGGAGGCCTTGTCGGGAGCTGAGAGACCGCGAGCCGCAGAAACCCGAGCCGAGGAAGAGGACTCCCCCATGCCGCTCCACCGAGGCGCCCACCCGCGGCGGGACGAACACTCCGAGGAGCGGCGCAGGCTCGCCCTCAACCCCTTCTACGGCGAGGCCGATCCGACGGCGGCGATGAACACCGCCCCGCCCCGGCACAAGCTCCCCGACGGGCCGCTGCCTCCCCCGACGGCGTACCGGCTGGTCCATGACGAGCTGATGCTCGACGGCAACTCCCGGCTCAACCTGGCCACCTTCGTGACCACCTGGATGGAGCCCCAGGCCGGGGTGCTGATGGGTGAGTGCCAGGACAAGAACATGATCGACAAGGACGAGTACCCGCGCACCGCCGAGCTGGAGCGGCGGTGCGTGGCGATGCTCGCGGACCTGTGGAACGCGCCGGATCCGGCGGCCGCCGTGGGGTGTTCGACCACCGGGTCGAGCGAGGCGTGCATGCTGGCCGGGCTCGCCCTCAAGCGCCGCTGGGCCAAGCGGAACGCGGACCGCTATCCGGCGACAGCCCGGCCCAATCTGGTGATGGGCGTCAACGTGCAGGTGTGCTGGGAGAAGTTCTGCACCTTCTGGGAGGTGGAGGCCCGCCAGGTCCCGATGGACGGCGAGCGCTTCCATCTCGACCCGCAGGCCGCCGCCGAGCTGTGCGACGAGAACACGATCGGGGTCGTCGGGATCCTGGGCTCCACCTTCGACGGCTCCTACGAGCCCGTCGCGGACCTGTGCGCGGCCCTGGACGCCCTCCAGGAGCGCACCGGCCTCGATGTCCCCGTCCATGTCGACGGGGCCTCGGGCGGGATGGTGGCGCCCTTCCTCGACCCGGAACTGACGTGGGACTTCCGGCTGCCGCGCGTCTCGTCGATCAACACCTCGGGCCACAAGTACGGGCTGGTCTACCCGGGCGTCGGCTGGGCCCTGTGGCGTACGTCGGACGAGCTGCCGGAGGAGCTGGTCTTCCGGGTCAACTACCTGGGCGGCGACATGCCGACCTTCGCGCTGAACTTCTCGCGGCCCGGGGCGCAGGTGGTCGCCCAGTACTACACGTTCCTGCGCCTGGGACGCGACGGCTACCGGGCGGTCCAGCAGTCCGCCCGGGACGTGGCCTGCGGACTGTCCCGGGCGGTGGCGGAGCTGGGCGACTTCCGACTCCTCACCCGGGGGGACGAGTTGCCGGTCTTCGCCTTCACGACGAACCCGGACGTCCACGCGTACGACGTCTTCGACGTCTCCCGCCGGCTGCGCGAGCACGGATGGCTGGTCCCGGCGTACACCTTCCCCGCCAACCGCCAGGACCTGTCGGTGCTGCGGGTGGTCTGCCGCAACGGCTTCTCCTCCGACCTGGCCGCCCTGCTGATCGAGGACCTCAAGCTGCTGCTCCCCGAACTGCGGTCGCAGAAGCACCCGTTGAGCCACGACCGGACGGCCCGGACGGCATTCCACCACTGACACCCCCGTCGCTAGCGACTGAGGCGGGCGAACTTCCCGACCGCCAGCGGGAAGAACACGGCGATGATCGCCAGCGGCCAGAGTACGGCGAGGAGTTGGGCGTGCTCGGCGGCCCAGGAGCCGGTGGCGCCGCCCGGGTTGCCGAACAGCTCCCGTACGGCGGTGGCGGTGGCGGACATCGGGTTCCACTCGACCATCGCGCCCAGCCACCCCGGCATCGACGCCGGGGCGGCGAAGACGTTGGAGAGGAAGCCGACGGGCCAGACCAGGATCTGGACCGCCGTGACCAGCTCGGGGCGGCCCGCCACCAGGGCCAGGTGGATGCCGACCCAGAGCATCGCGAACCGGAGCAGGAGCAGCAGCCCCACCGCGGCCAGCGCCGCCGAGGCGCCGTTGTGCCAGCGCCAGCCGACCGCGTGGCCGACCCCGGCCATCACGGCGAGCGCGGCCACCGACTGGAGCATGTCCGCGGCGCTGCGGCCGACCAGGACCGCGCCCGGGACCATCGGCAGGGCCCGGAACCGGTCGATCACGCCCCTGTTCAGGTCCTGGGTGACCGCGAGCATCGTGCCCTCCAGGCCGAAGGCCATGGTCAGCGCGAGCATCCCGGGGACCAGGAACTCAGTGGGGTCTCCGTCCACACCCCGGCCGCCACCGACCAGGTACGTGAACATCAGGAGCAGCATCACCGGGAAGGCCAGACCCACGACCACCTCGACGGGCCGACGGGCCCAGTGGGCGAGCTCGCGGCGGGTCATCGTCCAGGAGTCGGCCAGGGCCCAGGCGAGACGGCCGCCGCCGGAGCCCTCTTTCGGGGGTGTGGTCGCGTCCAGGCTGTCACCGTGAGCCGTCGTCGCGCTCATGCCGCCGCCCCCGTCTCGCGCGCCGCGCGTTCACCCGTCTCGTACGCCTCGCGTTCGCCCCTCCCGTGTGCCGTGCGTTCACCCGTACCGCGTGCCGGACGGTCGCCCGCCCCGCGTGCACGGCGGCCAGCGGCGGGCCTTCCCGTCAGGGAGAGGAACACCTCGTCCAGCGTCGGGCGGCGCACCGCGATGTCCTCCGCCTCGATGCCCGCCTCCTGGAGCACCCGGACCGCTCCGGTGAGGGCCGCCATCCGGTCCGGGGCCGGGGCGCTGACCAGTCGGCGGTCCGGGTCGAGAACCGGGTACCCGGCGCCCAGCAGCGCGGCCGCCTCCGCCAGGCGGGCCGCGTCGCGCAGGACGACGTCGATCCGGTCGCCGCCGACGAGCGCCTTGAGCTGGTCGGCGGTGCCTTCGGCGGCGACCCTGCCCTCGTCGATCAGGGAGATCCGGTCGGCCAGCTGGTCCGCCTCCTCCAGGTACTGCGTGGTCAGCAGGACGGTGGTGCCGCCTTTGACCAGGGACCGTACGGCGTCCCAGACCTCGGCCCGACCGCGCGGGTCGAGCCCGGTCGTGGGCTCGTCGAGGAAGAGGACGGTCGGGTCGGTGATCAGCGAGGCGGCCAGGTCGAGCCGTCGGCGCATCCCTCCGCTGTACTGCTTGACCGCCTTGCGCCCGGTGTCCGCGAGCCCGAAGCGGTTCAGGAGTTCGTCGGCCCGGCTGCCCGCCCGGCGTGCGCCCAGGTGGTACAGCCGCCCGAACATCTCCAGGTTCTGCCGCCCCCCGAGCTGTTCGTCCACCGCTGCGTGCTGCCCGAGCAGGCCGATCCTGCGGCGTACGTCCAAGGCCCGCTCCCGGACGTCGAACCCGGCCACCGTCACCCGGCCCGCGTCGGGGCGCAGCAGCGTCGACATGATCCGTACGGCGGTGGTCTTGCCCGCCCCGTTGCTGCCGAGCACCGCGTGGACGGTACCGGCGCCGACCGCGAGGTCCAGCCCGTCGAGGGCGCGCTTGCCCCCGTACCTCTTGCGGACACCGTCCAGGACGATCGCTTCGGTCATGCTCCCCGCCATCCTTCCGCAGCCATGTAGTCAAACTTGACTAGCGACCCAAGGGTAAATCGGGTCCATCCATTGGTCAAACTTGATTAGCCGTCGTCCCCAGGGTCCGGCACACCTGTCGCGTACGGGTTCTCCTCGCCCTCGGCCAGCACCCCGACGAACGGTTCGCCCTCGCCCGCGAAGGTGTACGCGCCGCCCTCGATCCGCTCGATCAGCCCCCGGGTCCACTCCGCACCCGCGTCGGCCGAGTGCACCCACAGGTTCATGATCTCGCCGATGTGGCCGAGGGATTCGGGCCCTTCCTCCGGCGTGTAGTACTCGGTGACCGAGTCCCGCCACACCTTCATGCCCTCCACCCGCTCCTTGAGCAGCGCGACCGCCTCCTCGCGGGGCAGGTCGACGATGAACCCGATCGCCGCCGAGAGGACGTCGAGGTCCTGGTCGTACGAGCGGATCGCGTCGCGCAGGAGGGTGCGGTACTCCGCGAGCCCCTCCTCCGTGACCTCGTACTCGGTACGCGGCGGGCCGCCGACCGTGGAGGGGGCCGTCTCGTGCGCGAGGAGCAGCCCCTGCTTCGCCATCTGCTTCAGGGCGTGGTAGATCGACCCGGGCTTGGCGTTGGACCACTCGTGGGCACCCCAGTACTCCAGGTCGTTGCGGACCTGGTAGCCGTGCGCGCGGCCGTGCATCCGCACAGCGCCGAGGACCAGCAGCCGGATCGCGGACATGGCGCCCACCCCTTCCTGTTCACCGTTGATCAGGGTAGCCCGGGCGGTCGGAAGGGAAGCGTCCGCGGAGGCCGGAGGAGGTCAGAAGGGGAAGACCGCACGGCCGTGCTGGATCGACAGCCACTTCTGCGTCGTGAACGCCTCCACGACCGCCTCGCCGTTCAGCCGCCCCACGCCGGACGTCTTCTCGCCGCCGAACGCCACCAACGGATCGTCCTGGACGGTCGAGTCGTTGACGTGGAACATCCCGCTGACGATCCGCTGCGCGAACCGCACCCCGCGCTCCGCGTCGCCCGTGTGCACGGCGCCGCTCAGTCCGTAGGGGCTGTCGTTGACGATCCGTACGGCCTCGTCCTCGCCGTCGAACGTCATCAGCAGGGCCACCGGGCCGAGGATCTCCTGCCCCGGCAGCGGGGAGTTCTCGGGGAGGTCGGTGAGGACGGTCGGCTCCACGACGTTGCCGCGGGTCCTCCCCCGTACGAGCGCGGTGGCTCCGTCCGCGACGGCCCGGTCGACCAGGGCGGTCAGGGCGTCGGCGGTCAGGGCGTCGACGACAGGGCCGATCCGGGTCTCCGGATCCCGCGGGTCGCCGGACTTGAGGGCGGCCACGGCGGCGGTGAAGCGCGCGGTGAACTCCTCGGCCACCGCCCGGTCCACCAGGATGCGGTTGGCCGCCATGCTGATCTGGCCCTGGTGGAGGAAGCGGCTGAAGACCGCCGCCCGGACCGCGTAGTCGATGTCGGCGTCCTCCAGCACCACCAGGGCGCTGTTGCCGCTCAGTTCGAGGATGGTCCGCTTGAGGTGACCGGCGGCGATGCCCGCTATGTGGCGGCCGACCCGGTCGGAGCCGCTGAACGAGATCACCTTGGGTACGGGGTGCTCGATGAACGTGTCACCGATCTCGGCACTGTCGGTGATCAGGACATTGAGCAGTCCGGTCGGCAGCCCGGCGTCCTCGAAGATCTTCGCGATCAGCCCGCCGCCCACGACGGGCGCGCTCTGGTGGGGTTTCACGACGACCGCGTTGCCGAGCCCGAGGGCGGGCGCGACGGACTTCATCGTCACCAGGAAGGGGAAGTTGAAGGCGCTGATCACGCCTATGACGCCGACGGGGAGCCGGTAGAGGCGGTTCTCCCGGCCGTCGGAGACCGCGGGCAGCAGTCGGCCGCTGGGGCGCAGCGACTGCCGGATCGCCTCGCGCAGCACCTCCGTCGCGCCCCGGACCTCGTATGCCGCGCGCAGCCGGGTGCCGCCCAACTCGTCGATGATCGCCTCGACGATCTCCTCGGTGCGCTCCCCCACGATGCGCAGGGCCCGCTCCAGGACGGCCCGCCGCTCGTACGGATTGGTGGCGGCCCACTCACGCTGCGCCCGCTCGGCCGCCCGGTAGGCCTGGTCGACCTCCAGCGCGGTCGCCACGGTGATGGCCGCGAGCTTCTCGCCGTTGTAGGGATTGAAATCGATGATGTCCCATGAGCCGCTGCCCGTGCGCCACTCGCCATCGATGTACTGGTGGGCCAGTTCATGGAAGAAGGACATGCAATCCCTTACTGCAGGCGTTCGCAGACTCCTGATGCGACGTCATCGTAACGATTAATCACGTCAGTTGGAGGAGTCCGCGCAGAAGATCGCGACTCTCCTCCGGCCCGGGACTGTCCTTGCGCAGGCACTCCATGGCCTTTTCGTACTGCGCGACCTCCTCGGGCTTGTCCAGATAGAGCGCACTTGTCAGCTGCTCCAAATAGACAATGTCCGACAGATCGGATTCCGGGAATCGCAGCATCGCGAACGAACCGCTCTCACCCGCATGCCCTCCGTAACTGAAGGGCATCACTTGCAGGGTGATGTTCGGCTGCTCCGACATATCGATCAGATGCCGCAACTGGCCGCGCATCACTTCGCGTTCGCCGTACGGGCGACGGAGCGCGGCTTCGTCCAGCACGGCGTGGAGGACCGGCGCCCGCTCGGAGACGAGCACCTTCTGGCGCTCCAGGCGCAGCGCGACCCGGCGCTCGATGTCGGCGTCCGACGCTCCGCGCATACCGCGGGAGACGACGGCATGGGCGTAGGCCTCGGTCTGCAACAGACCGTGCACGAACTGGACTTCATAGATACGGATGAGAGAGGCCGCCCCCTCCAGACCCACATAGGTCTGGAACCAGCCGGGCAGCGCATTGCCGTAACTGTGCCACCAACCCGCCACGTTGGCCTCGCGCGCCAGGCCGAGGAGCGCATCGCGCTCCGCGACGTCCGCGACACCGTAGAGCGTGAGCAGATCCTCGACGTCCCTGGCCTTGAAGCTCACCCGTCCCAACTCCATGCGGCTGATCTTCGATTCGGAGGCCCGGATGGAGTAGCCGGCCGCCTCACGGGTGATGCCGCGCGACTCCCGCAGCCTTCTGAGCTGAGAGCCCAGCAGGATGCGCCGCACCACTGATCCACTCGACTCGCCTGCCGACACCGACCCGACCCTCCCCATCGCCTACCGGGCACTCGGGGCGCCCCCAGAACATCTCGACCCCGAAGCCAAGGATTCTGCCACCAAAACGCTTCAGCCCGTACTCATTCGATTACGGAAATGGGAAGACGTCCGGAAAGCTCCGAAACTGCCCGGCGGAAGAAATACCCCGGAATCACCACGGTATCGGGCAGGTCCGGCGCGTGCACGTGCATCTGCCCTTGCATCTGCCCTGCGCATTGGGAAGCATGGCCCCTGCGCACCTGCGTGCTCGTGTTGTGCCGCTGTACCCCCCGCAGTACCGCCGACAGGCAGTGCCGCTACAGCCGCGAATCCCGGGAGTGCCTCGTATGGGGACGAATGGATCGACGATGCTCGAGCCGTTACGGCAGGGGCTTCCCCCGACCGACCCCTCAGGGGTCGCCGGCTCGGCCTCCTGCGCCCTGCCCGCCCGCTACGAAGCGGTCGGCGGAGCACGGCAGTTCACCCGGTCCACCCTGGACCGGTGGGAGCTGAGCGACCGCTTCGACGATGTCGCCCTCGTGGTCTCCGAGCTGGTCACCAACGCCCTGCGGCACGCGCTGCCCAGTGAGCCGCCCCGGGAGTTCCAGGACCCGCCGGTGCGCCTCCATCTGATGCGCTGGAGTTCGCGGCTGGTCTGCGCGGTGCGCGACCCCAGCCGGAAGAGCCCGGTGGCGGGCGAGGCGGCGGATTCGGCCGAATCGGGCCGGGGCCTGTTCCTGGTGGAGTGCGTCAGCGACAGCTGGGGGTGGCACCCCTCGCCCGCGTCGGCCGGCGAGTTCCCGTCGGTGCCGCTGTACGGCAAGGTGGTCTGGGCCCTTTTCCGGCTTTCGGACTGTGCGAAGAGCGGGGCGTGAGGGGACCTCGGGGCCCTGAGGCGGTCCGGGACCGCCTGTACCGCTGGACTGCCGGGCCGCCTGGACCGCCGGAGCGAGCCGGCCCCCGGCGGCCGGAGCGGTTCAGCCGCCGGTCGCCAGATGGTCGAACTCGCCGTCCTTGACACCGAGCAGCAAGGCCTCGATCTCGGCCGGTGTATAGACGAGTGCGGGCCCGTCGGGATGGCGTGAGTTCCGCATCGCCACATCCCCTCCGGGCAGTTTCGCGAACTCCACGCAGGATCCCTGCGAGTTGCTGTGCCTGCTCTTCTGCCAGACGACTCCGTGAAGCTCTGTGGCCGCCATGCCGTTGTACACGTGGTGCACAGGACGCTCCCCGAGTTGCAAGGTGCAAGTGTCAACTAGATCGGATCATAGCTCTGTTCATATGCCAATGCATGAGCAGATGCACGTGCACGCCGGGTGTTGCCGTGATTACAGACTTTCCGTCCGGAGGGGGCCCCGGAAGGGATACGTCCCGGAGGAGAGACGAACGGCACGCCTATTTCGCTCCCGCTCAACGGAGTTGATGAGAGGAACCTTGGTAACGTGACGCGGTCTTTCGACCGGAGAAACAGCAAGGGGGAACTCCACGTGACCAGGTTCGCAACCACCGCCGGTGTCGTGGTGGCCGCACTGGCCGCCGCGCTGACGCTGACCTCGTGCGGCAGCGACGACGACACGGGCAAGGGCCCGGGCCCGGACGCCGCGTCGAGCGCGAAGCCCGGGGACGGCCAGGACGCGAAGGGCTCCGGCGTGGACGCCGCTGCGCTGGAGGGCACCTGGGTGGGGCTGACCGACGGCAAGAACGTCACCGTCTCCATCACCGCGGGCAAGGTCGCCCTCGTCGCCGACCAGGCGGTGTGCCAGGGCGATGTGAAGGACATGGGCGAGGTGATGCTCGCGCTGAAGTGCACCGGCGGCTCCACGGGCCGCACGATGGGCACGATCGAGTCCAACGACGGCAGGAAGCTGGTCCTGTCCTGGGACGGCGGGTTGAAGGACACCCTGTCCAAGGCCGAACAGGGCAAGCTGCCGACGGATCTGCCGTCGCTGCCTTCGGATCTGCCCTCGGGCCTGCCGACGCTTCCGGAGATGCCCGAGCTGCCGTCCTCCTGAGAACAGCCCGTGCGGGAGCGCTTCGCACGAGGGCCCCGTGCGGGAGCGGTTCGTACGGGAGCAGGGCTCAGCGCTCCGAGAGGGTGCTGCTCACCCGGGTGGAGCCGCCGCGTTCGTCCAGGGCGCGGGTGAACTCCTCCAGCGCCTGCAGGA
The DNA here is from genome assembly GCF_056436485.1 of Streptomyces sp. NPDC043746. Classification (NCBI taxonomy): domain Bacteria; kingdom Bacillati; phylum Actinomycetota; class Actinomycetes; order Kitasatosporales; family Streptomycetaceae; genus Streptomyces; species Streptomyces sp. NPDC043746. Next base: position 178,968 of record NZ_JBWKCM010000008.1, on the reverse strand, counting down.
GCAGGGCCGCGCCCCGGCGCACCACCGGGTCGCCCACCGGGGTCGTACCGTCCTCCGCCGGGGTCGCCACGTCCCAGTGGGCGACCGCGTCCACCACGGGCTGCCAGTCGGGCAGCCGCCGCTCCCGTACGGCCTTGGCGCCCTTCTCGGTGGCCCGGCGCAACGCCTCCGCCAGCTGGGCGGCGCCGGGCACGGGGTCGGCCGACCGGGCCGGGAGGTGGGCCTCCAGCACCATCGCGGAGCGGCCGAGCTGCGCCAGGGCGTGCTGGGCGTCGGTGGCGGCGGCCCGGGAGATGCCCCGGTGGCGTACGGGTTCGTGCTGGGCGGTCGCCAGTGCCTCCTGCCAGGCGACCCTGGCCTCCCGGGTGGCGATGAGGGCGTCCCGCACCTCCTCCAGGTCGCGGTGGGCCGGGTCGGCGTACCGGTCGACCACCGTCGCCGCGTACCGCCCGTCCGCCACCAGCCACTCGGCCAGCCGGTTGCGCAGCCGCGGGGTCTCCCAGGCCGGGTAGAGGGCGTACGCGATCATCGCGAGGAGCCCGCCGACCAGCGTGAGCACGATGCGTTCGGTGACGGTCTGGGACCAGTCGTCGCCCGCCATGCCGAGCAGGAAGACGACATAGGCGGTGACGCAGACCTGGCTGACCGCGTACCCGGTCCGCATCAGCAGGTACATCAGCCCGGCGCAGACCACCGACAGCAGCGCGGAGAGCCGGGCGTCGGGGTGGGCGGTCTGCACGATCGCGGTGGCGAGGCCGACGCCGACGAGGGTGCCGCCGAAGCGGGCCACGGAGCGGCCGTAGGTCTGCGAGAACTCCGGGCGCATCACCATGACGGCGGTCATCGGCGCCCAGTAGCCGTGGCCGAGCGGCATCGCCTCACCCACGAAGTACCCGCACACCGCGACCACGGCGACCCGGATCGCGTGGCGCAGGATCGGGGAGCCGTGATGCAGCTCCCGGCGGATCGCCTTGAGCACGACCGGCACGAGCCGCAGCAGGGTGGGGCGGTGGCGGGTGTCGGGGGCGAGGTTCTCGGGGAGCCCGCTGTCGGTGCCGGTGCCCTCCGCGATCTCCAGGACGTCGTCGAGCAGGGCGGCGAGCCGGTCGGCGGCGCGGAGGGCGGGGCCGACGAGGATCACGTCGTTGTCGGGGGTCTTGAGGACGCCGAGGTCGGTGGCGGAGAGGTGGACGGGTTCGCCGTGCCGGACGGCCCGGGCGGCGGCGTCGAGCACGGAGCCGGCCGCGCCCAGCAGCTCGTTCACCCAGGCCCGCTCCAGGCCGTCGGCGGGCACCCCCATCGCCGGGTCGGCCAGCGAGGCGAGGACCGGGCGCAGCCGTTCCGCGACGCCCCGGGCGCCCTGCAGCTCGGCGGGGCGGCGGCGGGCCTGGCGCGGGGTGACGGCGGCGGCGCTGCGGGCGGTCATCAGGGGCAGCGGGTCGAAGGGGGCGACCGGGTCGAGGCGCAGCCGACGGGCGTAGTCGGCCTCGGCGGCCAGCGCGTCGGCGAGGGCGTCGCGCTGGGCGCCCCATCGGCGGATCGGGAACAGGACGATCAGCGCCGCCTGGACCACCCCGCCGACCAGGATCATCCCGGCATGGGCGGCGGCGTCCACGACGGAGGTGGGCAGGGTGATCGTGACCAGCATGATCGCGACGTTGGACGAGGCGATGATCCCGCCCGTCGGGCCCGCCGCCCAGGCCAGGCCGGAGAGAAGGGTCCACAGGCCGAGGAGGCAGAGGAACACCACGGCGTGCGAGGCGGAGACATAGCCGAGGAACGTCGAGACGGCGAGGCTGGCCCCGGAGACGAGGGCGAGCACGGGGCGCGGGCGCCAGCTGCGCTGGAAGGTGGCGATGGCCGCCTGGAAGGCGCCGAACGCCGAGCTGGCCGCGATCTCCGGCCCGAAGAGGACCAGGCTCGTGCCGACGACGAGGGCGAGTCCGGCCGCCCCGCGGAAGGCGATGAGCGGTTCGAGTCGCTGCCGCTCGATCTCCAGCCCCGAGCGGGCGGTCTCCTTCAGCGCCCGGAGCCAGCTCATGGGCCGAGCCTAGCCCGAATAACAGACAAGCCTGACTTACGCCGTGATTTCGCCACCGTCGCGTCCGTGCGGGCCCTTCCGGGAGCCGCCCACGCGGGCCCGGTCGGCTGCCTCGGTGCCGTGGTTCCAGCCGTCCAGGTCGGTGGCGCCCCGGACCCGGGTGGAGGCGGTCCGGGGGAACATCCGCTCGGTGGCCTCGGTGACGGCGACGTCCCGCGCGGCGAGGACGGGGAGCAGGCCGGTGGGGGTGGCGGCGCCGGTGGCCGCGTCCGTGGCCGTGTCCGCGCCGGCCTCCGCCGTGGCCCGTTCGGCGCTGTCCGCGAGCCGGGAGCCGAGCCGCTGCGCGTACGCCATGAGGAACGACTGCCGGAAGGTCTTGGTCCGCTTGCGGCCGGAGGCGCGCTGGCCGGCCTCCGCCCGGGTCATCGCCGCCGTCCCCTGCACCAGCAGCGAGGTGAACAGCAGCTCGACGGCCTCCAGGTCCGGCTCGAAGCCCACGACGGTGCTGAAGCCCAGCTCGCCGTTCCACACGGCCTGGCAGCGGTTGGCACAGGCCACGGCGTCGAGCAGGATCGCCTTCGCGCTCTCGTACGGGGGCTCCACCCCGATCCGGCACGCCCCGGGGCTGCCGGTGCTGTGACCGCGGGCGGCGAGGAGCGCCTCGTCGATGCTGTGCCGGGCCGTCAGTTCCTGCGCCTTGGCCGTCAGCGCCTCGGCCTCCTCCGGGAAGCCGGTCGCCTCCGCCTTGGCCAGCAGCGCCCGGATCCGGGTGAGCATGCGGGGCTCGTCCGCTGCGGGCGGGTGGTGGAGGTGGTCGGCGGCGGTGCCGGGGACCGGGCCGACGGGCTCGATCGCGGGGAGCCGGAGCAGCAGCCGGAACAGCTCCAGCAGGTCGAAGGCGTAGCTGAACCGGTCCGGCTTGTTCCGCGGTGCGGGCGGTCGGCCGGGCAGTTCGGCGAGCTGGGCCCGCCAGCGGGGCGGCAGCTCCCCGTACCGGGCGGTCTCGGCGGCGATCAGCGTGGCCGCCAGCACCGCCCGCCGCTCGTCCAGCTCCAGCCGGACGAAGCGGATCAGGTCGGCGGGGAGCCAGCCCCTCCCCCAGGCCCGGGTCACGAACTCCTCGCCGCGCCGGTGCAGCGCGTCGTCCGCGTCCGGGGCGGCGGCGAGCAGGGAGGCCCCGGTGTCCAGGGCCGCGTCCCCCTCCGCGTACAGCGCCGCCGCGCAGGCCTGGTCGATCACCGATTCCATCCGCCCAGGGTAGGCGGACCGCTCCCGGCTCGGCCGAGCCCGGTCGGCCGCTCACGGCGGGCGGCCCGGCTCCGGGGCGGTGTCAGTGGCGGGTGCCAGACTCATCTCCATGACCGAACGGTGGGCGGTGGCGGCCGCGGACGGGGGCGGAGCGCTGCTCGTTCCGCTGGCGGCGGACGGCACGCCCGCCGGTCCCGTGCTGGCCGAGCCCGATCTCGTCGAGTCCGTCCGCTCCCGGCCCGGGGTGGGGCGGTGGGTCTGGCGGTCCACGGACGGGATCTACCCCCGGCTGCTCGCCGCCGGGGTCCGCGTCGAGCGGTGTTACGACGTCGAGTGCGCCGAGCTCCTGCTGCTCGGGCACGCGGGACGGCTCGGCGAGCCCCGGTCCGCCGCCGCCGCGCTGGCCCGGCTGGAGAACGCGCCCGTGCCGCCGGACCCGCCCGCCCGCTCGGCCGAACCCGGCTCCCAGTCCTCCCTCTTCGAGCCGTCCTCCGGCCCCGGGGTCCCCTTCGAGGGGCTGCTGCGGGTCTACGCGGACCAGATGCGCCGCCACGGCACGGCCGAGCACCCGGACCGGATGCGGCTGCTGACCGCCTCGGAGTCGGCGGGGATGCTCGTCGCGGCCGAGATGCACCGGGCGGGGCTGCCCTGGCGGGCCGATGTGCACCGGGAGGTGCTGCACGGGCTGCTGGGCGAGCGGTACGCGGGCGGGGGCGAGCCCCGCAGGCTGGCGGAGCTGGCGGACGAGGTGTCGGCGGCATTCGGCAGAAGGGTCCGGCCCGATCTGCCCGCCGATGTGGTGAAGGCGTTCGCGCGAGCGGGGATCGCGGTGAAGTCGACCCGGCGGTGGGAGCTGGAGGGGCTGGACCACCCGGCGGTCGAGCCGCTGATCGCGTACAAGAAGCTGTACCGGATCTGGACGGCCCACGGCTGGAGCTGGCTCCAGGACTGGGTGCGCGAGGGCCGCTTCCACCCCGAGTACCAGCCGGGCGGCACGGTCAGCGGCCGCTGGACGACCAACGGCGGCGGGGCCCTCCAGATCCCCAAGGTCATCCGGCAGGCCGTCGTCGCCGACGAGGAGTGGCGGCTGGTCGTCGCGGACGCCGACCAGCTGGAGCCGCGGGTGCTGGCCGCGATCTCCCGCGACCGGGGCCTGATGGAGGTGGCCGGTCAGGACGGCGACCTCTACAGAGCCCTCTCCGACCGGGCGTTCCACGGCGACCGCGAACACGCCAAGCTGGCACTGCTCGGCGCGATCTACGGCCAGACGTCCGGGGACGGGCTGAAGAACCTGGCCGCCCTGCGCCGCCGCTTCCCGCTCGCCGTCGCCTACGTGGACGACGCGGCCCGGGCCGGTGAGGAGGGGCGGACGGTGCGGACCTGGCTGGGCCGCACCAGCCCGCCGGTCGCCTCGGCGGGCCAGGACGAGGAGGCGGGCATCCCCCAGGAGGGCGGCGAGCCCTCCTCCGACGGCGGGCCGGCCCGGGCCCGCGGCCGCTTCACCCGGAACTTCGTGGTCCAGGGCAGCGCCGCCGACTGGGCCCTGCTCCTCCTGGCCGGGCTGCGCCGCACCCTCCACGACCAGGGGCTCCGCGCCGAGCTGGTCTTCTTCCAGCACGACGAGGTGATCGTGCACTGCCCGGTCGAGGAGAGCGCCGCCGTGACCGCGGCGATCGGTGCCGCCGGCGAGCAGGCCGGACGGATCGTCTTCGGGGAGACCCCGGTGCGGTTCCCGTTCACCACGGTGGTGGCGGAGCGGTACTCCGACGCGAAGTGAACGCAGCGGCGCGAATGGAGCGGAGCGGTCGGAGCGGAGCGGTCGGAGCGGAGCGGTCGGAGCGGAGCGGTCGGAGCGGAGCGGTCGGAGCGGAGCGGTCGGAGCGGAGCGGTCGGAGCGGGCGGCTCCCCCTGGCCGCCCTTCTCCCCGGGCACGCGGAAGCGGGGGGGGTGGGGGGGGGGGCGGGGGGAGGAGGCGGAAGGGGGGT